>JBIKVP010000127.1:0-3450 GCA_044356745.1 Beijerinckiaceae bacterium | reverse complement strand
GCGTTTCAAAAGCTCCTGACGTTGGTCTGGTTCTAAAAGCGTACCCATACCAAATTGGAATCAAAACAACCTTAATAAAAAGATAACGCCAACTCTTCACTCACGAGGGGTATATATAGCTACACTTTTTATTGAATGTTTGTCATCCCAATAATAGCATTATTGCAGGAGATATTAACAGAAAAAAACTGGAAAAATATGATCAGTTTTTAATCTACAAATAAGTTGTAGAAGGCGTTAAAGGCTTTTCTCGTGATAGGTTGGTGCAGGGATTGCAAGATGTGCGGCGCGCAGTGCTGCTGACCAACGTTCTCTCACGTCACTGAAATATGCATCACTGGCATCAATACGCTTGATGACTTCAGTTTTAAGATCGTTTCGTTTTAAAATGGCCATATCAATCGGGAGACCAACCCCCAAATTTGAGCGCATTGTCGAGTCCATTGAAATCAGGCTAATCTTCAAGGCATCATAAAGATTGCTGTCATAATTGACGGAGCGATCAAGAATAGGTTTGCCGTATTTGTGCTCACCAATTTGAAAGAAAGGGGAATCTGCACCGCATTCAATAAAATTGCCGGGTGTGTAAATCATGAAAAGGCGTAAGGGGCCGTCTTTAATTTGCCCACCAATAAGAAAGGATACATCAAACGATATGCCTTCTTTTTTCATTGCATCGCCGTCACTCGCACGAACATGACGCACAGCGCGCCCGACAAGCTGCGCCGCGCGAAACATAGAGGGCATTTCGATGAGCTTCTCATCTTCATCGGTGTCGGGGTTGTAAAGCCCTTCCGTAATCAAACTGACGACAGATTGTGAAATCGACAGGTTGCCCGCAGTTGAGAGCATGATCACACGCTCGCCTGGTTGTTCAAACACATGAAGTTTGCGAAACGTTGAAATGTTATCCAAGCCCGCATTGGTGCGTGTATCCGCAATCATCACCAAGCCATCTTGGACTAATATTCCTACGCAATATGTCATTCGAAGAATCCTCACTCTGTGAGCGCGTATATAAAAGACCAAGACGTGCTTGCGCAACAAAAAGAAGTGTCAAATCAAATGAAACATAGAGTGCGTGGTATTTTGTGACGTTTTAACCCGCCTTATAACCAAATTTAACTTGTGTTGCGCGTATCATGCGACTTGCTTGTGCATCTTGACCTGAGCGACAAACGTTATCGGCTTCATTAATTTCAGCGATTACGCGTCCATGTACAGACGCGCTGACATGTCCTGTTGCTAAATCATTATCCATCACAGCGCGATAGCGGGCGACATCACCCACGCATCCTGCACCATCAGGGAGTCGAAAAGAGGATGGTGTGACACCTGATACAGGTTGAGAGGGGGCAATCATAACAGGTGTTGATTGTGGTGTGGTTTGCTGACAAGCCGCTAAAAAAGTACACACACTGGCAATTCCCAACAAACGACAAGAAAAACGACACAATTTTTTCATAGTCTTAGCCACATGATCCTCCATCAAGAATGCTTTATAAGACGGGGGAAATATGAAAAAATTATTGCAGCCAAGCCAATATGCTACTTTTTCAACGGCATTTTTGTTGTGCTCATTAACTCCCGCTCACATGCCCGTTTGGGCGGCTGATATTGAGCTTAAAACTGTTGTTGATCAGGTTACGGTTTATCCCGATAGTGCGCACATTACCCGCACGGGACGTTTTGACCTACCCGCAGGTTCTTCAAACGTTTTGTTGAAAGGTTTGCCCGCATCTCTTGATCCAGCATCATTGCGTGTTGAAGGGCAGGGCACAGGAACACTTCAAATTGGTGCGGTTGATGTGAAGCTTATTCCGGGTGATGCACAGCCTGTGATTGACGCAGCACTTGAGACGACGATCAAAAACCTCAAGGAGCAACGCGATAAACTCAGTGTGCAAATCAGTGCGCTTGAGACAAAAAAAACGACGATAGAGCGTTATGCGCAAGCGAGCCCTGAACGTGCGGGGCCGGATAGCAAACCCCTAGACCCTGCAACATGGAATACGGTGTGGGATCAGGTTGGGCAGGCTCTACTCAAAGTGAATGAAGATTTGCGTGTTCTTAAGAGTCAACAACGTGATGTAGAGGCTGAGATACAGGTTAAAGAACGCGCGCGTCCTCGCCCTGTTCAGGTGGGGGCACCCAAACGCGATGTCACGATTGCGCTTGAAACATCGGCTGCGGCTTCAGGCACATTGCGTGTGCATTACCGTGTGTCGGGCGCATCATGGCAGCCGATTTATGATGCGCGTCTGATCACAACAGGACAAGAGGCGAGTAAACCAAAACTTGAGCTGACCCGCCGTGCGCAGATTAAACAGCGCACTGGTGAAGAATGGACGAATGTCAGTCTCAATGTTGCGACCACGCGTGCCAATCGGGGAACGGCTGCGCCTGATTTATCCGCGCTTCAAGTGGGTTATGTTGAATATAGACCTCAACCCGTGCCTTATGCTTCTGGTCGTGCCCTCAGTAAAACGGCGGCCGATGAGGCGCGATCAAATATTATGATGGAAAGCGTTGCAGCACCTGCAGCGCCTCTTCTTGAAGACAAACCTTCCCAAGAGCAATTTGCTCAACTGGAAGCAGGGACGTATCAAGCACAGTTTGCGATTGCTGGAAAAGTGAATGTTCCACAAGATGGTGCATCAAAAACATTCGCGCTTTCGAAAAAGACTTATGAGCCGCGTTTGTCCGTTAAAACTGTGCCCGTTCTTGATGAAACTGCTTATCTGCAAGCCCAATTTACGAATGATGAAGATGCTACGTTATTGAGTGGCGATGTGCTTTTACACCGTGATGAGAGCTATATCGGTAAAGGACGTTTAACAGCAACGCCTTCTGGTGAGACAGTTGAACTTGGATTTGGTGCAAGTGAGCAGGTGAGTGTATCACGTGTTCCGATTAAACGTCGCGAAACTGATCCGTCGTTTTTAGGCAGTACAAAAACGGATACACGCGAATTTAAAACAACCATCAAAAACGGTTATCCATTTGCTATGAATGTTATCGTGCAAGATCGCGTCCCCTTTTCAGAAGTGAGTACGCTGAATGTTGACCTTCTTTCACAAACAACATCTGTTACGAAACCAGCAGCAGACACAACGCCCGAACCCAAAGACGCAAAACGCGGTGTCATGACATGGAGTTATGATCTCGCCCCCCAAGAAAGTCGCGCCATCACTTTCGCTTATCGCATCAAGTGGCCGGCAGATAAAGAATTGCAGTTTATAGTGAGGGAAAGGTAGTTCACGAACTTATGTTTTAAATGTCATTGTTACTGAAGCGAAGAATTTATCTCATCGCCCTTTGACATTTATACCCCTCACATTTGAAGAGTTGGTGTCTGAAGTATTTTGAAGTTATCGGATAGGCGGTCAACCCATAATCGTGCTTTTTGCGGAAAAGTGGTATTCAGGAAGCCAAGGATGGCCTTCACGA
>JBIKVP010000061.1:0-12498 GCA_044356745.1 Beijerinckiaceae bacterium | reverse complement strand
TCGTGAAGGCCATCCTTGGCTTCCTGAATACCACTTTTCCGCAAAAAGCACGATTATGGGTTGACCGCCTATCCGATAACTTCAAAATACTTCAGGCACCAACTCTTCAAATGTGAGGGGTATATTACATTTTGATGTCATTTGCGGCGTGGTGTGCACTTGTTGAGCTAATCCGTGCGCCTTTTCAATGGAATAAAACCGACCATGGCCATGCAGCGACATCACGCTCTGGTCTTTTAGTGGTTAAAGACAAGAGCAATTAATATACACAAAGAGCGTTTAACTCGCTGTCTCTGTTATCAAAAACTGTGCCCTTGCCAGTTGAGCGAAAGTACCCTCCTTATTGACCAATTGCTCAAAGGTTCCCATTTCGATAATCTCCCCATCTCGAAACACCATAATGCGATGTGCATGGCGAATGGTTGCGAGTCGATGGGCAATCACAAATGTTGTGCGATCCTTCATGACTTCATTGAGTGCAATTTGCAGTTGGGTTTCAGTTGTTGCATCAAGAGCGCTTGTGGCTTCATCAAGGATAAGAATCGGCGGGTTTTTAAGTAAAGCGCGCGCAATCGATAACCTTTGACGCTCTCCGCCCGAAAGTGAACGTCCACGCTCACCAATGAGTGTATTCAAGCCATCGCTTTGACGTTCAATCATCTCTTTAGCCTGAGCGCGAGTCAGTGCTTCCATGAGCTCGTCATCCGTCGCATCAGGTTTTCCGGTTAGAAGATTCTCACGGATTGTGCGCGCAAATAGCATCGGCTCTTGAAAAACCACAGCAATATTTTGCCGTAAGCTTTTTAATGTGATGTCGCGAATGTCATGACCGTCGATGAGGATACGTCCACTTTGTGGATCAAACACGCGGTGAAGTAGTCCAAGCGTTGTGGACTTTCCTGACCCTGTTGCGCCCACCAGCGCAATCGTCTCACCTTTTTTAACATCAAATGATGCATCAAGCACAGCAGGTTTTTTACCCGTATAAGAAAATGTGACATTATCAAAGATCACATTCCCTTCAAGCGTACCCACATTAATGGCATCAGGTCTATCGTGAACCGTAGGCGTGGTGTCAAGAATGCCGAAAAACTCCTGCATTTTCGGCGCTTGCATGAAGAGTGCGTTTATAAACTGCACGGACTGATCTAAACGTCCGATCAACATACCCGCCAAACTCATAAACGTCACGATTTCACCGATCGTGGCCAAATTGAGCATATAAAGCCAAGTGCCGAGCAGGAAAATGCCCGTTACCGTCAATGTTGCAGCAGCGCGTGTCGCAACTGAAGCAATCGCCCACCAAGACAACACCGGAATTTGTGCCGTTAGCAGTTGATGCATAATGCCTTTAAGCGCTTTGGCTTCCGCTTCAACGCGTGTAAAGCTTTGAATAACAGGCAGATTTCCCAGCGCATCAGATGTAAATTCAGCCAATCCAGAGTGATGTTGCTCTACTTTGCTTTGGAGTATTTCCGTTTTGCGCAGCACTAAGGTAGTGAGAACAGCAAAGATCACCACAAGTACACACAGCAATAAACCGAGTCGCCAATTGAGAAAAAGTGTCAGAGGCAATAAAACGCCGAGTGCTACCAACGCCGCGCAGTGCTCACGAAAAAATCCGAGCCATAGCCACGCCATCCCGTTTGAGCCTTCAAGCATCACTTTAAGCACACGCCCTGAATGCGTTTGACTGTGAAAAGACAGCGGTAAATTGAGCGCATGTTCAAAATAATTCGCCATAGCCGCTAAGCGTTGTCGATGCGAGAGGCGATCTGCATGAAGCGCAACAAGAACGCCTGCACCAATAGTAAACAAACCAAATGTCACCCATGCAATAATGAGGGGCATAAGCGTTGCCCACTCAGGCTTCGTCGCTTTGGTCTGTGCCATAACAAGTGTATCAATAATTTTTCCAAACAAGACGGGTTCGGCAAAAGCCGCAATCGCCAAAAAGATATTAGCAGTGGTTAAAACCAGTCCGAGCTTTAATTCAGAGCCGAGTTGCTGAAGGACACGCGCATAAAGGCGAAACATATACATTCAAGAAGCTTTCCCAGAGCAGCTTTTCTTATGGCTGGTTATAACGATAAACAAGTTGTGGAAGAGAAAAAAGAAAGAGTATCAAAGCGAGCGGTACACAAAAACTATAACCAATAATACCAAATCCTAATGCACCAATGACACCGCCTATAAAAAATGCACCGACGATTTGCAAAAGAAGACGCAGTTTATTCATATTCGCGACAACACGCTGGTGTGACGCTGTTAAAGTACCCCGATTCCAATACAGCATTTTCCCCATTTCAATACCAATATCAGTCATCATTCCGGTCACGTGGGTTGTGCGCAATCGTGAGCCTGAAAGCTTCGTAATTATCGCATTTTGCAGCCCCATAACATAACACAATAAAGGAGCGGCGAGTGTTAGAAAAAGCGGTGTCGGCTTGCTAAGCGCACCCAATAAACCAAGAGCCAGCAAGAGCACACCCTCTAAAGCAATGGGGTGCGCATATTGAAGTTGGCGCGAATGGCCACGCGCCCAGTTAATTAAAATCGCAGACGTTGCCGCACCCGCTATAAAAGACATGATTGCCAAAAACGCGATAGCTGCCACAGTGAGGGATCCAAGCGCGATATGATCCGCCATAATCGAAAGGTAACCCGTCATGTGAGACGTATATTGTCCTATCGCTAGAAATCCCCCCGCATTAATCGCACCCGCGACAAATGCCAGCACCACTGCGAGAATCAAATCACTCACGTGTGAGCGTCGATGTGCAATCACAGTGCGTAAAAGTTGAAAGGAACTTCGTTTCGTCATGATGCGTTTCTCTTTATCATCTTGCGACTGTTGCTAAAAGAGCACGCTCAAGGTGTTCTCACAAGGTAAATAAAAATCAACCTTGTGCGTTGAAGCACATTTAAGCTTTGTACATTATGTTCATATGTGGTGAGGGGTGCGTTCAAAGATGATATACGGGTCGATAATGACAATTATCATGCGTATTAAATTCGGTTAGAGCCACTCATTATGATATGATTGATTTTAATCTCAATAGGACACAGAGGCAAATATGAGTCGCTCATTTATCTTCAGTGCTGCTGTTGGTGGAGCATTTCTCGGATCGCTTGGCGTAACATCCGCCATAGCATACGAGTTTGATCCGTTGACACGTCAGCCACTTGTACAACAGTCTGACACCTTTAAGGCTCAGGCGACAGCAATCCCACGTGAGATCGTCGAATACAATGGTCGCTATGCACCGGGCACGATCATCGTTTCAACGCAAGAACGCCGCATGTATTATGTATTATCAGGTGGGCAGGCCGTGCGTTATGGCGTAGGCGTTGGTCGTCCAGGGTTTGAATGGGGCGGCACGAAAGCTGTGACGATGAAGCGTGAGTGGCCAGACTGGCGTCCACCTGCGCAAATGCTCAAGCGTCGTCCTGATCTGCCTAAGTATATGGCAGGTGGACCAGATAATCCGCTTGGCGCACGTGCCCTCTATCTGGGCGGATCGCTTTACCGCATTCACGGATCAAATGAGCCAGAAACGATTGGTCAAGCTGTATCATCGGGCTGCATTCGTATGCTCAATGAAGATGTGATTGATCTTTATGAGCGCGTACGCGTCGGCACTCGCGTGGTTGTTGTTCGCTAATTAAAAGTAATACTGATGATACAAAAGCGGCGCTCATAAAGAGCGTCGTTTTTTTTATTGCGCAAAATTGATCGGCATGAGACAATACTTAACAAATTGATAAATAAGCAATATTATTAAAAATATCTTATCTTTTGTGATCCGTTATTCACAATATCTTTTAACAATTAGAAGCGAACGGGAACACAACGGGCACGAATCACTTCTTCTGAAATTTTCATGCTTTGTTCTGTTTGATAAAACGTCATTCTCGCTGCATTTAGTCGCTCTTTTGTAAACTGAGTGAAACATCATGATGTGCATGGTTTCAATAATTATATGCTACATTAAGGATTGTGTTTCACTTTGAAGCAAAGTTGATGATTATCATCCATGCCGCTCACGTTAGGATGGTTTTAAAATCTGTGCTGTGACAAGCCTATCGAAAAGCCAACTCTCATATTTTAAACGCAGGCCTTCATTGTTTTCTCTGATTGCATTCTCTTAACTTGCCAATTTTATCACACACTGATATAGCGAGCGGATCACACACGCGAAGGGGAGCTTTCGGTGGGTGTTTCCCTTTGGCTTTGTTCAAATTTTTGAGCATGTTGTGGGTGCATTCATTGATTGTATCATGGGCTCAACGCACATGATCAAGTTTCCGGTGGCCTGATAATCAGGTCTTCTTTCGCGGAGGACAAACCGGAGAAGTACAATGGCACTACCTGATGTTTCTATGCGCGAACTGCTTGAAGCAGGCGCACACTTTGGTCACCAGTCTCACCGCTGGAACCCAAAAATGGCTCCCTATATCTTTGGCGAGCGTAACAAAATTCATATTATTGACCTCTCACAAACCGTTCCTGCATTTTATCGTGCGCTTCAAGCGGTCACAGATACCGTGGCTAAAGGCGGACGCGTGTTGTTCGTGGGTACGAAGCGTCAGGCCGCAGACATTGTTGCCGATGCCGCAAAGCGTTGTGCGCAGTATTATGTCAATTCACGTTGGTTGGGCGGAATGCTGACAAACTGGAAAACAATTTCAGCGTCAATCCAGCGTTTACGTAAAGTTGACGAGATCATCGCTGGTGGCGCACAGGGGCTGACAAAAAAAGAGCGCCTGATGCTCGCGCGTGAGCGTGAAAAGCTTGAAAAAGCTTTGGGCGGAATCAAAGACATGGGCGGCGTGCCTGATTTGATTTTCGTAATTGATACCAACAAAGAACAACTCGCGATCAAAGAAGCACAGCGTCTTGGCATTCCTGTTGCAGCGATTGTTGATAGCAATTGTGATCCCGATGGCATCACGTACATGGTTCCCGCCAATGATGATGCAGGTCGTGCGATTGCGCTTTATTGTGATCTGATTGCCCGTGCAGCGATTGAAGGCATTTCACGCGCACAAGGCCATCAAGGTGTTGATCTTGGTGCGGCTGAAGCGCCTATTCTGGAAGCTGTTGTTGCACCAAAAGCAGCCAATGATTCAGGTGATGAGCCAACGGAAGCTTTTGAACTTCTCACAGCTCCGCGCGGCGCGGCCGATGATCTCACGAAGCTTCACGGTGTTGGCCCTCAACTAGAAACAAAACTCAATGAAGCGGGCGTATTCCATTACTGGCAAGTTGTGGCGATGAAGGCGAATGATGTCACATCACTTGATACCACGCTGAAATTGAATGGCCGTATTGAACGTGATGGTTGGATTGCACAGGCGCGTGCTCTGCTTGATGCACAATAACCCGCTTGCGTCACTATCTTGAAACGAAAGGAAAAGCGCGAGTGTCGCGCTTTTCCGCTTTTAGCCAAACGTCTTCTAACCATGCGTTTTTGCGCGATGAGCCTAAGAACACATGAGATTTTAACATGGTGTGGATCGGATTGGTGCACACAGATCAACAGAACAGGAACCCAAGTGATGACAGTCATTTCAGCAGCGATGGTCAAAGAATTGCGCGATAAAACAGGCGCAGGGATGATGGATTGCAAAGGCGCACTCGCCGAGACACAAGGCGATATTGAAGCCGCCGTTGATTGGCTACGTAAGAAGGGGCTTGCCAAAGCCGCTAAAAAATCAGGCCGTATTGCGGCTGAAGGATTGGTTGCAATTGCAACCCAAGGCACACGCGGCGTTGCCGTTGAAGTGAATTCTGAAACAGATTTCGTCGCAAAAAATGCGCAGTTCCAAGATCTCGTTAAGGCCGTTGCGCAGGTAGCACTTACCATTGGTGATGATGTTGAAGCGATTAAAGCGGCCGCTCATCCTCAAGGGGGTACAGTTGAGAATGCGATTGCAAATGCGATTGCAACCATCGGCGAAAATATGACATTGCGCCGTTCAACAACTCTTGAGGTCTCTCAAGGCGTTGTCGCATCTTATGTTCATGCCAGTGTGGGTGAAGGACTTGGACGCATTGGCGTGATCGTCGCACTTGAATCACAAGGTAAAGCTGACGAATTAGCGACATTGGGTCGTCAACTTGCGATGCATATCGCTGCCACAAACCCTGTTGCCCTTGATGTGAATAGCGTGTCGGCTGATGTGCTGGAGCGTGAAAAAGCAATTCTCATTGACAAAAACCAGGGCAAACCTGCCAATGTTTTAGAGAAAATTGTTGAAAACGGCCTTAAAAGCTATGCCAAGGAAAATTGCTTGCTTGAGCAAGCTTATATCCATGATGGTGGCAAAACAGTTGCTCAAGCCCTTAAGGACGCAGAAGGACGTGTAGGTAGTGCGATTGTCCTTAAAGCTTATGTGCGCTATGCACTAGGTGAGGGTATTGAAAAGGCGGAAAGTGATTTTGCCGCTGAAGTGGCTGCTGCTGCTGGCGCTGCTTAATTCAGGTTATGCATGTGAGAGAGGGCTAACGTCATGGTCAAACGCTTTAAGCGAGTTCTGGTTAAGTTATCGGGCGAAGCGCTTGCAGGTGATCATGAGTGGCTTGATTCAAAGCTTCTTGCTGATTTGGCTATTGATCTTGCGACAGCATCGAATGCTGGTTTTGAGTTAGCGATCGTGACGGGTGGCGGCAATATTTTGCGTGGTTCAAAGTTATCGCAAGAGGGTATTGTTGAGCGCCCAACCGCCGATGCCATGGGTATGCTCGCCACTGTCATCAATACGCTCGCGCTTGAAAGCGCCCTGACCAAAGCAGGGATATCATCGCGCACCATGTCAGCCGTGCCGATGCCCTCCATTTGTGAAACGTTCTCGCGTCAAAAAGCGCTCACCCATTTAAGTAAAAAGCGCATTGTGCTTGTTGCTGGTGGTACAGGGCAGCCTTATTTCACCACGGATACCGGCGCTGTGCTGCGTGCATCAGAAATGCAGTGTCAGGCTGTGCTTAAAGCAACGCAAGTCGATGGTGTTTACACGTCTGATCCGATGAAAGATCCTAAAGCGCGTCGCTTCCAGAGTATAACGCATGATGAGTGTCTTGCACTTGATATCAAGGTCATGGATGCTGCGGCATTCGCGCTCGCAAAAGAAAGCGGCTTGTCGATTCTTGTTGGTTCGGTTCACGCGCCAAGCTCCGTAACATCCATTTTGCAAGGTGATTCACCCGCAACGGTGATTAGCCCGTAAAGTCTTTTTCATTTTTCATGAGAGGTTTATCATGGCTCCTCCTCCTTCCTTTGATATCAATGATGTTAAACGGCGTATGCAGGGCGCTGTGGCCGCATTCAAGAACGATCTTGCCAGTTTGCGGACAGGGCGTGCTTCATCCTCATTGCTTGATCCAATACAAATTGAATCATATGGCGCATTGATGCCCATTAATCAGGTTGCGACTGTGAGCGTGCCAGAAGCAAGGTTGTTGAGCGTTCAGGTCTGGGATCGCGGCATGGTGTCCGCTGTTGAAAAGGCGATTCGCGAATCTGATTTAGGTCTTAATCCACAAACGGAAGGTCAGACGATCCGTTTACGTATTCCTGAAATGAACGAACAGCGTCGTAAAGAGATGGTCAAAGTCGCTGGCAAGTACGCTGAAGAAGCGCGTGTTGCTGCGCGCCATGTCCGCCGCGATTGCATGGACCTGCTTAAAAAACTCGAAAAAGATAAGCACATTAGCGAGGATGATCAGGTGCGCCACGCTGATCAAGTGCAAAAAGCGACTGATCAAGCCATCTCTGAAATTGATTCAGCGCTTACTGTGAAAGAAAAAGAGATTATGCAGGTTTAGGCACTCACGGTTTATCCTGTGACCGAAGACCCGTGTAAACACCCGCAATCACTTCCGCCGATTTTATTGATTGCGGGGCCCACCGCGTCTGGAAAATCAGCGCTTGCGCTTGACCTTGCAGCTAAGCTCGACGGTGTAATCATCAACGTTGATTCGATGCAGGTTTATGCAGATCTGCGCCTGCTTACGGCACGTCCCTCTGTGGCGGAAGAAGCGCTGACCCAGCATTATCTTTATGGCCATGTCGATGGCGCGATCAATTATTCAGTGGCGCATTATCTTAGTGACGTGAAAACCCTACTGAATAATCCAGACCTAAGACATAAAACACTTATTTTTGTTGGCGGAACAGGGCTTTACTTTAAAGCGCTTCAACAAGGATTAGTCGATGTACCGACAATTCCAGATGCGCTGCGCACGCGCTTGAGGCATGAAGCTCAACACCTTGAAGCGTCCCAGCTTCACACCCGCCTCATAGCGCTTGATCCTGTCATGGGTGCACGATTAAAGCCTTGCGATAAACAGCGCATCTTGCGTGCGCTTGAAGTCAAAGAAGCCACAGGGCGCTCCTTGTCCGAGTTTCAAAAGCAACAACATGATGGCGTATTTTCTGAGCGCTTGGTTCATGCGTTTTTTCTTGTGCCAGAACGAGCCGCGTTGATTGAGCGGATTAATCAGCGCTTTGATCATATGATCACAAATGGTGCACTTGAGGAAGTGGAGCATCTTGCTGCACGTCTGCTTGACCCTGCATTACCTATTATGCGTGCGCATGGCGTGCCATGGCTCATGAAATCGCTGATCGGCACTGTGAGCTATGATCATGCCGTTGAGCGTGCTAAAATCGAAACGCGCCAATATGCCAAACGTCAAATGACGTGGTGGCGGCATACGATGCCAGACTGGACATTTTATTCAGCAACGGATCCAAGCGTGCTTTTCATGCAGATTTTACAGCGCATTAACACCCCTTCATCATAATATGACAAGATGACACGCAAGAAGCTTGACATTTATGGAGGGGACAGCTTATTCATCCTCCACGCGCTTTATGCACGTTATGTTGCGGGTGTAGCTCAGTTGGTTAGAGTGCCGGCCTGTCACGCCGGAGGTCGCGGGTTCGAGTCCCGTCACCCGCGCCATTTATTCTCGTTCAATAGCCCTCATGACATTTTACGCTCCATTATGCATAAATATGCTTGGTTTATTTTTTGATGTGAATCGTGCATCTTAAAAGCATCAACCTGCTTAATCTTCAGACAGTTTTAAAATGATTCAACCATAGTTGAATGAGAAGAGAAAACTGGGGAGAGCAAACATCATGGGGCGCACTGGATCACCACAGGCACAAGTTGCACTGTTACAAAGAGTGGCAAACTCAGCAGGGAGTGCGCTCATATATGATGATTACGCCACGCAGCAAACGATTTCAGTCTGGATGCTTTTCCGTGCACGCCTTCATTATACGTTGCGCCAACTCGGCTTTGTAGATTGAAAATAGCCTTAATCAGGTCTAGCTTCACCAATGGAGCATAGTGCCCATTGGAGTAAGACCATGAAAATATCTAAAGCATTATATGTGCTTGTTTTTGCGTGCTTTGCACAAACAGCTTCTGCCCAAGTTCTTGATTTAGGAACAGTCAAGTGCAAAGACTGGCAAGCCAGTGGTAGAGCCAATATTGGCTTAACCCTTGCATGGCTGGATGGCTATTATCAAGATGAAAAAGCACCGTCCGTGATTGATTTGGATAAGCTTAAATCAAATGGTGCAAAGTTAGGCGAATATTGCACGAAAAATCCCGACATTGGTTTAGGCACGGCTGCTGAAGAACTGTTTGGTCAGTAAGCGCTTTTTTCATCACCATTTGTGAAAAATGAAAAATGCACCTGCTGCAATGAATGAAAATCCGACGAAGTGATTCCAGTGCAATGACTCTTTGAGATAAAAGACAGAGAAAATCGCAAACACAATCAGTGTAATCACTTCCTGAAGGGTTTTAAGCTCTGCGGCACTAAAGGCCGTGTGGCCAATTCTGTTAGCAGGAACTTGCAGACAATATTCGAAAAATGCGATGCCCCAACTCACCATAATCACCGTGATAAGGGGCGTTTCTTTAAATTTAAGATGACCATACCACGCAAATGTCATGAACACATTCGATGCAATCAACAACATGATCGCTGTGATTGCAGGAGAGAGGGCAGGAGAGAAGGGAAGCATCGCTTTTTAGACCTTCATTTTTGGCCGCACCCGTGAGAGACCGCCGTCCACACCAAGAACCTGACCGGTAATCCAACTGTTGGCAGGATCAAGCAGAAAAACAATCGCTCGTGCTATATCATCAGGCTCGCCTAAGCGTCCCAGCGCGTGCATCGCTTCAGAGTATTTGCGTGACCCTTCATTGCTGGTAAGTGTTTGTGTCAGGGGTGTCGCAACCAATCCGGGAGCAACAGCATTAACGCGCAAATTCATGCCAGCATATGTTGCTGCAGCCGAGCGCATCAATCCGATAACGCCAGCTTTGGCAGCTGCAATCGCTTCATGGTTTGCCAGTCCTTCCATCGCCGCAGCAGATGAGATGAGAACCACAGAACCACCTTTATTCATGTGCTTTCCCGCAGCACGAATGGTTGCAAAAGCCGTTGTCAGTGAAGCATTGATAACGGAATCATAGGCAGTTTGTGGTGTAAGGTGTGCGGGCTTGAGCCATAAAGAGCCAGCACAGTTGACAACACCGTCGAGTGAACCGCGCTCAAGCGCTTTACCAAACAACGCATCCGCTTCATCAAAAAGAGCAATATCACCGACCGCATCAGGCATGATTTTATGGGTGTCTCGCGCTGTTGTAAAAACCTGATGCCCCTGTGCTTTGAGCATAGCCGTGGTGGCTTGGCCAATACCGCTACTGGCCGCGAGAACGAGAAAATATGCCATGATGAAATCCTGTGTGAGAGTAGACAAGAGGTCTACGAAGAAATGAACCGCGTGGTTTTATATCGGCTCAACAAAATATGACGCACTTGAAGGATGTTAAACTTTTGATTTGACATGAATTTTTGAAATCGTTATACGCCGCTGCGCATGTTAACAATCGCCTGACGCGCCAAAGCATCAACACGTTCATTCTCAATATGTCCAGCATGACCTTTAACCCAGTGCCATGTGATGTTATGGCGCTGCACGGCCTCATCCAATCGTCGCCATAAATCGTCATTTTTAACGGGGGATTTATTGGCTGTTTTCCAGCCGCGCACTTTCCAGTTGGCAAGCCATTGCGTTATACCCGTGAGCACGTATTGCGAATCCGTATAAAGATCGACGCGGCATGGCCGCTTTAGCGTCTCAAGCGCGACAATCGCCGCCATTAATTCCATGCGGTTATTGGTGGTATCTTCTTCAGCGCCGGAAAGCTCTTTTTCAACGCCATTAAATCGCAGCAGCGCCCCCCATCCCCCAGGCCCTGGATTGCCTGAACATGCGCCATCCGTAAACACCATGACGGAAGAAGAAGACGGAGAGGAGGACGCTGTATCTTGTTTATTCATCACGTTCCTTCAGGCCAGCCATAGGCACTAGGGCTCGTAACACGCGCGTGAAAGCGCAACCTGCGATCATATTCGAGAGGGTCTTTACGTTTCACGAGAGCCCCTTCAGGCACGTTAAACCAATCAACCAGACGGGTGAGTAAAAAGCGTAACGCTGCACCCTGACACAGCACATTAAAGTGTTTGTGCTCATCAGGTGTAAAGGGGCGTATCTGATGATAGCCATATAAAAATGCTTGACCTTTGGTGAGATTGAAAGCGCCATCCTTCTCAAAGCACCATGCGTTAAGGCAAATCGCTACATCGTAGGCAAGCCAATCCGTGCAGGCAAAATAAAAATCAATAAGGCCCGAAATGTTATCGCCAATGAAGAACACGTTATCAGGGAATAAATCAGCGTGAATAATACCACGAGGTAACGCGACATTATTGTCTGGCCACTGTGCTGTAATGCGCTCTAATTGCGTTGTCATGCGCGTTGCGAGACCGTTAAACACGGTATTGGCTTCAGCTGGAACCTGACTAGCCAGTGCTGTCCATCCGTTAAGAGAGAGCGTATTGGCTCGGTTAAGTGTATAATCTGCGCTTGCCAAATGAAAACGGGCAAGGGCTTGCCCCAACTGCGCACAATGATGGGCTTGAGGGCGATTGACCGAGACACCATCAAGAAACGTAATCAGTGCAGCAGGACGCTCGCACAGTGTGCTCAAAGTCATACCGTCACGGCGCACAACAGGAGCCGCACACGCCACACCTTTGTCAGCCACATGCTGCATCAAACCGACAAAGAACGGCAGATCATCAGGATTAACGCGCTTCTCGTAAAGCGTCAGGATAAAAAAACCAGCCGTTGTATGCACAAGATAATTGGAGTTTTCAACGCCCTCAGCAATTCCCTTGCATGATAAGAGTGTCCCCACATCATAAGCGCTTAAAAAAGCACGTAATGATTCATCATCGACATCGGTATAAACAGCCATAAAATTAATCCGAATTTGTATACCCCTCACATTTGAAGAGTTGGTGCCTGAAGTATTTTGAAGTTATCGGATAGGCGGTCAACCCATAATCGTGCTTTTTGCGGAAAAGTGGTATTCAGGAAGCCAAGGATGGCCTTCACGAAG
>JBIKVP010000060.1:0-12511 GCA_044356745.1 Beijerinckiaceae bacterium | reverse complement strand
TACCACTTTTCCGCAAAAAGCACGATTATGGGTTGACCGCCTATCCGATAACTTCAAAATACTTCAGACACCAACTCTTCAAATGTGAGGGGTATAGATGGCGAGACGAATGATAAAATCAGTCAAAGCCGAGGAGCCAAAATGATATGCCTGATGCAGCAGAAAAATGGAATTACCTTGAGTGCAGGTTTATTTCTCTTTGATACGCTTAAAGCACTTTTACGCGAGGATCTGGCCTTAACGGTAAAGCAAGCGCAGGGTCATTTTATTAAACTAACAGGTTCAGGGCGTTCTCATCTCATGCGTCATGATGATTATAAGACGCGTGGTGATGACAAAATGCCTCCACCCCACCATGACAAGATGACTCCCTTCGCGCGGCAACATCGCATCATAGAAGAAACGCGGATTGAAACAGATACAGGTGCACAGGTTGTCAATTTGAATACACTGGAAAGTCCTCTTGCATGGCTTTATCGGCGTAAAACGAAAAATGGCGAGCGCATGATTAGTGCAGCACAATTCATGGCAGGTGAGCGTTTACGCAGGGATATGGAACACGCAAGCTTGATGCCTCATATGGGCGTCGACTGGAGCCGTGCAAGCGTACAAACCAGTGCCTCAGGATCACGCGATGGCCTTATGATGAACGAGGTGGTGATTGCGGCACGCGCACGCGTGAATAAAGCGCTTGAAGCGGTTGGCAATGACGTTTCAGGTTTACTGATGGATGTGTGCGGATTTCTCAAAAGCTTGAAAATAATTGAATTAGAACACGGTTGGCCGCCACGTTCTGCAAAAGTTATTGTCGCCATGGCGCTCACGCGGCTTGCAAATCATTACGGATTATCAAATGAAGCGCGGGGGAAATCCCCGCCATAAGTGCGTAATCATTTTTATCGCACCCAGCGCACAATCTCGCTCATGACTTGAGAAAGCGCCTGATCAAGGGCAGGGGCGGCAGTCGCTGCTTCAATGGCAGATGCAGGCACACGCGCGCTAAATAGTCGCGCTGACATCACGCGTCCTGTGCGATCATTGATGAGCTTAACCGACAAACTGACCACAGCTTCACCGGTTCCTGAATCAATCTGGAAATCGCGAATCTCAATGTTGAGCTGATGATCCGAAACAATCCGATCCCCAGGGCGATTAACGCGGCCAATGTAAGAAGCATTCTCAAACGTTTGAATCACACGTGCTTGAACCAATCGTGGCAAGCGATCCGCCCACTGGCCATTGGGTAAAAAACTAATGCTGCCCGCTGTATCTTTGATAATAATGCGATCAGAATCAAGCGCTTGCACGGTAACGGGCTCATTAATGGCAAGCTGACGCAGTGATTTGTTAGACACGCTTTGAAGTTTTGCTGCACTTAAATCAAATGTTGTCGGCGCTGGCGTTGAAGCACATGCCGTGAGTAAGCTCAAACCAACAAAAAGGACAGCTTTTGAAAAGGTGCGGTGAGAAAGGTTTGTCATCATGTGTTTCATTATATCACCGTTGTCCCTTATATTCGGGAATGGGAGGTTTGCCGCCGAAAATCAACTGTTGCGGGTTGCGCTCCAAAGATCGCAAGGTGCGATTGACATCCTGAATGGCTTTACGCCCCTCACTGGCCAACACTTCATATTCGCGAAAACCTGAACTCGTAAAGCGGTTTATCCCTAAAGTGATGTCTGCCGTGCGGCGATCCAGATTGTCAGCAAGTGTGCGGATTGAGCGTGCAGCTTCACCGATGCTTGCAAACGTTGAGCGTCCTTCTTCACCACTGGCAGAGCCAAAAAACGCTTCTACCGATTTTAAAACACCATCAATACGATCTGCGGAGGCATTGAACTTTGAGGTGATAGAGGAAGCATCCGCCATAATCTGATCGACGCGCGGCGCATTGCGATCAAGTGCTGCTGAGAATTTATCCACCGACTCAAGGGTGCGAGAGACCTTTTGTGGATCAACCACGCGCACAACATTCCCAACATCCATGAGCACGCTATCAAGGCGTGTTGTTGTCAGATTAAGTTGACGTGTCAAAATAGCGGCATCTTTAAAAATTTTATCAATCTCTTCGCGATTATCACCCAAGGACTTCGTGAAATTTTCGGTGTTCGCAACAATGCGTGACACGCGCTCTGGATCAACTGCTTTAAGAAGATTTTCGGCGGTGGCGGTCGCTGTTTCTAAACGTGTTGCAAGTGGGCCAATTTTTTCCGCTGCTGAACCAACATTTGTCATGAAGGTTGCAACGCCCCCAGAATTTTGTTCAAGGGCTTGCGAAAACTTTTCCACGTTGCGCACTGTACGTGTGATAGGGCCTTCTGCTTCTTCAACAACACGATTAACCCGTGTGAGCGTATCATCAACTTTGCGCGAAAGATCACGCACCGTCTCCAAAATATCCTGAAAGTCTGAACGCTCCGCATAAATCACTGCAAGAGGCTGACCCGGTGCGGGCTTGAGCTCCGTGGCATCCGCGTCACCACCTGATAAACCGATAGATGCAACACCTGTTAAACCCTGAAATTCAAGACGTGCGCGCGTATCGGCTTTAATAGGGGTGGCTTTATCAACATCAACAGTTGCAACAACACGCTTAGGATCATCAGGTAGTAAGCGAATGTCGGTGACCTCACCTACTCTGATACCGTTGAAAAGCACGTTTGAGCCACGGCTAAGACCCTGAACTGAGCCTGAAAATACAATCCGGATAGGCTCTCCCCTTGAGCTACCATCACGCCCAGCCAGCCAATAGATAAAACCGAATGCAGCAGCGAGTGTTGCAAGCGTGAATAATCCGATCAAAGCGTAATTAGCCCTTGTTTCCATGAATCTCAGATCGTCCCTTTTTGCACCTGTTTAAATTTTAAAACGCTACTTTTGAAAAGCTGCCCGTGCCCTCTTGCCTCTGAAATAGGCTTTGAGCCACGGATGATCAGATGTCAGCATCGTCTCAATAGGCCCTTGGGCGAGAATTTTGCCGTCCCCCAACGCTGCGATTCGGTTGCACACGGAGTGTAAGCTATCCAGATCGTGTGTCACCATAAAGACCGTTAAGCCTAATGTTTTTTGTAATGTTGCAATCAAATCATCAAATTCACCCGCGCCAATAGGATCAAGCCCTGACGTTGGCTCATCAAGAAATACGATTTCAGGATCAAGCGCGAGCGCACGGGCAAGCGCTGCGCGTTTGATCATCCCGCCTGATAAATCAGAGGGAAACTTATCCGCTGCATCAGGTTTGAGACCCACCATTTCGATCTTTAAAAGTGCAAGCTCATCCATCAAGCGCTCAGAGAGATTGAGATATTCTCGCATCGGCACTTGCACGTTCTGTTTAACCGTGAGGGATGAGAATAAGGCGCCGTGTTGAAACAATACGCCCCAGCGCCGCTCTATCGCTTTGCGACCAGCGGGCGATAATTCATCAAGATCCTCGCCAAAAACATCAATCGTTCCGCCCTGTTTGGGAATGAGCCCTAAGATAGTACGCGCAAGGACGGATTTACCTGTACCCGATGCGCCCACAAATCCTAAAATCTCACCGCGATAAACGTCAAGATCAAGGTCTTTCAGAATAACTTTCTCGCCAAACCCAACTTCAAGCCCACGCACGCTGATCACGCTCTCACGGGAAGAGGTGAATGGCATGGGGCGGGTGGAAATTGGTGTCATCAATAATCACATTAAAACTTAATTGCGGCAAAGAAGATGGCGAAAAAGCCATCAAGAACAATGACCATAAAAATAGATTTTACAACGGAGGATGTCACTTGTCTTCCAAGCGATTCCGCAGAGCCTTTAACGGCAAGTCCTTCGAGGGATGCAATCAAGCCAATCACCAGCGCCATGAAGGGGGCTTTGATAATCCCAGCCCAGAACGTATTGACATCAACCGCTGTCTGAAGCCGTGACAAAAACACATCGGGGCTGACATCGCCATAAAGCCACGACACCAGCATACCGCCAAAAATCGCTGAAATAGACGCTAAAAACGTTAAGATTGGCAAGCTGATGATCAGAGCAAGGATACGCGGTACAATCAAAACATCAATCGGATTAAGACCCATGACACGCAAAGCATCAACCTCTTCGCGCATCTTCATCGAGCCAATTTCAGCGGTAAAAGCAGAGCCAGATCGCCCAGCGACCATAATAGAGGTGAGCAAAACACCAAGTTCACGCAGCGATAAAACACCTATCATATTCACAACAAAGGGCGTAGCACCAAAACGTTGAAGCTGGAAAATGCCTTGCTGCGCAACAATACAGCCAACCAGAAATGAGATCAGTGCAATAATCGGCAAGCCACGAAACGCGATTTGCTCCATATGATGCACCAGCGACGAACCACGAAAACGGTGTGGTTGAACAGCAGCACGTATAATACCCCCAACAACCTCGCCTAAAAAGACTGTGCCGTTGGCAAAATCACGACCAGCTTCCGCAACCGTGCCGCCGACATCAACCAGAAAGTCCATAAAGCTTGAACGCGGCACTTTTTCAGGTTCTTGAAAGCCACGATAAGCCACTTCATCAAGCAAAATACGATGCTCATGGGACGCGCCGACAAAATCGGCTTTAAATCCTTTTTCCCCTAATTCAAAGCGTGTGCGATCAAGAAGCCACGCACCAAGCGTATCAAGACGCTCTAAATCGCTTAAGTCAAAGATGACGCGATGGCTGCTCACATCTTTGTTAATGTCGCTGACAAATTGTTCAAGCTCTGGGGCGTATTCAGATGTCCATTGCCCACGCAGCACAAGGCGCACACCATCTTGAGAGGTTGCTGGCGCGCATGTCGGGGGTAAAAATCCAGTGGGCATATCAAAGCATGTTTCGCAAAAGTGTGGGCGATTTTACGCAAAGAAACATGCAACAAAACAAAATAATAAGGCAAGATTGCATTTTCAAAAAATAAAACAATCCCCAAATGGACATTTTCAATCAAGACCTATTTGCAAGAACATAGCGCGTTCCTGTCGTAAAGCAAATATGCCCACGACATTTGACATAAATGATGCAGCGTAAAGCACTTGTCCACTGTTTTGCGGGATCATAGGTATCGTATCAGGGAGATGGATCACGCCATGGCTTCAATAAATCATGCAGCAATGACGGGTTGTCCAGAGTGGAGCCTTTTACGCGCGGAGCTTGAAACACATCGGGCGCGTATTTCTCTTGGCGGCTCTGACAGTGCACGACAAAAACACATCGCGCGTGGCAAGCTTCTTGTTCGTGATCGGATTACGGCGCTGCTTGATGGTGGCTCTCCCTTTCTTGAAATTGGCATGATGGCTGCCCTTGATGTTTATGACGAGCCTATTCCCGCTGCTGGATCAGTGGCAGGCATTGGGCGCGTGATGGGGCGCGAGGTGATGATCCTTGCAAATGACCCGACTGTGAAAGGGGGTACGTATTTTCCGCTCACGGTGAAAAAGCATTTGAGAGCCCAAGAGATTGCGGCACAAAATTATTTGCCATGTCTTTATCTTGTGGATTCAGGAGGCGCAAATCTACCGCAACAAAGCGAGGTTTTTCCCGATAAAGAGCATTTTGGCCGTATTTTCTACAATCAGGCGCGTATGTCCGCGCAAGGCATTGCTCAAATCGCACTCGTTCTTGGCTCATGTACGGCGGGCGGTGCGTATGTTCCTGCAATGTCAGATGAAACGGTTATCGTTAAGGGACAGGGAACAATTTATCTGGCCGGCCCTCCCTTGGTGAAAGCGGCGACTGGGGAGATTGTTACTGCGCAAGAGCTTGGCGGGGCAGATGTTCACACCAAGCAATCGGGGGTTGCGGATTATCTTGCTTTGGATGAGCGCGACGCGCTTGCTCTTGCACGGCGTATTGTAGGGCATTTAAAAGCACCTTTACCGGTTGCAGCGCGTCTTCCATTTGAGGAGCCGCGTCTTGATATCAATGATCTTTACACAATCGTACCCACTGATTTGAAAAAGCCGTATGACATTCGCGACGTGATTTTAAGGCTTGTCGATGGTTCTTGCTTTGATGAGTTTAAACCGCTTTATGGCACGACGCTTGTCACCGGCTTTGCACATCTTTATGGCCGCCCCATCGGCATCATCGCCAATAATGGTATTTTGTTTTCAGAGAGTTCGCTTAAAGGCGCGCACTTTGTGGAGCTGTGTTGTCAGCGCCAGATTCCGTTGCTGTTTTTGCAAAACATTTCAGGTTTTATGGTCGGAAAAGATGCTGAAGCGGGCGGTATCGCCAAAGACGGCGCGAAACTTGTCATGGCAGTGTCGTGCGCGAATGTGCCTAAAATAACGGTAATCGTGGGCGGATCATTTGGCGCAGGCAATTATGGCATGTGTGGCAGAGCGTATAACCCACGCTTTCTCTTCACATGGCCAAACGCGCGTATTGCTGTCATGGGTGGCGAGCAAGCGTCAAACGTACTGGCTGATGTGAAGCGCGATGCGATTGAAGCCAAAGGCGGATCATGGCCTACTGAGGATGAAGCAGCTTTTAAAGCGCAGATACGCACCCAATTTGAACGCGAAAGCACCCCTTATTATGCCAGCGCGCGGCTATGGGATGATGGCATCATCTTGCCATGTGAAACCCGTCGTGTTTTAGGCTTAGCGTTTAGCGCATGTGAGAACGCGCCGTGTGAGCCAACACACTTTGGCGTCTTTAGAATGTGAGGGCGCGCGGGTGTTAAACGATATCATTCCCTCCCTTTTGATTGCTAATCGTGGCGAAATTGCATGTCGCATCATCCGTACGGCGCGTCGGTTAGGCATACGCACAATCGCCGTTTATTCCGATGCAGATGCACACGCGGCGCATGTGACAATGGCCGATGAAGCAGTATGCATCGGTGCAAGTGAAGCCGTACACAGTTATCTTAACAGCGAAGCTGTGATGGCAGCGGTGCGTGAAACAGGCGCAAAAGCGCTTCATCCAGGATATGGCTTTTTATCTGAGCGTCCTGAACTTGTTGAAGCATGTATGCGTGAGGGCATGATATTTGTGGGACCACCCGCATCCGCTATGCGCATGTTGGGTCTTAAAGATCAGGCGAAGGCTTATGCACAAGCACTGGGCATCCCTGTTGTGCCGGGATATCATGGCGCAGAGCAATCACTGGATGTACTCAGTGAACACGCGCTGAAAATTGGCTTTCCGCTGCTGATTAAAGCGGTGGCAGGGGGCGGCGGCAAGGGCATGAAGCGCGTAGATGCGCTCACCAATTTAAGCGATGCATTGTCGTCCGCTCAGCGCGAAGCGCAAAGCGCATTTGGTGATCCGCGTGTGTTGCTTGAAAAGTACATCATTGCACCGCGTCACATTGAGATGCAAATTTTTGCCGATACGCATGGTCATGTTGTGCATCTTTTTGAGCGTGATTGTTCACTCCAACGCCGTCACCAAAAAGTGATTGAGGAGGCGCCCGCCCCCGATCTTCCTTTAAACGTGCGACACGCTATGGCTGACGTGGCAATTAAACTTGCAAAGCAGGTGGGTTATGTTGGTGCAGGAACGGTGGAATTTATCGTGGATGCATCTGATCCGCTTGATGAAAACAGCTTTTATTTTCTGGAAATGAACACACGGCTTCAGGTTGAGCATACTGTTACAGAGATGATAACGGGGCTTGATCTAGTGGAATGGCAATTACGCGTGGCCGCAGGTGAGCCCTTACCGCTCATGCAAGACGCGATACAATGCCAAGGCCATGCGGTTGAAGCACGTCTTTATGCCGAAAATGTTGTAAACGGGTTTTTACCCTCCATCGGACAGTTAAATGCCTTTGGTTTGCCACAAGGTGAAGGCATTCGCGTTGAAACGGGGATGCGACAAGGTGATGTTATTTCGCCTTATTATGATCCAATGCTTGCTAAAATCATTGCACAAGGTTCAACCCGCCATGAAGCGCTCAATCGCTTGTCAACAGCGCTGAGCCAGACATGGGCGCTTGGTGTCACAACCAATGCGCCTTTTCTCAAAGCGCTGGTTGATCATCCTGATTTTCAAAAAGGGGCGTGCACAACAGGATTTATCATGACGCATTATGATTCACTCGTTGAACAGGGAAAACCCTGCCTTGATCACGCCGCGTGTTTAGGGGCGCTTGCATTGCTATTTCCAGAGCAACGCGCAGCCGACTCTTTAAGTCCGTGGGCGCAGTGCGATGCGTTTCAACTGAGTGCACCGCGTGTGCAACATATTCCTTTGGATGTTGCAGGAACACGGCGGCAGGTGACGCTTTTCTGGCCAAATCAGTCATCGCATCATGGAATGTGTCACGTGACATGTGGAGAGTTTGCGCTGCGCTTTTCGATATGCACACCACGAGAAGCGCTTCATCATGTGCCTGTCATCAAAGAGCTTGACGGCGTGCATGTCATCATGGGCGGAGTGCCTGTTAAAGTGATGTTTGAACGCCCCGCTCAAAGCACAACGATTGAAATATCCGCCAATCAAGTGATCTCACCGATGCATGGCAAAATCACAGCGATCGAAGTGATTGCAGGGCAAAGCGTTATCAAAGGACAACGCCTTGCAGTGGTTGAGGCGATGAAAATGGAACACGTGCTCACCGCACCTTGTGACGGCGTTGTGTCAGATATTTTGATTCACGTTGATGATCAGGTCAAACAAGGCGCACAAATCATGACTTTTGCCACACCTGATTAATGCGGCAATTCTTGAGCACAGGCGATCGCCATGTTGCTTTTTCAATAAACAAAGCAAACTTAAATAATTTTACTGATTTGAGTTTTCAATTTTTTCACGCACATAACTATATACGATCGGGCTCCATATTAAGACTGCTGTTGTAAAAGACGCAATTGTAAAACCTGTATATACGAAATCTATTTTAGATACTCTAACACCTTTGGCGGCGCTATCAGGATGAAGATAATCGGCTGTTTTAAGACTTACCATTTTACCATTGTTTTCTGGAAAAATAAAATATTTAGGCAGCACTACATTTTCTCGAGATGCATGTGTCGTGATTTTACCTCCATAAGGCGTTGTAGCATCGCTCTGAGGCTCGAACGTGACCATGCCATATTTAGAATTGACACTGCTAAATATTGTATCATTTTCTTTAGAAAACTTAATATCACCCTCGCTTAAGCCATACGAAGGAAATATGCCCATATGATCAGGATGAAAGTGGGTTGCATATTTTTTTACTCGTACGGGAATATCTCCATTTAGTATCTTAGGTATAGTAGTTTCAGTTGGCAATCCAATTGCAAGTTGTTTGAGGGGATATGTCTTCCCTGCAACACTAAAAATGCTTGCACCTAGTTCAATTTGACGATGAGAGGGCAATGCGTATGTAACTACATGAGCAACTTGATCACTTAAAACCTCTACAGCCCTAAGTGGATTGTGAGGTAAAGGTAATTCTCTTGACAACAAAGAAGTTAATGTATGTTTGTTTTCAACAAGATGATGAGCAACAGTTCTTTGTTTCTTACTCAAAGGTGAATCAGGCATCACTAATAAATCTTCTAATGCCTTCAATTTCCGATCAATTCTAACATTCACAAAAAAATCATTTTTACCTTTATGTGATTTCTCGAATTGAAAACCCTTAGCATCGAAAGGGCTTTTTGTTCCGGAAAAAGAATAAGCTTCAGCTCTTCCAGCCATTGTTGTAATCAAGTTATCGAAATAGCGTTTGATATTTTCTGGTACTTCTCCGCCATTTCTGATTTTATGATTAAAATATGAATAGAGGGATGGATATACAATATCATTATTAAGCTTAGTCTCACTTTGCCAAGCCTTGTAAAGATCAGCGCCGCGATTAAGTGTGGTTTTTAAATCAGTTTTGGGATTATGAAAAAAAGTTAGAAATTCGAGTGTTGGATAAGCAACACTTACTCCAAGATTGTCTAAGAGATATTTTTTATATTCGTTATCAAAATCCCCACCACGAATAATATCTTCGATGTCATTAATATCAGCAAGTGGGACATCTTTTTCAAGTAATAGTATGGCACCATTGACATCAAAATCAGGTTTTGCATTCAAATAACGTGTTAATTGCGTTATATCCGCATCAGCAATAGCGGAAGGAGAATGGTCAATCGTCCGGATAAGAGCTGTGTATGCTTCTTCCTCTATCTCAGCATCATGAGGAATGCGAGATTCTTTGGCATTTTCACTTGCTCGTAAAATACGCTTTAGATCATCATAATTATAATCACTTTTAAGAACTAAATTCACAACGTATTCTTTTTTCAAATTACACTGCGCCATCAATTCAATAATATCTAAAGCATTATCTTGAGAGCCAAATTTTTCAATAAGCTTTGGAAATCCATAAGCAAGCGCATCAAGGCTTTTAACGCCATGTTTGTCTGCCATTTGAATGAAGCGGACTATTTGCTTTCGGTCGAGAGAACCATTAGTCATTAGTTCTTGTGCATAAGATATTATGGTGGATTCAGCTTCCTCAGTGATATGAGGCTGCTTAATATTATTATTAGCATTCTGTAATTGAGAATTACTTCTATCTTTTAGCGCTTGTATTGTTCTGGAAACGATATTCATTCTCCCAGCCATCGCGAATGCTGTTTCGCCAAGCGGCGGTTCATCCCCTTCCTTTGTGATTTGCTCTGCCTGATTTCCATTGACGTTTGCGTATGCCAGTTTGGATGGTTGTTGATCACCCATGATTTTGTTGAGGAGTTTGTCGCCTGCTTTGAGGATGGGGTGCTGTGAGGTGAGTGTGGCATCAACGGCTTGGCCAACGGTTTGATTGAAGTCTTTCAGTCGATTTTCGATGGTTTGTGACGCACTTTGCGCCATACGCTGTGCTGTTTCTGGAAGCGCTTTTGACGCGTTTGTCAGCGCACTGCCCACACTTTGGGCGACGTCTTGCGTGAGTTGTTTGGCGTTTTGCTCAAGCTGTTGTTTTGCATGTGCAAGGGTTTGTTTGGTTTGATTGATTGCCGCCCCCCCCACATCCACACGTGGTAAGGTTGGCAGTGAGATGTTTGAGAGTTTTGAGAGGTTATTGAACACACCGCCCATGCCCTCAAAGCCAACGTTTGCAGCATAGTTGAAGGCAAAGTTTTGGGCAGGATCCATCATGTTTTGCGCATCAACCACTTTGGTCACGCCCTGATCAATCGCTGTTTCAAACATGCTTTCAGGCAGCGCTTTAGCGGCAAGGACGGCCACAGGTTGCAGCGCTTGAGGCACATGTGTGCTGATCGCTTGCATGACAGGGGCTGCTGTTGCCGCCACCAATCCACTGATGGGATTGACCACGCTAATGTTGACAGCCTTTTGAAACGCTAAGCTCGCGCTCGCCGATGCACCCGTCCATGCTGGCAAAGAGACGCCGGGCAATAATTTAAAAAGCCCTGGCGCAGCGAAAATCGCAACGGTTGATCCAGTCATAATCGCACGACTTTTTGAACGCTCAACCATCTCCTCACGCGAGGCATAATCACCCGTCGTCAGTTTAGCAATGGGTTGGCCAAGTAAATAAGCACCGCCTTCAATCGCGCCATAATAAAGCGCTGTAGTGGCGATTGCTTTTTTACGCCCCCCTGTTGCAAAGCCATACATCGTTGCAGCCATGGCTCCCGCCATCACTGCTGTATCCGCTACGGCAACCAGACGATCAGAATAGCCTTGACGGCGCTGATTGCTCATCTGTTCGGTATCAGTGTTGAGCGTGTTGAGCTCTTGTGTGATCGCGTTGACTTGGCTTGTGTAAACGCGCGCTTTCTGAAGCGCTTTTTGTTTTGCTTCAGGTGTGCTCGCCTGTGCATAATCAGTGATCGCTGCACGCGCTTTGCCTTCGGTTGCATCAAGCTCTTCAGCAAGACGCTGAGAGGTCTGATGCATCATGTGCTGTGTATCCCCGCCACGGAACGCATTCAACGCGCGGCTTCTAAACCCAGCGCCACTGTGAGCCACATCCTCTTTAACCTCTTCACGAAGCGCCTCGCCCGCATCAACATCAGCCAATAACTGAGCCGCGCTCGGCTGAGCAGTTGCAGGACTTGTCTGTTCACCGAATACAACATGAGCATGAGCCGTATCAGCATCCGAGGCATCAGGCGCATGAGTAGCATCATGGACAGAGGCAGATGCAGAGGGATCAGCAGAAGGGTGATTTGCCGCTCCCGTAACGCCCCCCGCCGCATTCTCATGCGTAGATTGCGCACCACTCGTAAGTGAAGGTGATGCCACCGCTTCAGAAGCAAGCATTAAATGCTCCGAGCCATCACGTAAAGCAGACGCAACATCATCAGAACCAGAACCATAAACAGGGGTGGCGTTAGCGGATTGACCTGCAGAAGACTCAGAAGCTCGTGCTTGATGACCACGCACAGATGGCTTCAAAGCCGCCTCAAAAGACGACTTGTCACCACCAGAAGGCACACCAGAACGAGACGGAGCAGAAGAAGGCTGTCCAGACCTCGCGACAATATTCTTGCCGCCAGCGTCACCAGCCTCCTTATCCTTCGACTTGATCCCACCTGACGACATCAAAAACCCA
>JBIKVP010000145.1:0-12610 GCA_044356745.1 Beijerinckiaceae bacterium | reverse complement strand
CCGAATAGATTTCTCAGATCATACCATTCTGGATTTACAGATGACTTGGCTTATCTTGTAGATGTAGCTGGTAATACGTATCTGGGTATTCCTATTATTCTAGTGGGATTTAGTGTAGGAGGAAACAGTCGCTTCTCTCCCTCCCAACCTTTTAGCGCGAGCGCTGTTCCCCGCAACAAGATGTAAAGATTAGGGTTACTATTTCTCTTAGCAAAAAGCACCGAGCCCTGCCTTAGTCTGCGAATCACACAATCCCCAGCCATCCCCCCCGCAGCACCGACTCAGAGAGAGTTGCAAAAATACTTTGAGACCGTATTGAAGTAATGATGTCGGTAGCAGTCATAAAAAAGGCACCGTGATAGGGCTAATACTTGACCCTAACGACATTGGTTCGTTAACGAACACTCTAAAGATACCCTAATATGTTTGCACTAAATCCTCTCTTCCAAACAAACCTTATCGGATCGAGTGACTTCGCCATCTGATCTGCCTGTCTCAAACGTGTTCATACCTTGCATAGCTAGCCTATCGATTAAGATCTTAATGGCCGGTATTACGCCGATCTTTGTATGTTGGAGATACCCTTGTATTTTGCAGGCTCATGTTGCCCGATCCATAACTTCTCCATAACTTCTCCAAAACTTCTTCAAAAGCCTACTGGTTGGACAAGTGAGCAATCGACCCCACGCCTTAATTCGCAATTATTAAAGCCTTAGGGAAAGAGGGATCAAAGACTTTACGGTTTAATGCTGATGACTATATATAGTCAAAGTGAGACGAGGCTCAAGAGTTGAGCAGTAAAGTTGTTGTATCCACTGTTTTTCTAGAACTCACGTTAGATTCTTAGAGTCTACTGGTTTTCTTATGAAGGCTTGATTAGCGATTAGGTGGAGTTGATAGCGCGGAATAACGCTGATGGGGGAGATCTTGGACATAAAGCAAAATTTCGCCAATAAACATGCTACTGGTGATGTGTATCTGTCGCTTGATTCTGGTGATCTTACTAGGACCAACAAAATTACGCCTACAGTGGCAGAAAGGCACGACAACGGATGGGAACTCCTTCAATGGGATCTGGAGGGTTTCGTTCAAATCACTCAGATTGGATTCGGTGTACATGATTCTATGAGTGTGCTTGAGATAGCCAAGGTTGAGACTATAATGCTTGACGGGACAGTCTTGGAGTTGCGCCCAGATCAGACGTCAGAGCATCACGCGGTACGCATCTCGGAAGATGGTTGCGACTCGCTGTTCTTGTTGAAAAATCATTCTGCTATTGTTCGCTTCTTCTGTGGTAGAAGGGTGCGGTCGATTATGGCTCGACTGAGAGTGCTTGCACACGGGAGTAGCTGCAGGGAGTTTGAGAGCCTTATGCTGCGGAGGGATCTAGAGCTAGCGCGCAATGATCTTCGGGGAGAGCGACAAAGGGCTTGCGAGTTTTATAGAAAAGCTCTTAGGGCTCTTGGCAAGATCTCTAGGATGGAGCGGGAGATAACACAGATTAAGGAAGAGCGAAACGTACTCGCTGCAGATAGGGCGGCGCTAGAGAGGCGCTTACTAGAGCTGGAACTTAGTGCTAAAAATGAAGTTCCTTCTCCTACGCTAGGTGCCAAGATTCTCAGGCGCATCAAACCCTACTTACAACGCACTCGAGGGGCAAATGGCAGTAAACAGCTTGATAATATCGCTCAGTCTGGAGAGCAACTGATCTCAAGTAACAATTCACTGGCTAAGGACTACGCTATTTACCTCAGGAAGTTAGTAGAAGATAGTGGACTCTTTGATCCGACAGCCTACAGGAGGCTCTACCCTGATGTTGCAGAGTCGACGGCTGATCCTTTTGAACACTTTATCTTTCATGGACTCGCGGAATTGCGCAGCCCAGGGCCCAATTTCGATCCGATTTTTTACCTACAAAATAATCCAGATGTTCGTGGTCGCAATCCGTTAATTCACTTTCTCGAATTTGGAAGAAGGGAAGGAAGGCCGGGTGTCCATTCAGCGATGGCTGTGCAGACGCCTACTAGAGTAAGAGAGGAATTATACTTCAGCAGCAGCGACGCAGGTCACCGGGGTAGTTTTTATAGTGTACTCTCATTTGCAACCCAGTACAGAAAAGTACCGACGCGCCCGGTTAACCCTTCGTTTAATCCACATAGTTTGGATATCCATTGGGTCATTCCTGATTTTTCACCCGGTATGGGCGGGCACATGACTATTTTTCGTATGGTTAGATTTCTTGAGGAGATGGGGCATAAGCAAACAGTTTGGTTGAGGTCGCCGGCTCGTCGCAGGGCTCCCGAGCAGGTACAGGCAGAGATAAGAGAGCATTTCCAGCCTACATCACCAAGCGTTGGATTTCTCGAAGATAGGCATCCCTCAACCATTATGGGTGATGTGGTAATAGCCACAGACAGGTGGACGGCCTATCCCGTCGCCGCGATGGAGCGATTTAAGGCTCGATTTTATTTTGTACAAGATTACGAGCCATTTTTTTATCCTATTGGTGCTGAGTTTTATTTGGCTGAACAAACTTACAGGTTAGGCCTCGATTGCCTGGTTTGTAGTAGGTGGCTCGAGGAGAAAATGCGAGGATTTGGTAATTGGACCGGTCGTTGCCATCTCGCTTTTGACCACGAGATATACTTCTCGCAGGCGAATCTGTCCAATTGCTCGAGTGAGGTGCCACGGATTGCTTTCTACGCGCGATACGCTACCTCTAGAAGGTGTGTTGAGCTAGGCATGTTGGCGCTTGAGCTATTGTGGCGACAGGGTGTGCGCTTTGAGGTAGATTTTTTCGGGTCAGAGTTTCTAGAGATAGAGGTCGACTACCCGTATGTCAACCATGGCATTCTAAATCACGGGCAATTAGCCGAGTTGTACCGCCAGGCCACCATAGGTATGGTCTTCTCCGCAACCAACTACTCCCTTATCCCTAACGAGATGATGGCGTGTGGTCTGCCCGTGTTGGAATTGGATGTTGAGTCGAATCGCTCTGAGTATCCAATAGGGTGTATTGAGCTCGTTCAGCCTGACCCTATTGCGATTAGCAATGCAGTGGCTAGTCTTTTAAGGGATACTGAAAAACGCGCTAGTCTGGCGAAAGCAGGGCTTCAATGGACAGCACAGCTATCGTGGAGCCAGTCAGCTAAAGAGCTGGAAAGTGCCATAAGAACACGACTTACTGCAATCCAAGGCGATTTAAATACGGCTGGTTTGTATCTTGCACGGTATAATCGAGCAAGGATAGCTACCAAGCCGACAGCATCGATTATAATTCCTACCTTTAATGGCGGAGATATATTTAAACGGGTTCTGGATGCTATTACCCGGCAGCAGACCCCTTGGGATTATGAGGTGATAATTATAGATAGCGGCTCTAGGGATGATACTGTCGAGATATCACGGGAATTTGCAAAGGTTTTCGCCAGCACGATACTCTATACAATTAAGAACGAAGACTTCGGCCATGGTCGCACCCGCAATCTAGGCGCACAATTGAGCAGGGGTGACTTTCTGGTCTTTCTTACCCAGGATGCTCTGCCTGCTGATGACTTGTGGCTCTATGAGCTGGTAGATGCCGTAGCTAAGGATTCGAGTATAGCTGGAGCTTTTGGCCGTCACTTAGCATACGATTCTGCTGATCCCTTTACCAAACGTGATCTCGAAGAGCACTTTGCGGGACTAAAGGCGTTCCCCATTTGCAATCGTAACCTTGACCACCATCGCTACTTAATTGGTGATATCAGCTGGCGTCAGGTTCTCCACTATTTCTCAGATAACAGCTCCTGTCTGCGGCGTTCAGCATGGGAGAGGTATCCATATCCAGACATTGAGTTTGGTGAAGATCAGGTATGGGCAGCTATTATCATTGAAAATGGGCTATCGAAATCCTATGCATACGATTCAATCGTCTACCACTCGCATGATTATGACGAGGCAGAGACCGAAGCAAGAGCGTATACGGAATCGGTCTTTTTCCGTGAAATGTTCGGCTATCTTCTTTGTAAAAATGAAGCTGAGTTTGAGAGAAATCTGAAATATCTTAATGACCGTGATTGTCGTTACGCCGAAGAGAACGGTATAAGCTCAAGCCTACTTGAGAACCGACTAAGGCTTAACCGGGCCAGGCTGTTGGGAACTCTTCGGGGTACTACAGCCGTTACTATGAAGCCCGAGCTCAGAAAATTAGGAAAAGATCTGGCAGGAACGACATTTGAAATTGAAGCCTTATCTGGGGCTGCGTAGTCATATGTCTCGAACATTGAAAATGTGTAACTGTGTTCTCTCGGGAAGTGTTCTCTCGGGAAGAAAGGCTACTGTATTTTGCAAGCCGACAAAAGAGTGTTCAGTGTGCAACCAATATCTGTCCTCTACCTCTTTTGTGCGGCCTTATAGCAATGGTAGGCATGCTGCACCTCTTGCGACCACACCGAGTGCTTCTTTAGGTAGCATTAGCTTAGGATATGCGGAGGGAGGCGATAGGACTTAATGAGTCTAGGCTCTGAGAACAAGATGGTGACGAAATTTTGGCTCCCCAAGCAGCGGTTACCTGTAGTAGGCACTATAGCGTTAATCCTTGTCCTATACCTGGCTATGGCCAGTCGCAACATAACGGCGCCGCCATTTGATTTACACCAGTTTCGGCAGACACAGACAGCTTCTACCATTTACAACTATTATCTCAAAGGAGTAGATCTCTTGCGCCCTGAGCTTGATAGTAATGGTGGCGACTCCGTTATTGTATTGGAGTTTCCTATTTATCAGGCAGTAGTTGCTAAGCTAGCGCACTTTTTTGGTTACTCTGATATTATCGGCCGAGTACTGAACATACTTCTTACACTGTTGACGGCCGCTATCTTGTATTATGTTGGTAGAGTTGCGCAGCTACAACGGGCAGGATTGTTATCTGCCGCTGCCTTTTTGCTGCTACCATCGAACATCTTCTGGTCAAGAACTATTCTCATAGATCCACTAGCAGTGTGCTGTGGTGCGTTATTTGCTTTTCTGAGATTGAGGCAGAATCTTACTGATAGAGACAGCGGCTTCAAATATCTGTTTGCTTCTTCACTGGCTCTCGCCTTAGGGCTTCTTATTAAAGCGCCCACTATCTTTGCATTTGTTGTTTTTGATATCGCTCTAACAGGCATGATGTTTCTGCGCGAGTTGCCGGTTACAGAAAAGAAGAGGCAGCTGTTCCTTGGTGTACTTAGGCAGGGGCTATGTAGCTATTTGCCGGCGATTACAATCTTTGTTGTTTGGCGCCTATATTGTGCAAAAATGCACGAGGCTAATCCGCATTCTTACTCTGCCGCGGGGTTGGAGTGGTATATGGGAGCACTTAGCCAACGCACTGATGCGTGGAGCTGGCGGCAGTTTGGCTCAAGATTCATCTGGAATCACGCAGGTATTGTACTAATACCTGCGCTTATTCTCGCGGCCATTACGGTGGGGCGCCGAAGGGTGCAGGATGCGAAGTCAATCAGGAACACTATTCCTGTAGCAGTGGCTAGCCTAGTGGCGGTTCTAGCCTACATAGTCGTATTCTTCAATGCCAATCTCATTCATACCTACTACCAGTTACCGCTTAATTGCTTTATCGGCATCCTTTTCGGTATTACTACAGACTTAGTAATTGGTCATAATTGCTCATGGTATCGAGATGTGCTTTCAGCTTGGCTTCTTATCTTGGGTCTTACAACTGTTGCTATCTCGACGCTATACCGGGGAGGATGGCAGGATATTCAAGCTGTAAACAATCCGTTCACGCCCCTTTCTTTGGAATATAAGGCTGCAAAATTCGCAAGCAAGTTCATTCCTGAGTCGCCCTCGACTCGAGATAAGGAGCTTGTTTATGTCGTTGAGACTTCCCCGGTGTTCTCGGGGCCTCATTCCCTCCTTTATTATCTTCGACGACGAGGCAGAGTTGAGCTTCAAACTGGGTCGCTTGAGAGCAGGAATGTGGGCGCCGAATTCAAAACAGCAATTTTCGTAGGTGATAAGAGGATCTCCGCTCCACTCGGACTAAAGAAGCTGGGATGCAGAGGTTTGACCAACGAGAGTAAAAAGTGGTTTGTCTGTGTGTTTGGGAGGTAGCAGGAGTGGGCATCTGGCGATGCTGCACGAGTATTCCTACTGCACACCAACGCCTCGACCGACCGTACCTACTATTTTCTTGCGTCGTGAATGGAGTGTTCCATCAAATTGGGTTCATTGAAACCTAAACTGTACCAATTGGGGTGATTACCTCGGATTGTCGCTCTTTAGGCTGGCGTAAACACCTTCATTTATACCTGTTGTGGCGATTCTTGTGTTTTACCTGAAGGTCGGGGGCTCCCAGCCAAGCCCGCGCTTCCCAGGTATACCCCCATTTATATCCAAAGTAATTGGAAGGATTACCATTAGGAAGTGTAATGAGCTATTTGTATAACAAGACAAACACACTGTTGAAGCGGGTAAAAGAGTTAGTCTTGTCGACCTACGTGCGAGTGTGTTAATAAGAGCAATAAATCAATACGCAATTCGGGTTGTTCGTGCCGAAAGTCCCTGTAGTGTCGCCAAATATTTTTCCAGAGTCCTACATCCTTAAAGATGGGGTTTACGTTCCAACCGTTCCCGAGGAGGAGGCTTTTGGCTACTCTGATGGTGATCAAACTGAGCAAAGAATACTTAAGATTATCGAAAAAACAGGGGATAAATCTGTAATCTCTCAGGCTTTGCGGAGGGAGATTGTAGATTGGCCTACTCAGTATCACCTCTCGCCACTGCGGGCTAATTTGCTTCGACCTTTTAGTTCACTGTTTCGCGGTCGCACCTTGGAGGTGGGCGCTGGATGTGGTGCTATTACGCGCTACCTGGGAGAGGTGGGTTCCGACGTTATAGCACTGGAAGGTAGTGGGCGGCGTTGTCAAATCGCGCGAGCACGCACTGCTGATTTAGAGAATGTTATTGTAGTTAATGACAGGGTCGAGCGATTTAATGTAAATAAAGCCTTCGATGTTATCACCTTGATTGGGGTTCTCGAGTACAGCTCAATATACAACGGCGAGGGCACAGCAGGGCTTCTTTCACGTCTCTACTCTCTTCTTAATCCAGGGGGAATACTCGTAGTCGCAATCGAGAATCAGCTTGGTCTAAAGTACCTTTCTGGCGCAGCAGAGGATCACATCGGTCGGCCTTTTTACGGCGTTCAGGGCCTTTATCAGGACGGGGAGCCTACGACTTATGGCCAAGGAGCGCTCAGTGCAATACTCAAAGATTCTGGGTTTGAGTGTCAACGGTGGTATTCACCGCTACCAGATTACAAACTGCCAGTCACTATAGTTTCCCCCTCGGGATTGGAGAATTTTCAGGGCTTTTGTCTTCAGGAATTGCTTAAAAGTTCGGTAGCTGTCGATCCCCAGATGCCTCGTCAGCCAGCCTTTAATCTTGAGTGCGCGTGGTCCGTTGTCGCCGGAAATGGTCTTGCGGGCGCCCTGGCTAATTCGTTTCTTGTTCTCGCTAGCAAGTCTCAGGCGGCTCTTGGTGCAATGGATGATGGAGATATTCTTGCATGGCACTATTCTGTAAACAGACATCCAGCTTTTGCTAAGGAGGCGCGATTTGTTCGAAATGGAGGTCGCGTTGATGTGAAGCGCAGGAGAGTTTGCGATGTTGCCGCTCCGGCTCTTCCCATTAGGTGCTTAGTTGAAGATGAGCCATATCGCTTAGGAAGATTGTGGTGGGGTAGGCTCCCCAGTATTCTCCACAGAGAAGGTTGGAGTATTGGGTCTGTATCGGGTTGGGCTAGAGTATGGTTGGACGCCCTGCGGCAGATTGTGGGAGGAGATCTTTCCACCGAGTCCCTGCTGGACGGTCGTTTTTTTGATGCTGTTCCCTTTAATCTGATCGTTGATGAGCAGGGCGAAGCGCACTTTATTGATTTGGAGTGGGTTGTAGAAACTTCTATTCCTTTCGGGATGCTCTTGGTGCGAGGACTGCGCGAGAGTTTTTTTAGAGTAGCCAATGTAGCCGAACCCGCACTAGGCACACCGCTTAATGGCAATCATCTTATTATCGCTACCTTAGCTAACCTTGGTTATTTGCTAGCCCCACAAGACATTGATCGCTACTCCGAACTTGAGGGACAAATTCAAGCTTGGGTGCAAGGGCGGCTCGTTGAGGATCAAAATCAGCTAGTAGCCAGAAGGGAGGGGTATTGGAGCCACCGGTTTGAGATTTTAACAACTTCTCGCGGCAGCAGTGAAGCTTCTCAACAACTCAACACGATGTCAGCCACCGTGCGTCAGCTGCTTGTGGAAGTCTCTACTTTAAAGGAGACAGTCGGTAATCTGATACAGGGTAAATTCTTTTTCTCAGAACAAGATGAGGGCTTCTGTGAAGATCGAGTCGTGTTTTGTCCTGAGCTTGAGAGCGGTGTTTTTGACTTTGTCGTAGAATTCCCTGAAGAGGGCTTCCGAGTAATTCGCTACGATCCCACTGAGAGGACAGCTATCGCGATGAAGATAGTGGGTGCTGAGGCTCGGACCCAAGATAATCATAGCCTAAATCTATCAGAACTCAGTGTGGCAACTAATGGCACACCATGTTCTGATGGTGGCTGGAATTTTTTTACTCACGATCCTCAGATTACTTTTCAGGCATGCAAATCGATTAAGTCTCTAAGAATCATTGGCGAATGGCAAAAACTAACCGAGGTGATGATTTTAGGGGAATTAACAGATATCCGCCAACAGCTTGAGAGGGGCAGAGGGATTGATGAGGTTTGCACTTTAGCGTTTGACTCCCTTCTTAGTATTTCTACTGACTCAAGTGTTATACCCAACAATTACGAGCAGAAAGGTCTACTGAAATTAGATAGTAAGACAGGAAACTTTACGGTGGAGTTTTCTTTGTCATTTGCGGTCGTACCGGAGGGGGCTTTATTTTGGACGCCTTGTGTAGGACGATACTACCTGTGTTGTTTGGATGATATTGAATCAGACGGTGCAGTCAAAGTAGTGACCGCTAAGGGTGCGAATCGGGCCGATGATGGTTGGCACGATTTCTTTGATCAATCGGGAGGGTTCGAAGTAGAGGCCGATTGGTCATCTGCTTCTTTTCTAAGGTTTAGAGGGCGCCTTGAGCTTGTTGGGAACGAGGTCGTTGTTGAGGCACTTATAGCTCGGTTGGAAATGGCAAAAAAAGAATCTGTAATATGTTTGCAGGATACAAATGCAACGCTGCTGAAGCAAAGAGGAGAGATCGATGCTCTTAGAGACTCGCTTAGAGAGGCCGTAGAGGCATCAAAAGCTAAATTCTCTTTGCTTGACCAGATTATTTCTGAGCAGAGTTTCAGACTAACCTCACTAAGTGAGGAGCTGGTCGAGAAGGATAGGACTCTTGCCCAAAAAGATGGGCAGATCCAAGAATTGAAAGAGCTGCAAAAGACGTCAGAAGAGCATATTGGTTCTTTTCAAGTTAAGCTGTGCGGGCAGGAAAGCCACCTTGCCAATGTATCGCAGGTGGTTCAGATGCTCTCAGAGCGCGAGAACGTTTTAGAATCTGTAATTCAAGAGACAAGTGAGGTGCTAAGGCAGCTGCACAATAGCCTACCGGCGCAGGTCGACACGCTCTATTCAGAAATTCAAGAATTTCGGGAAAGGGATGTGCTACGCGAGAGTGAACTCAAGAGTCTTAAGGAGAGAGTCGTAAAGCTTGCCAATCGTCGGCTGAGCGAGAGGGTCAAGAGGCTGCCCTCAGCCATAAGGCTTCAGAATAGGTTAAGGAAAGAGATTCGTACTATCCAAAGGTCAGGGTTATTTGACCAGGAATTCTACACCAACTGCTATCAGCCCGCCGATAGTCGCAAGTCTCCACTAGTGTATTTTGCCACAGTTGGATGGAGAGAAGGACATAATCCACATCCGCTCTTTGACGTTGAGTATTACCTCAGTCAATGCCCGGAAGTAAGTCAGGCTGGTGTTAATCCTTTGTTTCATTACCTCACGTACGGATGGCAAGCTAACCTAAATCCCCATCCATTGTTTAACACCAAGTTGTACCGTAGTGAAAATCCAGATGTGGACGCTACTGGTAGTGAGCCTCTGAGCCACTTCTGTCGTCATGGTTGGCGAGAAGCGCGGAGACCTCATCATCTCTTTGATATCGGGGCGTATCTTGAGGCTCGACCGGATCTTAAGGGTTCTGATGTAAACCCACTTATTCATTACGTACTACATGGATGGGGTGAGGGAACCAATCCGCATCCGCTCTTCGATGTTGCCTTTTATCTGGGAGAGTACGCCGACCTACTTGAGGATGGAGAAGAACCATTAGGCCATTATTGTACTAAGGGCTGGATGGAGGGGCTTGCACCACACCCTCTATTCGACCCAGCGTTTTATTCCGATAACCGATCAGATGCCGCGACCAGCGAACAACCTTCCTTAATCCATTATTTAGAGATTGGTTGGAGAGATGGCACCAACCCGCATCCACTCTTCGACGTTCCTTACTACCTTGCCGAGAATCACGATGTCGCGGAAGGAGGTCAGGAGCCTCTATCGCACTACTGTACTCATGGCTTTAGAGAGGGTCGAAAACCTCACGAGTTATTCGATCCAAAGACCTATCTTGAACATAGACCTGATCTTTCAGGGGCTGACATCAATGCGTTGGTTCATTATTGCACCTGGGGGTGGCAAGAGGGAGCCACGGCTCACCCCTTGTTTGCACAAGACTACTACCTTTCCCAGCTAGCGGAGGAAGAAAGGTTCTGCGTAAATCCTCTAATAAACTATTATACTATTGGCTGGAAACGCGGTCTGAATCCTCACCCTCTCTTTGATGTGAAATTCTACCTTGGAGAGAACGCCGATGTTAGCGCGGCGGCATTAGAACCACTTACCCACTTCCTCTCTTTTGGATGGCGCGAAGAGCGAAATCCTCACCCTTTATTTGACACTAAGGCTTATTTAAAAACTTATCCACACTTAATAGAGCAGCTAATTAACCCGCTTACCCACTACTTACTAGATGACTTTAAGAGACGTCAGGATCCTTGCCCTACTAGAGAATCGCATGAGTTTGTTCCACTGTCTGTGGAGAACCCGCTTGAAACCTCAGCAGTAAAAGCAATTTGCTTTTATCTGCCTCAGTTTCATGAGATTCCTGAGAATAACGAGTGGTGGGGTACGGGCTTTACAGAGTGGACTAATGTTAGACCTGCAAAGCCGCTCTTCATAGGGCATTACCAACCCCACGAACCGGGAGAGCTTGGATATTACAACCTTTTAGACAGCAAAGTACAGCGGCGGCAGGTAGAGTTAGCTAAGCTATATGGCATAGGCGGATTCTGTTTCTACTACTACTGGTTTGCAGGTAAGACTCTTTTGGATAGACCGACGGAAAATTATCTAGGGGATTCAACCCTAGACTTACCTTTCTGTCTCTGTTGGGCAAATGAGAACTGGACAAGAAGATGGGACGGCAAGGATCAAGATGTACTGATTGCTCAGGAGCACTCTGCCGATGATGATATCGCCTTTATAAGCCATATATCTCGTTTCCTGAGAGACAATCGGTACATCAGGGTGAAAGGTAAACCTCTCCTAGTGGTATATCGCCCCAGCTTATTGCCGGATCCTGCTGCCACTGCCACCAGATGGCGTACCTGGTGCCGGCTGAATAATATAGGGGAGATCTATTTAGCCTACACCCAGTCGTTCGAGCTGAATAATCCAGCCGAATACGGGTTTGATGCGGCGATCGAATTCTCACCTATGAACTCGGCTCCTCCTAGGGCTGGCGCTCCAATAGTGCCTTTTGCGCAGAACCCTCATGCACATATCTATGACTGGAGAGTTTTTAAGGAGAGAGCAAAGCGTATTGAATGGCCGAGTTATACCTATTTTCGAGGAGTTAATCCCTCTTGGGATAATACGCCAAGGAGAAGAATAAACAGTCCAACTATCTTCCTGCATTCTTCTCCGCAAGTCTACGGCGAGTGGCTGGATGAGGTAGCGACTGCTACGATTGGTCACTACAAGGATCCAAGCGAAAGATTGGTATTTATCAATGCTTGGAACGAGTGGGCTGAAGGCGCGCATCTGGAGCCAGATAGAAGGTATGGATACGCATGGTTGCAGGCGACCCGCGACGCTCTAGCGAATGCGTCAAGGTATAGTGGAGAGATCGTAGATGTAACCCCCAACAAACATCCTGACCTCTTTAGCCGTCGTTGGGCGCAGATAGAGGAGATATTTGGCGCGGCTTTAGATAGAGACCGCTACTCTTTCCTTACTGATTACTCTGCGCTACTTGACCAACTAGTGAAGGATTGTGATGGGGCATCTAGTTTTTTTAACACGGATGGCATTCCCTGTTGTTCACTGAGTGACGGCAGCGAGATTCGCTTAGTTTCTAGGCGCTCACTTACACTCCTCACCTCGGCCTATCCTGCACTTTCTGGGTCACACGGCCCCGTATGCTTCGTCATACTTCAGTACAATAAGCCTCAGATAACTATGGAGTGTGTGCGAGCACTTAAGGCGGTTACTGCAAACGATGATAATGTACATATTATCATTGTAGACAATGGGTCGGAGAAGGAGAATGAAGAGCTGATTAC
>JBIKVP010000059.1:0-12673 GCA_044356745.1 Beijerinckiaceae bacterium | reverse complement strand
AAAAACAATCCAAAACCTCCTGAAACCACCGCAAAGCCCAAGCAAAAACTTAAAACAGATGAAACTAAACTTGTAAAAATTAAACCGGACAGCAGTGGGACAAGCCTGGGCATGACGGTTGTGGTTCACGCACACAAAATTCAAAGTGAGCCATTACTCGCCTCGACGCATGATCCTTGAAGAAGCGGATCATATCCATTGAGGTCTCAAGGCCTGAGGGGTCGGTGGTGGAGCCGGCAAAGCTGCGCTAGACTAGGCGTGATCCATGCCCTCCATCGTCCAGTGCTCCATCAACCCCAGATACCGCGCCTTTTTGACAAACGAGCGCGATGAGGCTCAAAAGCCCCAGACATTTTAATGAGGCCTGTCCAGACAACGCCTAGATATCTTGCATATAGGGTTAGATTAAAAGGTTACATTGGTCTGGAGTCGGACAGCGCAAGCGCTAACCCTCGACACGGTCGCAGTTTTTACAAGTATGACCAAAATTCTGGAAATATGAGACTGTATGGCTGGGGCGCCAGGATTCGAACCTGGGAATGTCGGTACCAAAAACCGATGCCTTACCGCTTGGCGACGCCCCAACGCTTCGATGCTGATAGCGAAAATCATCCACCTTAGCAAGCCCTGCTTTTACCAAGAACTGAGCAGAGCCATTTATTTTTCTTGATAAATATGCTCTTATACCCCTCATTTTTGAATGACCAGTAAACATACATCAAAGTACATTCATCAGCCCACAAGTTGTAAGGTAACAAGCGCTATGTCCATGAGCTAAACTTTTTTACTGTAAAAATAATGCTTCATAAAGCACTCATAAATCTGAGTGAGTGTTTCAAGATCATTTAAAGCAACACGTTCATCAATCTTATGCATTGTTTGGCCGACAAGTCCGAATTCTGCTACTGAACCATCATGGCAGATAAAACGGGCGTCTGATGTTCCTCCCGTCGTAGAAAGGCTTGGCACGCGACCCGTTACGGCGGTGATTGCGCTGCTAAGGTGATCAATAAAATGATCTGGCTGTGTGATAAAGGGCAGCGCATTTGTGGGCGAGAATTCAAGTTCAAATCGGCAACGAGCGACACTTTCAAGACGTTTACGGCATTCTTCTTGAAGTGTTTTAACATGCCATAGGGTATTGAAACGAATGTTAAATGTGAGGCGTACACAACCGGGAATGACATTGCTCGCGTGATTATCCGTATCAACACTTGTGATAACAAGATTGGATGGGTCAAACTCATCCGTTCCTTGATCAAGCGGAGTCGTTAAAGCACTGATAATAGCGGGTAGATGATGCAGAGGATTATCGGCAAGATGCGGATAAGCCACATGTCCTTGTGTACCTTTAAGGCTTAAGTGACCCGTTAAAGAGCCGCGTCGTCCAATTTTAATCATCTCCCCCAATGTCGTGGGATTTGTTGGCTCACCCAGAAGACAGTGATCAAATGTTTCCCCATGTGCGCGCATCCATTCCAGCACTTTAATCGTACCAAAGGTTGCAGGCCCCTCTTCATCGCCTGTAATCAAAAAACCAATTGAACCTTTAAAATCCGGAAATTTCTTAAGAAAGCTCAAAGTTGCCGCCAGCATGGCCGCAACACCTCCTTTCATATCAACTGCGCCCCGTCCATACATCTCGCCTGCTTCAATATGGGCTGAAAATGGTGGATACGTCCACGCATGTTCATCACCTACTGGAACAACATCTGTATGCCCTGCCCAAAGCAGCGCGGGTTTGCCAGTACCATAACGCGCATAAAGATTAGTGATAGGTGCGGATGAATCGTCTCCAAAAATCAGCCGATGCGTTGAAAAGCCAGCCTGTTGAAGGATCTTTTCCAGCCATACAATTGCACCACCCTCATCAGGTGTGACTGACGGACAACGGATCAGCTCTTGCGCAAAGGCAATAACATCATTGTCATGAGAAGCAGCGGATATACTCATCAATAATCCCCATGCACCGGTGTACCCTCACAAGGATCAACACCATAACGATTAGCACCGGACTCACCTACACAATAAGCCAGATCATAAATATACCACGCCGCAATTATGATTTGCATGAATGTGATCATGAGTAAAAGGGGAGATGTTGATGAAATACTCGAATGCATAGCACCCGCATAAAGCGCCTGTCCCAGCGGACAAGCCAGTGCACACACGCCCCATTTACCGCGATCATGAAACCGCTTCCAATCAATTACGAGCCAAGGAACCATAAGCACAACCCACGTGAAAATACGTACACGCTCAGCATTGAGGCGGGAGATCACATTGATGTTATCAAGAACAAGGCTGATGAGACTGATTATTATAAATAGAGCCACCAAAAACATAACAGCGCCCAGCCAGCGCTCGCGGTTTAAACGTCCCTCAAACGAGAGGAAAAGATCACCCGTTTTCACGTCTTAAGTTACCGAAATGGCGTATGACGTACAGATAGCGTGGTCGGTGTTTCTTTAAGACGCTCTCGCGATGCGGCCTGTCCGCGCGGACGTGGTGCGGGAGAGGGATGTGCAAGCGTTGACGTTGTTTCAGGATCAACGTGAGAGCTTGGTGAGGGTTCAGAGTGACCAAACAGACCCGTGACAGGGGTAAAAAGGCGCGAATAAAACGGTTTATCATCGCTCACAGATGCACTCACCGGCTTTACAGATGCTGTCGTCGCCACATTATCTTCGTTTTGGCGCGTTGTAACAACTGGTTTAACCGTAGGCTTTGGCTCATTATTTGTTGTTGAGAAAGGTGTCAGAAGACTACTCATAAACCCACTGCCTGAAGGCGAGCCATGTGTTTGGGCAATAGTCGCATTTTCAGTTGGTTTATTGTTTTGAGCAGTAACCTCTTTAACCAGCTCTTGAGCAGCCATCACGACTTTAGCTTCAATGGGTTTACCAGCAGGATCAAGCTCAACAATGCGAGGACCATTGATCAATGCTTCAGGGCGGCTCACGCCTGCAATGATGGGGCGTTGGAACACGGGGGTGGTTGCCCGCTCATCGTTGACAGATGCAAAAGCAGTACCTTTAAAAGAATGATGTTGATCACCGTCATCATAAACAACTTTAATGGCTGGCGTACCTTTTGCGATGAGCTCAGCCACTTGTTGATTATCGCTCGCTTGTTTTTCGCGTACACGCGATGCAATCTGCGCATCAACTTTTAAAGAAGGACATTCAGATGAGACCTCTACCCCCTCATTTCCGGTGGCATTAAATACATATTTGCGTGAACATATCGCAACTTTTGGCTCTTTTTTTGTTACTTCAAAGTGATCTGCGCCCTCTTTCAAGTTCTTCCAGAAACCGATGTGCGGATTGGCGCGGTGTTTTGCGAGATTTTCAGGGGTCATGCGAAAAGGGAGCGCTTGCATTTGCACGCTTGATTGACCGCCTGAATGCGCATCACGCACAAGGGCATAAATTTCTTCGATTTGCTCATCCGTCATAGAATAGCACCCACGAGACGAACATGCACCATGCACCATCAAGTGTGAGCCAGAGCGTCCATAGGCACGATCAAACGCGTTAGGATAACCAATATTAAAAGAGAGGTGAAAGCTGGAATGAGGGTTCATCTGTGCAGGAGAAATTTGATAAAAACCTTCAGGCGCTTGACGATCGCCTTCGCGTGTTTTGGGACCAAGTTGCCCTGACCAGCGACACATAGGATATGTTTTTAAAAGTGCATATTCGCCGCTGCTGTTTTTTTTCCAAACTTCAAGTTCTGATTCTTTTTTATAAGAACGCAGAAGCACAGCATCGTGGCGTGTCATGCCTTTGCTAGCCATCAGCGCGATTGTTTGCGGTGGAACCTGAACGAAATGCTTGTTAGGCAATCCCCCTTGACGCTCTTCACATCCGACGAGTGTCAGCATCATAGCAGCAGGAAGAGCTAAAAGGGCGAGCTTTTTCAAAGCATTCGGTTTATATGACAATCGCATGATATGACCTTGTTTTCATGAGAAGACTAAAACACATCTCTCAAATCGCATTCACTTCATTTATAAAGCCTTAGCCTTAAAAGCCCCTTACCACACTCTCTTTAGAAGGTAAAATTGGCTAAAACAAAATTTTTTTTCTTTATGCTGCCACTTGCGGCTTATCTATCGCAACTCGATATGAAAGTGCTTCGGCAAGATGCATGCGTTTAACCTCATCAGATTGATCAAGATCAGCGAGCATACGTGCCACTTTAAGCACACGGTGAAAGCCACGTGCGGTCAGGCGCATTGCTTCAGCGGCACTCCGAATAAGCGCTTGTCCTGATTCATCAAGAGAAGCAACCTGCTCTAAAATATGTGTCGGACATGTTGCGTTTGTCACGGTATCAGGTAATCCCAAAGCAGTATAACGCTCTCGTTGAAGGATGCGAGCATTTAAAACCCGTTTTGCAACCTCACTTGAGCCTTCCGCCGGAGAAGGTAAAATGAGGTCAGCAGCAGTCACCGCTGGCACTTCAATCACCAGATCAATGCGATCAAGCATAGGACCTGAGATTTTGGTCTGATACTGCGCCATACAGCGTTCGTTAGGCTGGCGCTTGCAGGCAAATCCAGGTTCAGTTGCGCGCCCACACCGACATGGATTCATCGCGGCAATGAGTTGAAACCGCGCAGGATAAGTCGCTTTGTGATTAGCACGGGTAATAAGCACTTCTCCTGTTTCAAGCGGTTGCCGTAAACTATCAAGCACTTGAGGTTGAAATTCAGGAAGCTCATCTAGAAATAATACCCCCCCATGTGCAAGAGAGACTTCTCCCGGGCGCGCCTGTATCCCTCCGCCCACAAGAGCTGCCATTGACGCAGAATGATGGGGCGCACGAAACGGTCGCCGATTGGTGAGCGTGCCTTCTGACAGTAAACCCGCAACCGAGTGGATCATGGACACAGCGAGTAATTCACGCGGTGTTAAAGGTGGTAGAATTGAGGGAAGTCGTGCGGCAAGCATGGATTTACCCGCACCGGGGGGGCCATTCATGAGAAGATTATGACCGCCGCATGCAGCAATTTCGAGCACCCGTTTTGCGCTCTCTTGGCCTTTGATTTCACGCAAATCAGGCATAATTCCAGGTGTCGATGCCACTTTTGGCGTGGGGCGTGTTAGCACTTGAGTGCCTTTGAAATGGTTAGCAAGTTGAATAAGAGTTTGGGGTGCAAGCACATCAAGTGTGTCATCTGCCCATGCCGCTTCCGAACCACAAGCATGAGGACAAATTAAACCATTATCACGGGAATTAGCGGCCACAGCTGCCGGCAAAACCCCTGCAACAGGTGTAAGCGTACCATCAAGGGCGAGTTCTCCTAAAACCGTGTAGCCATCAAGTGCATCTTGCGGAATAGCACCGATAGCGGCCATTACACCAAGTGCGATCGGCAAATCATAATGACTCCCCTCTTTCGGCAGGTCTGCTGGCGCGAGATTAACGGTGATGCGTTTTGCTGGAAGGGCAAGCCCCGAGGCCAGAAGCGCTGCCCGCACGCGTTCACGTGATTCTCCTACCGCTTTATCAGGTAGACCCACGATCATAAACGCGACAGCTCCTGCAGAAATCTGAACCTGCACATCAACCGCACGTGCTTCAATTCCCTCAAATGCCACTGTCGCAACACGTGTCACCATGTTCGCCCCCTCATTTATCAATACGTTATGTGTTAACGCTTTTTATCTTAAGCGCATAGAGGGCGTTAAGAGCATCACGGGGTGAAAATTCGTCAGGATTGATCGTTTTGAGCATTTCGCGCAACGGATCGGGAGGCGGTGGTTCATGCAAAGGTGCCGCGGGAACAATTTTAGGCGAAGCGGCAACTGCAAATAATGGCAGATCATCAATAACGCGCGTAGTTGGTCGCTCACGATCATTCTTTTCAAGCTCATGAAGGAGCGTTTGCGCACGTTGGATGACCTTTTCTGGCAACCCTGCTTTTTTAGCAACATGAATACCATAGGAACGATCAGCGGCTCCCGCCATCACCTCATGAAGAAATACGACATCGCCCTGCCAATCCGTGACTTTCATGGTAATATTTTTCAAACGCGGTAAGCGTTTGGCGAGTGCCGTTAATTCGTGAAAATGTGTGGCAAACAGGGCGCGGCATCCAATGATATCATGAAGATGCTCAACGCACGCCCATGCGAGTGAAAGGCCATCAAATGTTGCTGTTCCGCGTCCGATTTCATCTAAGATAACAAGTGAGCGATGTGTCGCCTGATGCAAAATTGTTGCTGTTTCAATCATTTCCACCATAAAGGTTGAACGCCCTCGCGCTAAGTCATCCGCTGCCCCCACCCGCGAAAAGACCTGATCAACAATCCCGATATGGGCTTTTGTGGCAGGCACAAATGATCCCATTTGTGCTAAAATCACGATCAAAGCGTTTTGCCTGAGGTAAGTAGATTTCCCGGCCATATTAGGGCCCGTCATGAGATTGATCGCACCTTTTGCCGCATGTACTGACGTTTCGGGAGCTGATAAATCACACGGATTAGCGATAAAGGGCTGGCCTGATTTTTTTAATGCCACTTCCACAACGGGGTGGCGTCCCCCTTCAACATGAAAAGCCAAACTGTCATCCATATGCGGGCGTGTCCAGCTCATCTCAACGGCGAGTGTTGCTAGTGCCGTAATCACATCAAGCTGGGCAAGGACATATGCTAGCGTTTTAAGCGTATCTGTATGGACTAGAATTGCACGCACCAGCTCATCGAACAAATGCAGTTCCAGCGCTAAGCCACGTCCAGCCGCTGAAGCGATACGCGTTTCAAGGTCGCTGAGTTCTGTTGTTGAAAACCGCATCGCCCCTGCCATCGTTTGACGGTGGATAAAAACACTCCGCCATGGCTCTTGCAAAAACGCCTCACCATTCATTTGTGGTACTTCAACAAAATAACCAATCATATGATTATGTTTGATTTTAAGTTGCCGACATCCTGTTTCAGTCGCGTAACGCGCCTGAAGCGCTGCGATATAACGGCGTGAATCACTCTGTAATACACGGCATTCATCAAGTTCTGGTGATGCTCCTTCGCGAATGAAGCCGCCATCGCGTTTTGCAAGAGGAAGTGTGTCATTCAAAGTGGCTCGTAAACGTAATACCAGTGTTTGATCAATGCTGTGAAGATGTTGTGCAATGGTTTGGATCACGTCAGGTGTCAACGGATTAAGTGTTATCGATTGAGCAAGGTACGCGGCACTCTCTAGTGCGCGTCCGATAGCCTCAAGATCACGAGGCCCCGAACGTTCAAGCGCAAGACGCCCTAGTGCCCGCTCTAAATCAGGCAGTGCTTTAAGCGTATCACGCACTTGCGAACAGGCATCCATCTTGGCGACATAGAATGCGAGAGCATCATGACGCGCCCCTAACGCTTGCAAATCGGTGAGTGGTGCAGCAAGCCATTCTGAAAGCAGACGCCCCCCCCCCGCAGTAAGCGTGCGATCAATCGTCGCGAGCAAACTTCCGTGACGCTCTCCTGACAATGTGCGCGTAATTTCCAAATTCGCGCGCGTCGCTGCATCAAGCGTTAATGTTGTGCCTTGTTGTTCTTTTTGAGGAGGGGAAAGGGCAGGGCGTGCAGCTTTTTGTGTGCGTTCGATATAGAACAACACCAGCGCCATGGCGTTGATATGTGCCCGTGTAAACTGACCAAAGACATCAAGCGAAGCAACGTTATAAAATTCCCGCACACGTCGCTCACTGCTTATGAAATCATGCGTTTCTTGTGCAAGGGGTACGCATGGTACATTTATCTCACGCCATAAATTTTTAAGCGCATCATCTTCAAAGACCGAGCGGGTTAATACAATTTCACGCGGTTCAAAGCGTGCAATCATGGCTGCCAAATGCAGCTGGGAACAAACTGTAACTTGAAAACGCCCTGTAGAAATATCCACCGCAGCCAGACCATAGTCCCATTGCGTCTCATCAAAAGCATCAGATTCTTTGACACGTGCAAGAGCAAGCAGCACATTAGCGTGCGAAGGAATAAGCAGATTGTCTTCTGTAATTGTCCCCGGCGTAACAAGCCGCACAACATCACGCTTGACGACTGATTTTGACCCGCGTTTTTTTGCTTCACTCGGGTCTTCAAGTTGTTCACATACGGCCACGCGATGACCTGCGGCAATCAAGCGCTGCAGATAATCATCCGCCCGCTCAACAGGAACCCCGCACATGGGAATGTCTTCCCCCATATGTTTGCCGCGTTTGGTCAGCGTAATACCGAGCGTGCGCGATGCAATTTCAGCGTCATGAAAGAACAACTCGTAAAAATCACCCATACGATAAAATAAAAGGCTGTCCGCGTTGGCAGCCTTGATCTCAACATATTGCGTCATCATTGGCGTGAGACGGTGTTCTATGGGGGGGAGATTGTCAGAGTTCATAAGAGGGTTTTAGCGTAAGGGATAAGCAGCTTCCACAACATAAGGGCCACCACCAACTGAATTTCGTGAGGAAAAAACAACAAAACGCTCTGCCATGAACGTTTGGCGGTTAAACACGCCGCGTGTCGCAAAATAATCAGCGACATCAAGCGGTGATGCATCACGTAACCGAGCCAATGTAACATGTGGGGTGAATTTACGTGTTTCAGCGGGCAAACCTAAACGACGTAATTTACGCTCCTGTTCGGCTTGCAGGTCGAGTAGTTCAGGTGAGGGGATAATATGCGCAAACACAGCGCGTGGGCGATCGCCGCCAAAGTGTTCTAGCCGATCAAACGTGATCGCGAATGGGGCGCGAAGCCGTGTTTCAGCCATTAATGCAAACACATCACGTGCCATGGCGTGATCAATATCGCCGATAAAGCGCAAGGTAACGTGATAATTAGCCACATCAATCCAACGTGCCCCAGGCAAACCTCCCCGATACGCCGCGAGTGCTTGAGCGACATCGCTTGGAATTTCAAGAGCCGTAAACAGTCGGGGCATGAAGAGGCCTCATGAAGGAGATTTGAATCGCGTAAAATTGACAGATTTACTTCTCACATGATGATGTGGTCTTGAGCGTCTCTAACGTGGTCATCTCACCTTTAAGAGCAAAATCGTTGTAATCAAGCTTCAAATTACGGCTCACGCCATGCTCATACAAATCAAAAGAGAGAATATAAATCGGTGTGCGCTCACCTTGTCCTGGTTCAAAATAACTGATCGCCACAGGCCAACGTGCAACAGACGTTAGAGCGCTATTTTGTGCGGCTTTTTCAAGCCCTTCATGATTACCAGCGGGAATGATTTTGCCAATTATACTGAGTGTATCATACACTTTTAGCCCATCATCCGATCCATCATAAACCTGCACGCCATAAGTCGTATCGCCGCGTTTGGCTGCGCTGATAATATTTTTAAGATGTTCTGTTGGAAAAATAACATTTTTGGAAAGTGTCTTTTTGTCGCGTTTAGGCTTGGTAATATTGACCATAACTGCGTCCTGACGGCGTTCAGCCGTAACATCGACAACTTTCTGCGTGGTGTTGTTAATGATACTATCGCTTTTCACCTGAAACGCTTTGCCTTCACCCTCTTCAAAGGTTGTAGTGCGCAAATCAGACGTTCGTGCGCCTGTCTCACTACTCGTCAGTTCAGTGACCTGACGAAAATTAAGTGTATAGCCCTCGCACGCATCACCCGAAAATTCAAATACGATGCGTCCGCGCGCTCCATCTACGCCACGTGCGCCCGTTGATTTTAAAAGGGTCAGATCATACACGGCTTTGTGAGGGAGGAGTGGCGTGACTTTATGTGATGTCGTTCCCGTTTGCGCATGAATATTAATAGTTGTTATGATCAACGCTGTGAGAATGCAGACGTGAAGCTTTATTATTTTTTTACGGAACACACCGCCATCCTTTATCAAGCATTGATTGCGCTAGAGCATAGCGCTTTAAGTCAAAACTGCCAAGGGTACGACTTATGGACATGACAAATCATTTTTCTTAAAACAGCTTCACACTTTTCGGATGATGCTCTAATTGATGGGCGGTAAGGAGATTCTCAATGCTCAATCGCCAAGGCCGTGTATCTGCCCCTGAAAGTGTTGTTCAAGAGGTGTCTTCACATAAAACCTTTACGGGACATCGCGCGCTCAAGCAGGAAGAGGCACTTCTTTTTGATAGTGGGCGTCTTGAGACAACAGGTGTTGACATTGAAGACGTCCCACCTTTTACACTTCGTCTCGGCGGTTTAGAGCGTCAAGACCAGATCGGGTTGCCTGGATTATCCGAGCCCGAAGCGGTGCGTCATTTCGTCAAGTTGTCACAAAAAAATTATGGAATTGATACAGGGCTTTTTCCCCTTGGTTCGTGCACCATGAAGCATAATCCGCGTTTGAATGAAGCGATGGTGCGCTTGCCGGGTTTTGCAGATATTCATCCCCTCCAGCCCCTTTCAACAGTTAAAGGCGCATTGGAGCTCATGAACCAGCTATCCAATTGGCTTCTGACCTTAACAGGAATGGACGCGGTCGCACTCTCCCCCAAAGCAGGAGCGCATGGCGAGCTGGCAGGTATGATGGCCATTAAAGCCGCTATCGCCGCCAAAGGTGAGTCTGAAACACGTAAAATCGTACTCGTGCCCGATTCAGCGCACGGCACTAACCCTGCAACTGCTGTGCTGATCGGTTTTGTAGTACGTCAAGTGCCTGCACAAGCTGATGGCAGTGTGCATGTTGAGGATGTTAAAGCACTTCTAGGGCCTGATGTTGCCGCGATTATGCTAACAAACCCAAATACATGCGGTTTGTTCGAACCACAGATAGTTGAAATCGCAGCGGCTATTCATGATGCAGGCGCTTATTTTTATTGTGATGGTGCCAATTTCAATGCCATCGTTGGAAAAGTGCGCCCAGGTGATCTTGGCGTTGATGCGATGCATATCAATCTGCATAAAACGTTTTCAACGCCTCATGGCGGTGGTGGGCCGGGCTCTGGCCCTGTCGTCTTATCATCGCGTCTTGCACCATTTGCACCTGTACCGTTTTTACGCACCGATGTCAGTGGCCACTTGCAGCTTGTTGAACATGAAACACAAGCAGAAGATAACACCCATCCTTTCGGCCGCATCACGGCGTTTCAAGGACAGATGGGGATGTATGTTCGTGCACTCAGTTACATGCTCTCTCATGGTGGGGATGGTATCCGTCAAGCATCGGAAGATGCCGTGCTCAACGCCAATTATATTAAGGCGGGACTAGCTGATCTCATGTCCCAACCCTTTGGCGATAAGCCCTGTATGCATGAAGCGTTATTTGATGATTCGTGGCTTAAAGATACAGGCGTGAGCACACTTGATTTTGCTAAGGCCATGATTGACGAAGGATATCATCCGATGACGATGTATTTCCCGCTCGTTGTGCATGGAGCGATGCTCGTTGAACCCACTGAGTCAGAATCCCGCGCGTCGCTTGACCTCTTCGTTGCCACCTTGCGCGATCTTGCAATGGCAGTGCGTCGTGGAGACAAGGAGCGCTTTACGCAGGCTCCTTTCCATGCACCGCGGCGACGTCTGGATGAAACGCGTGCGGCTCGTCAGCCTATTTTAACATGGCAAGAACCTGAAGCTGCGCATTGAAAATTTATCGTGCTTAATCATCCATTAACCATGCTTTGGCATCGTCAAGAGAAGTGATTCTCATTGTGGTGTGTTTGCTGAATAAATTTATTCGCCGCACACCTGACCTGAAGGTGCCTTATGACACGTAAAAAGACGGTGGCTCTCCAAAATCGCGCATTCTGGCTTGCAGCTTCTGCAAGCTTAATGGCTACGATAGGGATGACTGGAACAGCGCTTGCCGCTGATATGGGTGAACCAGCGCCAGTGATTGAAGGCCCTGCAAAAGCGGTTATGTCAGAATTCGGCTCAGGTTGGTATCTGCGCGGTGATGTGTCATATGTGTCTTATGAAACACCAAAAGCCAATTATTCTGTCATCAATTTTGAAGGCGAGAAACTTAAAGAGTCTTTTGGTGTAGGCGGTGGTTTTGGTTACAAATTCCTGAGCTGGTTTCGTGCTGATGTCACGGTTGATTATCGCACAGGTTCAGATTTCAGTGCGCGCACTAGCGTTGCAGGTTGCTGTTATTCAAGCGAAGGCGGAAAAATCAGCACATGGACAAGCTTCTTAAACGGCTACATTGATCTTGGATCATGGTACGGCTTTACACCTTATGTAGGTGCAGGTATCGGCGCAGGTGGCGGCCGCTTCAAAGAATATATTGGTTATAATTACACAAACGCAGGTGTTCTCACGAGCACGGCAACGTTCTTTGGCAAAGAAAAAACCAATCTTGCATGGGCACTGATGGCAGGTGCTGCGGTTGATTTAGGGTATGGCTTTGCCCTTGATGTAGGTTATCGCTATGCACAATTTGGCGATATCGTCACGCAAACCGACGTGCTTGGAAACGCTGTGCGTCTCAAAGATAACGCCACACATGAAGTGCGCGTGGGTCTGCGTTATATGATCGAGTGATCATCTCAACGACATTGCGCTAAGTGCGTATAAAAAATAGAAAAACACCCTGATATTTTCAGGGTGTATTTTTATTGCAGAATGATAATTTAGGTATACCCCTCGTGAGTGAAGAGTTGGCGTTATCTTTTTATTAAGGTTGTTTTGATTCCAATTTGGTATGGGTACGCTTTTAGAACCGGATCAACGGCAGGAGCTT
>JBIKVP010000058.1:0-12778 GCA_044356745.1 Beijerinckiaceae bacterium | reverse complement strand
GGCCATCCTTGGCTTCCTGAATACCACTTTTCCGCAAAAAGCACGATTATGGGTTGACCGCCTATCCGATAACTTCAAAATACTTCAGACACCAACTCTTCAAATGTGAGGGGTATAATTAAACAAAACATATTATTTAAGCAGCCTCTAAACCCTGCCAGACAGGAAATCGCCGCATAAAACACTTGTTGATTTTCTAGCTTCTTACATATCAAACCAGCTTTTTAGTTTTACATAACATGCGTTAGTGTCATACATCTAAAAATATTTTTATATCTTTAGATTAATTTTGAGGTTTACGTGCGAATTCTCGCTATCGACACTTCTCTAGGAGGATGCTCAGCTTGTGTATTACAACGGGGGGCAACGACGGCTCTTGCGCGTGAAACGATGCTCATTGAAAAAGGACACGCGGAAGAGCTAATCCCGCTTCTTGATCGGGTTATGGCGCGTGTTGACGGTGGTTTTAAAAGTCTTGATCGTATTGCTGTGACTGTGGGGCCTGGTAGTTTCACCGGAATGCGTGTGGGACTTTCAGCGGCACGTGCGGCAGGGGTTGCGCTGAGTATTCCTGTCATTGGCGTATCAACTCTCTCTGCCTATCTTGCCCCCCTCATGCGTGAAGAAGCGGGTCGCGTTGTTGTCGCCGCGATTGATGCGCGTCACAAGCAAGTTTATGTGCAGGCACTTGTTCATGGCGGCCGTCCGCTTTTAGGCCCGAAAATCGCTCCCGTCCGTGATGTTGTGCGCGAACTTGGATCAGCCGCGATTACACTATCAGGATCAGGCGCGCCCGTTCTCGCAGCAGAGCTATGGAGTGTAGGGCTTGATGTACGCATTCAAGATGCATCACCTTCGCCTGATATTTTATGGATTGCTCGCCTTGGCCTTGCAGGAGATCCAGCGCAATCCCCACCTCATCCGCTTTATCTAAAAGCTCCTGATGCGCATCCACAAACACATGGCCGTTTGGCACGCCGATGAGATGGATCGTGCATTTTTTTGCGCGTTTATGGCAATGGTTGATCGCATTGTGGCATCCTGCACATTCTATACCGCATATCTCTCATATCACTATCGAACATGCCGCCAACCTTGCGATAATTCATGCGCAAGGGTTTGCAGCAGGCTGGGATGTTCTTGAATTTCAACAGCTTTTACGTGATCCTGCGGTAGTGGCCGATGGTGTTTTTTTATCACGCGAACGCACACCTATTGGCTTTATTTTATCGCGTAAAGTTCTTGATGAAGCCGAAATTATAACAATTACTCTTTCCCCAATATGGCGTGGGCAAGGACTTTCAAAACAGCTTTTAAAATACCATTTGCAAACACTTGCTACACAAGGCGTCAGACACGTTTTTCTCGACGTCAACGAGGACAATGTTTCAGCACTTAAACTTTATGCACGTTTTCACTTCACTCAAATTGGACGGCGTGAAGCGTACTACCGCACAATCGACGGCAAACGAGCCGCTGCACTGACAATGCGTTTAAAAATATGATGAGTGCGGACTTGATGATAACATGGCAATGGCTTTGGATTCCTGCAACGATATTTGCTGCCAGTGCGCAGGTGATCCGTAACAGTTTACAAAAACATCTCATTCGTAAACTTGGGGTGATGGGTGCAACGCAGGTACGCTTCACATATGGTTTGCCGTGGGCGATTGTATTTTTATTTCTCATCACATTTGTGACAGGCGAGCGTATTCCAACATTAACTCCCGAATTTGCGTTTTCTGTAGGATGGGGTGCACTCGCGCAAATTGCTGCAACGGCTATGATGCTTGCGGCGATGCGCACTTTTAGCCTCGCCCATGTCACGGCTTTTACAAAGACAGAGCCCATTCAGGTCGCATTCTTTGCGTGGATTTTTCTGAGCGAAAAGCTTACGCTTCTTTCTTTGTTGGCCATGATTATTGCCGTTGTTGGTGTGATGATGCTTTCATTTAAATCTCATCATGTCGACACGGAGCACGCATCTCATACTTCTTTAAAAGCGATTGTGTGGGGTATTCTGGCGGGAGGTGCGTTTGCACTTGCCGCTGTTGGTTTTCGCAATGGGATACTCGCACTTGATAACGGCTCCTTTTTAATCAGAGCATCTTGCGCGCTTGTTGGGGCACTGTTTATTCAAACACTTGTCATGGTCGGGTATCTCATTATTAGCCACCGCGAGGCCTTAATAGGAAGTTTTCGTGTCTGGCAATCATCCATGCTCGCAGGATTTATGGGCGCGCTTGCATCACAATTTTGGTTTATTGGCTTTTCACTGGCCCCTGCGGCACATGTGCGCACCCTTGGGTTGATTGAAATGTTATTTGCCCTAGGTATCTCTGTCTTTATATTCAAACAGTATTTACATAAGCGCGAGATACTTGGCCTTATTTTTATGCTTGCAGGACTTATCGTTTTTGGAGTCAGTCTTTAAACCAATGACGCCATTAAATAACGAGGCTTAACGCTCTGTGTTGTAAGCCAAAGGCGTGCATGATCAATAGAAATTTGGCCATTGACACTGCATTTAGGACGATGAATTCCCCCTAAAATCAGCAGTGAATCAAGACCGGCATTTACGGCTCCGGCAATATCAGTTGTTACAGAATCGCCAATCGCAAGAACGCGTGACGGATCAATCGGCTTCTCAGTGAATTGTATAAGGCGTGTTAGCGCCGCATCATATATCGGCTGATAAGGCTTACCAAACCAAGTCACCTTGCCGCCCATCTCCTCATACATATCGGCCAGTGCTCCAGCACATGAAATAAAGCGCCCTGCCCGCTCAATCATGCGATCTGGATTAGCACACACCATGGGTACTTGGCGTTGAGCAAGCGCTTTGAGTGTCTGTCGATAATCCTCTGGTTCCTCGCGCTCATCATTCACTAATCCAGAGCAAATACACACGTGCGCTTCATCAGGCGAGACAAGCGTGATGCCTGTTCCTGAAAACAAGACACGGTCACGCTCTGGGCCAATATGACAAACCAACCCACGCTCCTTGAATAGAAAATCACGGGCTAAATCCCCTGAAGAGACGATCCCATGATAAAGGGATGGCGACACACCAAATCCTGCAATCTGTTGACGAACAGCAGCTTCGGGGCGCGGGGCGTTGGAGAGCAGAAGGACAGTACCGCCCTGATGCCGAAACGTCATTAACGCATCGCACGCTGCCCCGTAAGCTTTCACACCATCATGAAGCACCCCCCAAACATCGCATAACAGTATATCGTAATGCGATGATAAATCAGCGAGTTGAGCAATAAATTCAGGATCATCTGACATAGAGCGCGCTCCTATAGACAATAGCGCGCTATCGACTGCCGCCACGACTTAGAAATGCACGTAACGACTGACGCTCTGACGCAGATAAGGCACTTTCCATATCATCTTGCACATCAGGTTTTAGTTCAAGTCTGCTTTTATTCGGAGTAGCAGCAACGGCAAACACATCTGAGCGTACAGGTTTGGGCGGTGCAAAAACATGGCCTTGCGCGAGTGGGACATCAAGATCTAGTAATTCGCGCACCTGCTCTTCTGTTTCAACACGCTCGGCAATCAACTGAATACCGTTGCGTTTGAAAAGAGTGGCAATATCCTGAGGCGCAATTTCAAAGCGCGATGCTTGTTGCCCAATGAGAAAACCAACCGGCAGTTTTATAAAACTTATGCCAATTTGCGCCAATGTCTGAGCGTCGATACGTGCATCATTAACACGGTCTATACACAATCTGATACCCCGATGGGACAAGCCTTTAAGCGCGATAAGACGATCTGCTGAAAGGGAACGGATTGTGCCTTGTCCAATTTCTAACACAATGCGGTTGCGCACCGCACCATTTTCAGCAATGAGCCTATCAAGCGCTTTGAGATATGTGCCATCTGCAAGGGTTTCAGCAGCAATATTAACTGAGACAAGCGCTTCACTTCCGCGAGATGCGAGATGTCGCGCAATCACCATGACACGTTCTGCGACGCGAATATCGTAATCTGATGACAATCCTTTTTCGGCGACGACAGGTAGGAATTGTGCTGGAAGTACCACATCATCTTCATTCAAACGTAGCCTTGACAATGTTTCGTAAAAGAACGCTTTTCGCTGCGGCAACTGCATAATGGGCTGAAGATGAAGCTCGATTTTATCTTCACGTAATGCTTGTGCAATTGCCTCTTGGCTGGCTGTTTCAGGTATGATCATAAGGTTTTGTGACTGATGATGAACAGAATTTTCCATCACACCATCAGCATGGGCTGCTTGTGACCAAACAGTTTGTGAGGCAACCGCTTGTGCAGGATGGGTGGGTGCAGGATTATGTGACGTAATCGCATCAAGTTCGCTAGGCGCTTGCTGTGGTGTTGTAGCGCTAGGAGAATGCGTTGAAGCGACAACCTCATCTCTTAATGCCATTTTCTCTGCACGCTCACGCTCCAAACGCTCACGCGCGGTTTTAAGCGCTTCTCGCCCAAGCATTTCAAGCTGAGAGCCTGAAACAATTGTCGGACTACGCTGGGGTATTACGGTTTGTGGCACTTGAGTTGCTGCAACAGGTTCAGTGCGTGGAGTAGAAATGATAGGGGCAGGTGATACAGGGGTTGCCGGCACACTTACAGCTTTTACGATTTCGCGTGCCGCTTCTCGTGTCATGATAGGAGTAGTAGGAGTTACAACGGATGTCTGCTCTGCAACCAGCTTTGCAACCTGCTCACGCACCATGTTTTCTAAAGTATCGCGGCTGAACATGGGAGCTTCCACATATGGCGATTCTTGTGGTGTGGGTGCTGCCATTGCCACAATGTGTTCTTCATGAACGGTGCGTCCACTTAACGTCTTGGGACGCTCGACAGGTTGTTGCGCAAGTGCGCGCTCAACAGCAAATACATCATCATTATTGTCATGGTTAATGTGTACTGCGCTTGTATGTTTAGAAGGATTACGCGTGGCACGGGTTGCTTTTTCATCCGCCTCAGCCGCCTGCTTTTGAACGGCATCGACATGGTGATTAAGATCACCAAGCGAATGATGGAGTGCGCTGATCACCTGCTCATGCTCACCTACTGACGCGGCAAGATCTTGAACAAGTGTCGCAACAACGCCCATTTCGGCTGTGACTTCCGAAACACCTTGGCGCAAAGCATGGAAAAGTTGGTCAGGTAATGCGCGTTGAACACCAGCATTCACGTGCTGCTGTATGGCATCAACAATTTGTGGGTTTAACCCTCCATCAGCTTGAGCCATAGGGTTTTGCTCAAGAAAACTGTGCAGTGATGTTTGGATAGTCGATTGGAGTGCGATGTGTTGTTCTGACTGATATTTTTCCATCGCACTCAAGCGTTGGTAAACATACCCAACCTCTTGAGAGAGCTTTTCTGCATTTTCCGTTGCTCTTAAGCCATAAATGAGGCCACCCGCACCCGCAACTAAACCCGCGAACCCAAGCAGTCCACCCCAAGGAAAAGCGCCTAAACTTGCTTCCGTGACAACTGCCGTGGGGCCTAGCAACATCCCTAAAGCAACCCCAAAAATCCCCACAGCGATCGTGAGCACCATTTGACGCGCTGAAAAATGTTTGAACGGAAAAAACGCCATCTTAAAATACCCTGTACAAAACACATCAACGCCACATCACATTGAGCCAACATGTCGTCATTTATTCGCTATGAACTGCGACAAAAGTCTAAAATCTCATTTTGTCGAAAAGACAAAGCCATGACACGCTGATCTCTTCTTTACAGTTAATGCTTGTTAGGACTTTAGGCGAGAGACAAAGATGGTTAACGGATCATTTTTTTCTTAGGTGTGGAAAATAGGGGATAACCTGTGCATAAGTTTTTATCGTCACTGCGAGGTAGCCTTCAGGCGGACGATGCAATCCAGAAGATTAAGCAGGATTTCCTTTAAACACTGGATTGCCGCGCGAACTCACGTTCGCTCGCAATGACAGGTTTAGGTTCATATCGTCGTTATAAATCGGCGCACAGAGGTGACATCAGCACCTGTTTTTCCGGTGATGCGCGCGCGCGCTTCATTCAACGGCTCGCTCACCACCTGCATGTGATGACCGCTTGCGTGAAGGAGTATATACTCATCACGCATCATGCCGACATGCCCTTTCCAGAAAATGAGATCACCACGTTGCAGTGGCTCTTCTCCCAAATCAAAACGGTGACTAGGCGGAGCGGCAACAGGGGGAATATTTTCATGAATGGCAGGATCGAGCGTATCCATTTGCTCTTGCATCCAGCTGTCGCGGGGCAGAACGATGCTCTGGATGAGATAGACGACTTGCACCAAACCTGAGCAATCACACCCGTTTGTTGTGCGCCCTGCCCATAAATAGGGCACACCAAGCATCTCCTCAGCGTATGCCACTGCTTGATTAACCTGAGCGGCTGTGATGGTTTGTGGCTTATCTGTTGTGGACATGACGAAGGGGGCAATATGCGTTTTCCACACATACTTGCCGTCATGACTTTTTATAAAATCACTTGATTCATCCTGTTCATCATCAGGATTAACCCACACCCGCGACCCACGCGGCAGATATAGTGCATTAGGATGTTTGATGTTGGGTTCGGGATATAAAAAAGTGGCAAGGACAGTTATGATATATTGCTGGTAGCTTTCGGCATTATCAGTTTTTGCAATATGAGAAACATCGCTGTTTTTTATTAAACCACGGTACCCATCTGTTTTTAAAAATATACTTGTAATTGCATTATCTTGTGTTTGGAAAACTGCGGATTCATTGGTGAGAAATAAAGTTAAAACACTTATATTTCCAAATTCGCTTATTTTATATATTGGAATATTTTTCATAATCATCAAATTCGTCAAATAAAAAAAAGCCCCTAATAAATTAGGAGCTTTAGATTAATTATTAACCCTAATAGTTTTTAACCAAAAACTGCCTTGGCAGCGTCATTGGCAAAACGGTCACCTGTAGTCATATCAAAACCAATTTGGACAACGTCGCTCATGACAGCAGACATAGTCTGCATTGCAGCTAAATCAACATTACTTTGCGTTAGAGCATCCAAATCAATAGCATACTGATTATTGTAGCCAATCTGCATTGCAGCTAAATCAACATTACTTTGCGTTAGAGCATCCAAATCAATAGCATACTGATTATTGTAGCCAATCTGTGCTTGTATCATATCAATTTTAAGCCTCCAATGTGACTACATTAAAAAATATTTATTAAGCCTGCCAAATTTTAGCATTCCGCTGAGTAGCCATAGCGCTTGATCCAATAGCCGCATCAGATCTACGCGTCGCATCATCCATAGCTAACTTTGATTTAGTCTGCTCTTCAATAGTTCCAATTGTACTTGCAGTAAGAGCTTTGTTATCTCTAATGTAGTTGTTGTTTGCATTAATTTGATCTGTTACTGCTGGTATACCCTTGTATCCACCGACCCCTGGACTCGGAACAGGTGCGGCTGTTGGGGCGCCTGTTGGATCAGTGCCAGCAGCCTGTGTAAGCGCATTACTAAATTCGACTGTGGCGTCACCATTCGCGGTATTATTATTTCCACTAGGAAACCCAGGAAACACGGCTTTGAAAAGATCTCCAACACCACCACCCATTTTATTTCTCCTCATTGTTTATATTTATTTTAAAAATATTTTTCTCACCTTTGTATAAAACTAAAATTAACTGCTTTTGTCAACCATACTTTTTAGCCATACTGGCATTAATCCCTCGTTTAGATCATTAACTATATTATTTATTTATTAAATTGCTCAAGTTTAACAATTTTTGCCATTAAAAACGTATTTTATGCATAGACTTCAGTGCAGTGACGCAATTTATTAGCCAAAGGTATAAGGCAAATGAGAAATCTCAACAGGCATTTATTTTGATAAAACATGTGGAAAATAGGGAGCTGGCTTTATAAATTCTGGATTGCTTCGTCGTTCCACTCCTCGCAATGACGGTGGAGGTTCAACCACATAAACCGCAACTGTCATCGCGAGCGAAGCGTGGCGATCCATCTCTTAATTCAATAGACCACTTTTGGGCGAGGACACACATTCACTCTTTGAAAAATGGATTGCTTCGGCTACGCCTCGCAATAACGGTGGAGTGACTGGATTGCTTCCCCCCGTGTCAAGCACGGGGGTCGCAATGACAAGGGGGCAATGGATTGCTTCGCCAAAGGCTCGCAGGTGACGGGAGAGTGACTGGATTGCTTCGTCGTTTCACTCCTCGCAATGACGAAAAATACTCAAGCCAAAGTTTCGTACAAATCCTGCCAATTTGGATTGAAAGCCTCAATTAAAGCGATTTTGCAGCGCGAGAACCTGCTTTTATGCGCTTTTCAGTAGCAATCGCTTCATTCATACGCGAATGCAATTCATACCAAACGAGTGTTTTACAGCCATATTTTTGGGTAAACCCCTTTATAAGTCCCTGCTTGTGCTGATATATCCTTTGAGAAAGATTTGATGTAACCCCTGTGTAAAGTGTGCCATTGCGTTTGTTCGTGATGATGTAAACGCAAGGTTGTTTCATGTTTGCATCCTTTGTAATCAAACTTATTCATTTGTTGTGTGGATTGCTTCGCCAAAGGCTCGCAATGACAGGAGAAAAGTGTGCACGTGAAACACTAACCGTCATTGCGCGGAAGGGCAAAGCCCTGACAAAGCAATCCAGAATTATTGACGCAAAACTGGTAAAACTGGATTGCTTCCCTCCGTGTCATGCAAGGGGGAAGCAATGACGATAAGAGAAGCACTTGCTTCGTCGTTTCACACGTGATGACACTTAAAAATGATGTTTTTTATTTCTATCGTGTGTCGTTTCCCTATTCAAAGTGGGTTAAATTGCCCTATGTATTACGCATATAAGTGATAGTGCCGTTATGAGCCCTCTAAAAACGCTAGAATTTCCATGACCAAGACAACGACATTTCCGCACGACACCCGTTATCTCACCGTGCGCGGGGCGCGGGAGCATAACCTCAAAAATGTTGATCTCACATTGCCGCGTGACAAGCTGATTGTGTTTACGGGATTATCAGGATCGGGGAAATCCTCACTGGCTTTTGACACGATTTATGCCGAAGGGCAGCGCCGCTATGTGGAATCGCTCTCGGCTTATGCGCGTCAGTTTCTGGAGATGATGCAAAAGCCTGATGTGGATCAGATTGATGGTCTCTCCCCCGCCATTTCAATTGAGCAAAAAACCACATCCAAAAACCCGCGCTCCACTGTGGGAACAGTGACAGAAGTGTATGATTATATGCGTCTGCTGTGGGCAAGGATCGGTATTCCTTATTCACCCGCGACAGGTTTGCCCATCGAGAGCCAAACCGTAAGCCAAATGGTTGATAAAGTGCTCGCGTTACCTGAAAAAACGCGCGGCTATTTGCTAGCCCCCGTCGTGCGAGGACGTAAAGGCGAATATCGTAAAGAGCTGGCGGAGTATCTTAAAAAGGGTTTTCAACGCGTAAAAATCAACGGGGAGTTTTATGAAATTGCTGATGCCCCAACCCTCGATAAAAAGCTTAAGCACGATATTGATGTGGTTGTTGATCGGATCGTGGTGCGTGAGGATATGCGCACGCGCCTCTCAGAAAGCATCGAGACGGCGCTAAAACTCGCCGATGATATTGCCGTTTTTGAATATGCCGATGAAAAAGAGGCGGATGGATCACCAAAGCGCTTGTTGTTCTCGGCAAAGTTTGCGTGCCCTATCTCAGGATTTACGATTGCGGAAATCGAGCCGCGTTTGTTTTCATTTAACAACCCGTTTGGTGCATGTCCGACCTGTGATGGCATTGGCCATGAGATGCGCATTGATCCCGATTTTGTCGTGCCTGATCCCGCTCTAAGCATTCAAAAAGGGGCTGTTGTTCCGTGGTCAAAGCCTGGGGCTTTTTATTATATGCAAGCGTTTGAAGCGCTCGCCAAACACTACGGCTTTTCACTCACAACCCCGTGGAATGCACTCTCAACAGATGTGCAGCAGATCATTTTATACGGCTCGATGCATGATGAGGTGACGTTCTCCTATGACGATGGTAATCGCGCTTATAAAGTCACCAAGCCGTTTGAAGGGGTGATCACCAATTTAGAGCGTCGTTATAAGGAAACCGATTCTGAGCAATCGCGCGATGACATTGGGCGCTATATGAATGCTACTCCATGTGCGGCATGCGGGGGGCATCGTCTCAAGCCTGAAGCGCTTGCCGTGAAAATTGCGGGGCATCACATTGGTGAGATTACGCAGCTCTCTATTCGTGAAGCGCGTGAATGGTTCGAAGTCCTGCCTGCAAAACTCAACGCCAAGCAGCGCGATATTGCCCATCGTATTTTGAAGGAAATTCGTGAGCGTCTCACATTTCTCGTGGATGTGGGACTTGATTATCTCACGCTTGCACGCAATTCAGGCACGCTTTCAGGGGGTGAGAGCCAACGCATTCGCCTTGCATCGCAAATTGGCTCTGGCCTCACGGGAGTGCTTTATGTGCTTGATGAGCCTTCAATAGGCCTTCATCAGCGCGATAATGAGCGCTTGCTGGGTACACTGCGACGCTTGCGCGATCTGGGCAATACGGTCATTGTGGTCGAACACGATGAAGATGCCATTTTGCAAGCGGATTATGTGGTGGATGTAGGGCCAGGTGCGGGCATTCACGGCGGACAAATCGTGGCGGAGGGGTCACCACAAGAGGTGATGCATCATCCTGATTCACTGACAGGAAAATATCTAACAGGTGAAATGAGTGTGCGCGTCCCCAAAGCGCGGCGAAAAATGGATGCAAAAAAGCAGCTCAAGATTGTGGGTGCAAGCGGCAATAACCTGCAAAATGTTGATGTCAGTATTCCGATGGGACTTTTCACCTGCATTACGGGAGTCTCAGGAGGCGGAAAATCCACGCTTGTGATTGATACGCTTTACAAAGCTGCGGCTCGCAAACTCAATGGCGCGGCTGAGCATCCTGCCCCTCATACACGCATTGAAGGGTTAGAGAAGTTTGACAAGGTGATTGACATTGATCAATCGCCGATTGGCCGCACGCCGCGCTCAAACCCTGCTACCTACACAGGCGCATTTACCCCTATTCGTGAATGGTTTGCGGGATTGCCTGAGTCCAAAACGCGCGGTTATCAACCGGGTCGCTTCTCGTTCAATGTACGCGGTGGGCGGTGCGAAGCGTGTCAGGGCGATGGTGTCATCAAAATTGAGATGCACTTTCTGCCTGATGTTTATGTGACGTGCGATGTGTGTAAGGGCAAGCGCTATGGCCGCGAAACGCTTGAGGTGCTCTACAAAGGCCATTCTATTGCCGATGTGCTTGATATGAGCGTGGAGGAAGCGCGTGAATTGTTCAAGGCCGTTCCCTCTATTCGTGATAAAATGGAAACGCTCTGCCGCGTGGGACTGAGCTATATCAAGGTCGGGCAACAGGCGAATACGTTGTCAGGTGGAGAAGCACAGCGCGTCAAGCTTTCCAAAGAGCTATCAAAACGTGCCACAGGACGCACGCTTTATATTCTGGATGAGCCGACCACGGGTCTGCATTTTCATGATGTGGCAAAACTCTTAGAGGTGCTTCACGAACTCACGGATCAGGGCAATACCGTTATTGTGATTGAACACAATCTTGAAGTGATCAAAACGGCGGATTGGGTGATTGATATGGGGCCAGAGGGCGGCACAGGAGGCGGCCAAGTCGTTGCCCAAGGTACACCCGAAGACATTGTTCACATTCCCTCAAGCCACACAGGGCGATTTTTAAAAGAGGTGTTGGCGCGTCGCCCGCTTAAGCGCAAAGTGGAAGCGGCGGAATAGCATTCTTGGAACTTATTTAAGATAAATCTCAATTTATGAGCTTGTTGGCTTTAAAATCTGCGTTAAAGAAATTTGCGCCGAGCCAGGCTTTAAAGGTTGTTGCTGGCTTTCATGCGCTGCCCATCCCGAAAACCAGACCAGCTCAAATGTTGCGCGGATACGTCCATCAGGATCGGAAAAATGGCTCGCATAAACGTCACAGGCGCGCATCAACACATTACGGCGCAAAAAGCGTTTTGATCGTGCATGAAGTGCATTTGTGAGACCCATACGGCGTAAATCATGCATTAAATCAAGCGGGTTATTGTAACGCACGGTCACGGTGTCGACATCCGTAACAGGTAATTTCAAACCTGCACGCTGTAATAATGCCCCCATATCGCGCACATCAATTTGGGGAGCAACGCGGGGGGTAGCGCCCCCCTGCCCTTCGCTCTCCGCTTGCAAAAATGCTTGTCGCAATTCATGAAGCGAACGCCCTCCAAGCAGGCAGCCGATCAGTAAACCATCGGGCTTTAAAATTTGTCGCAACTGAATAAGTGCACCTGCCAAATCATTGACGTTTTGAAGCGCTAATATCGATGTGATCAAATCTAAAGAGGCTGGCTGATGCGGCACTTGTTCCAGATCGTGAAGTGCATTTTCACCTGTTGGTGTGCCCCAATCAAGCCGATCAGGAAAGGGGCGCAAAATCGCCTGTAGCCGCTCTTCAAGATCATCTTGCGCGCGTTTGAGTAAAAAATCTACGTAGCCAAGTTTCCGCGCACGGTGAAGGTGTTGGCGAATGAGGGCGGTGTCAAAAAGCTGGGTCATATATATACATATGAAATGAAGATGCTTAAACCTCAACCGTCATACCCGCACTTGTTGCACTGCTGTCCGGTTAGATTTGTGTTGCGGGTTGCATGGTGTTGATTTTATTATGTTTTAGCGATTTGGCGATTGCTTTGACATAAAGTGAGGATCAT
>JBIKVP010000057.1:0-12796 GCA_044356745.1 Beijerinckiaceae bacterium | reverse complement strand
CTGAATACCACTTTTCCGCAAAAAGCACGATTATGGGTTGACCGCCTATCCGATAACTTCAAAATACTTCAGACACCAACTCTTCAAATGTGAGGGGTATATTATAATCTCATTTTGAGAGCCATCTAGTAAATTCTCATCAATATCATTTACGGAAGAACAAGCTTCATCAAACTTATCGTCTTTAAATTGACTAAAGCTGATACCAAATATTTTCATGCTCCTTATTCCTCTCTTTTTTACATTTTTTAATTATTTAATTGCTAGGCCAGCAATACGCCGACCTAACAGTAGTTTTATTTTGTGGGTTTTTCTTTTCTAACCCCTTTGAACGGTCCACCATTTGATTTTACGTCCATAAACTGGCCTGTGTCAGCGTTACGCTTAACCCATTGCTCCGTTTTTGGATTATAAGTTTGAGAACGATCGCGCACAGCGCCTTGACGACGATTGTCGCCGTATGGTGGATTGGTAGCCATTTTAACTTCTTTCTCCTCATCGCAATGAGGTGTGTAAAAGTTGAAGCTCCGCTAGACGGTAACTGCGGTAACGTGCTAGTTCACCTTTGAGAGGAAGTGAGAGCACATGCTTTCGTTCCGTCCCCACAAGTACTTCAACGTAACTTCGTGGTATGCCGTGCATTTGTGCAACCATTTGCACGGCAATCTTTATTATAATGTTTTCTTATGTTGCACTGCAACTTTACTCTCAACTTAAAGTTGGATTTTGTTTCTAAGTTTCAACTTTATCCACAGAGAAAATCGTTATTTTCCTTTCTTGTGACTTGTCCTTAGATCCCCGTGTCAAGCACGGGGATGACGGTATTTGTTTCTTACGCCTGAACCTCACCCGTCATGCCAGTGCAAGTCGCTTCGCGGACCTTCGGTTCACTGGCATCCACGCCTTTAGAACCACGCCCGTTTGAAAAGCTCGCTAAGGCATGGATGGCAAGCCCAAGGCTTGCCATGACGGTTTTTGTTTCTTGCGCCTGTATCTCAATACGTCATTGCGAGCGAAGCGCGGCAATCCAGAAAACGGTATCTAAAGAATTGGATTGCTTCGTCGTGATACTCCTCGCAATGACGGATTGTGGTTTAGGGTGCTCTTACGAGCACCCCGTCGTCCCGCCGCACGTATCGCACTTCAAACACGTGCCGTTGCGCACGAGGGTGAAGTTGCCGCATTCACCGCATGCATCGCCTTGGTAGCCCTTCATGAGCGCTTCGGCGCGTTTGGCATTGCCCGCTTTCGCTTTGGCGGCGGGGGCGCTCTCGGAGCGGGCTTCAGGAGCGGCAAAACCAAGATGCAGAACAGAATGCTCTGTTTCCGTAATTGGCTCAGCCTTCATCGCCGTTGCGCCTGAGGTGGGATAGAGCATCACGGTGTTAGACGCGCCTTCCGCACGGGTTTTGGTGTCGTGATCGGCTTCTTTTCCCGTCACCAGCATCAGCTTTTCTGAGCGGCCACGCATCAAGCCTTTGGAGACCACGCGGCTGGCAGATGTCGCGCCGCCTGAACCATCAGGCTTTGAGGATTGATCCTCGCCCTTGCCAAGAATCGTGTTGCCAATTTCTGAAGGGTCAACATGCGCCAGATCGGCACGATCAAGATAAGAAATCGCGAGTTCACGGAAGATGTAATCAAGCACCGATGTGGCGTTTTTAATCGCCTCATTGCCTTGCACAAAGCCCGCTGGCTCAAAGCGTGTGAACGTGAACGCTTCGACATATTCCTCCAATGGCACGCCGTATTGCAGCCCTAACGAGACCGCAATCGCGAAGTTGTTCATGAGTGAGCGGAATGCCGCCCCTTCTTTATGCATATCAACGAAGATTTCACCGATACGCCCGTCATGATATTCACCCGTGCGCAAATATACCTTATGACCGCCCACGACCGCTTTTTGCGTATAGCCTTTGCGACGATCGGGGAGTTTTTCGCGATTGCGCACATGCTTTTCAACAATGCGTTCGACGATTTTTTCTGTCACAAACGCGGTGCGCGCGACCGCTGGCATGGCGAGAAGCTGATCGACCATTGAATCATCGTCATCATTTTCATCTTCAATCAGCGCCGAATTAAGCGGCTGGCTCAGTTTCGAGCCATCGCGATAAAGCGCATTGGCTTTGAGCGCCAGTTTCCATGAGAGCATATAAGCGTTTTTGCAATCTTCAACGCTAGCATCATTCGGCATGTTGATGGTTTTGGAAATCGCCCCTGAGATGAACGGTTGCGCCGCCGCCATCATGCGGATGTGACTTTCCACTGACAGATAACGCTTACCGATGCGTCCGCACGGATTGGCGCAATCAAATACCGCATAATGCTCTTTTTTGAGATGTGGCGCTTCTTCAAGCGTCATCGCACCGCACACGTGGATGTTGGCTGCATCAATATCCGCTTTTGAAAACCCAAGATGAACAAGCAAATCAAAGCTTGGATCATCCAGTTTGCTTGCAGGCACTTTAAGCACGCTGGTGAGAAAATCTGCGCCTAACGTCCACTGATTAAATACGAATTTAATATCAAATGCGGATGGAAGCGCTTTTTCAATCGCCTCTAACTTATCATCGGTAAAGCCCTTGGTGCGAAGCGAGCCTGTATTGATCGCAGGGGCTTGCTTGATTGAGCCATGACCCACCGCATAAGCCTCGATCTCGGCAATGTGACTTTCTGAATACCCGAGCGAGCGCAACGCCTCAGGCACAGCGCGGTTGATGATTTTAAAATAACCACCGCCCGCGAGCTTTTTGAATTTTACGAGAGCAAAATCTGGCTCAATGCCTGTGGTGTCACAATCCATCACAAGGCCAATCGTGCCCGTGGGAGCAACGACCGTGGTTTGCGCGTTGCGATAGCCATGCTTTTCGCCAAGCTCAAGCGCCTTGTCCCACGCGGCTTTCGCGTGGATGACCAATATTTGATCAGGGCATGAGACTGCATCAAGCGGCACGGGGCTCACATGAAGCTGCTCATAACCCGTAAACACACCATGCGCAGCACGGCGATGATTGCGAATGACGCGCAACATGTGGTTGGCATTCTTTTTGTACCCTGGAAACGCGCCAAGCTCTTTCGCCATTTCAGCGGATGTTGCATAAGATACGCCCGTCATCACGGCGGTGAGCGCACCACAAATCGCACGTCCTTCAGGTGAATCATACGATAAACCCATGCTCATCAAGAGGCCGCCAATGTTGGCATAACCCAGTCCAAGCGTGCGATATTCATATGAGAGTTCAGCAATTTCTTTTGAGGGAAATTGCGCCATTGTGACCGAGATTTCGAGTACAATTGTCCATAAGCGACACAGGTGCTCATAAGCCTCTACATCAAAGGTACGCGTTTGCGTGTTGTAGAACGTAAGCAGGTTCGCAGAAGCCAGATTACACGCTGTATCATCCAAAAACATATATTCAGAACATGGATTTGACGCACGAATGGGGCCAGCGGCAGGGCAGGTGTGCCAATCGTTCATGGTCGTGTTGTAGTGCAGACCCGGATCAGCTGAAGCCCAAGCCGCATGGCCAATTTTTTCCCACAAATCACGCGCTTTAAGGGTTTTCATCACCTTGCCGTCTTTACGCGCAGTGAGGTTCCATGTGTCATTTGTTTCAACAGCTCTGAGGAAGTCATCTTTAAGACTGACAGAGTTATTCGAGTTTTGGCCTGATACCGTGCCGTAAGCTTCGGAATCCCAATCTGTATCGTAGGTCGGGAAGGAAATATCCGTGTAGCCTTGCTCAGCAAACTGAATGACGCGCTTGATGTAATTATCAGGCACGAGCGACTTGCGTGCGAGTTTGATCTCGCGCTTGAGACAAGCGTTTTTCTCAGGCTCAAAGCGATGTTCACCCTCGCCATCAATACATGCTTTCATAATGGCTTTCAGATGCTTAGCGCAAATCTTTGAACCAGTGACCAAAGCGGCGACCTTCTGCTCTTCCTTCACTTTCCAGTCGATGTAGGTTTCAATATCGGGGTGATCCACATCTACCACGACCATTTTCGCGGCGCGGCGTGTCGTGCCACCTGATTTGATAGCGCCAGCTGCACGATCCCCGATACGCAAAAACGACATTAAGCCTGATGAGCGCCCGCCACCTGACAGCTTTTCGCCTTCACCTCTGAGCAGCGAAAAGTTCGAGCCCGTGCCCGAGCCATATTTGAACAGACGCGCTTCACGCACCCACAAATCCATAATCCCGCCCTCATTGACAAGATCATCTTGCACACTCTGAATAAAGCAGGCGTGGGGCTGTGGATGCTCATAAGAAGATTTGGATTTTGTGAGCTTGCCCGTTTTAAAATCGACATAATAATGCCCTTGTGAAGGGCCATCAATACCATACGCCCAATGCAGACCCGTGTTGAACCACTGCGGTGAATTGGGGGCGACCATCTGTTTGGCAAGCATGTATCTGAGTTCATCAAAGAAGCTTTGCGCATCGGCTTCCGATGAAAAATAGCCGCCCTTCCAGCCCCAGTATGTCCAGCAGCCCGCTAAGCGGTCAAACACCTGTTTTGATGAGGTTTCAGAGCCATAGCGCTGATCTTCGGGAAGTTCACTCAATGCCGCTTCATCGGCCACCGAGCGCCACAAAAAGGATGGTACATCGTTTTCTTCAACACGTTTCAAACGCGCCGGCACACCCGCTTTGCGAAAATACTTCTGCGCAAGAACATCTGAAGCGACCTGACTCCAGCTTTCTGGCACTTCAACACGATCAAGACGAAACACCACCGAACCATCAGGATTACGAATTTCACTTGTCGCATGGCGAAAAGCAATCGCGGCATAAGGCGACTGATCAGAAATGGTGTAGCGGCGGGCGATTTGCATTTTTAAATCCTTTTTTATTCTATCAAATCTGCACATTTGGTGCAGGCAAACACATCCTGTCGCGATAGCGGGTTGCTATCACGAGAGCTCTTTCAAGAAAGAGCGGCTTACAGTTACCTCTTAAGAACGCCACCTTGACCCTGCCGCATGACATGCACGCTTTGATGATCAAAACTATACCCTATTTGAACACATATTTCATCAGGTTGTGACGCTACATGATGTGACGGCACGCTAGAATTATGAACCTTAAACGTCAACAGATGGTATAAAGTTTCTTGCGTGATACTAAATATAGTATGATGTGTGGATAACGCGAAACTGCTTTTAAAGTCATGTGTAAGTTGCGGGATTCGCTAACAGATTTTAAAATAGACCCCTGTGGGTAAGCTGTTTATGATGTTAAAAAGAATATTTTTCTTGTCAATCAGTGTGTGAGAAAAGTCACGTAGTGAATCCTATAGGAATATGATGGTGGTCTTGCCGCTTTCTCAAGCGCTGTATGCCGCAAGATACCCCGTTTTTGCGAACAAAGGGAATAAAATGTCTGATTTTGATGTCGATCTGATGGTCATTGGTGCTGGTTCTGGCGGTGTGAGAGCGGCGCGAATCGCAGCATCACACGGGGCGAGCGTGATGGTTGCAGAGGAATATCGGGCAGGGGGAACATGCGTGATTCGAGGCTGTGTTCCGAAAAAGCTTTTTGTTTACGCATCGCGATTCGCTCATGACTTTGAAGACGCTCATGGATTTGGCTGGAATGTGGGGCAGTCCACATTTGATTGGCGGCAACTTATTGCCAATAAGGATAAGGAGATTGCGCGCTTAGAGCAGGCGTACACCAACACACTCAATAACGCGGGTGTCACTTTGGTGAAAAGCCGTGCAATGATTGAAGATGCACATACAGTGCGTTTGCTTCACGATGATCGTCTCATTAAAGCGCGCACCATTCTGGTTGCAACGGGTGCATATCCTGTGATGCAGCCCGTCATACCGGGGGGCGAATATGGGATCACCTCGAATGAGGTATTTCATCTCGCGCTGCAGCCTAAGCGCATTATTGTCGTGGGCGGCGGGTATATCGCGGTTGAATTCGCGGGCATTTTTCAAGGATTAGGCTCTCAGGTTACACTCATTCATCGCGGAGACCAATTGTTACGCGGGTTTGATCAGGATGTACGCGTCATGTTAGGGGACGCGTATCGTGCCCAAGGCATGGATGTGCGCCTGAACACGACGATTGAGCATATTGAGAAAACCGCTAGGGGGCTTATTGCTCATTTATCAGACGGAAAAAAGGTTGAAACCGATCAGGTGCTTGTCGCAACGGGGCGCAAACCCAACACTGTGAACTTAGGTCTTGAGAAAGTGGGCGTTGCGCTTGATGCGGATGGCGCGATAGCGGTAAGCGCTGATTCGCAAACGAATGTGCCATCCATCTATGCGGTGGGAGATGTCACCAATCGCGCAAACCTTACGCCGATTGCAATCCGTGAAGGCCATGCGTTCGCCGATAGTATATTTGGTGTAGCAAGGGGTGTTAAGCCTTGGGTTGTCGATCATGCCCTGATTGCAACAGGCGTTTTCTCAACGCCTGAAATTGGTACAGTTGGCTTAAGTGAAGAAGCGGCACGCAACGCGTATAAGAATGTTGTTATTTTCAAAACCACCTTTCGCCCCATGAAGGCCACGCTTTCAGGCCGCGCGGAAAAAGTGCTGATGAAAATCATCGTTGATGGTGCGAGCGATAAGATGCTCGGTGTTCATATTGTGGGTGAAGGGGCAGGTGAGATGATTCAGATGGTTGCGATTGCTGTGCAAATGGGCGCAACCAAAGCAGATTTTGATCGCACGATTGCGGTTCATCCTACAAGCGCTGAAGAGCTTGTGACAATGCGTGTTGCGTATTCAGGATAATTTCATACTGCTGCACTACTTTTGCCAGCTTGGTTCGCGCGTAAAAAGCAAATTAACAGCCAATATTAAGCTTAAAAATCTCTTTATATGTTCAGGTTAAGAGGCTTGTCGTACATTTCTTAAATGAAAGTGTAGGGCTTAGACATGTCTATTGAAAATTTGATCAATAATTCAGGATCAACGATCGCAACTTATCCGTCAACAATCGGAATGGGTGCGGGGATAAGTCCAGATGTGAGCACGTTTATCAATACTCTCTCACTTGGCACGAATCCGGGTTATGTGCAGAACTCGCCTTATACATACGCAGGCGTGCCTCAAGTCAACCAGACTAATATTGGGGTTGGACAAGGTAGCGTTAGCGGTGTTGATTTTAGCGCAGGGAACTCTGCGCTTGCTCTCTCACAGATGCGGGTCAATCTTGGATCAGGAGGGCAGACATCAACTGCAACAGGAACCGCTTTTCCCATGGGAGGAACGTATCCTCCTGTTTTTTCAGGGAATACGAATGTAAACTCTGGAATACCTTTGAGCCAAGTTGGTGTGCAGAATACGGGTATTAATTTGAACCAAGGCATTCCTCAAACTGTTGCGCCAAACACAATCTACGGCAATACGCCGATTAATACAGGTGTTATTAATCCTGCCAATCTTGCAGGTGGTGGCTATAATATGACACCAGTTACAAGTCCTGTGGCGGGAACGCCAACAGCCCCAAATATTGCCGCACTGTTTAACACGATTTCCAGCACAGAAGGCACACCGGGACAGCTCAGTTCCCAAGAGTTGGTCGCCGCACTTCAACCTTTTGCGCCTACAGGAACATTCTCACTTGATTCATTTGCGCAATTAACGTCTCTCTTTGGATTAAACCGCACGCAAAGTAATGAAGTCTATGCTAAATTAATCGGTGCTGGAAATGGGCAAGTTACAGTCAATCAATTTTTGCAAGGTGCTCTAACATTAGGGGATCAAACGACGGGAACATGGAATGCCACGCAGTTTTCAAATGTGGCAAATGCACTCACACAGCTTAGCACACCGTCAGCGAACCCTGTAGCGAGTACATATAATCTCTTAACAGGAGGACGTGCGCCATTAACACGTGATCAGCTTTCAGGCGCTTTAACGGTCTTGGCGCGCGGACAATATTTTACGCCGACAGAATTTTCCGATTTTACAGGCTTATTAGGGGTTAATCCGCAACAATCCACTCAAATTTATAACAGCTTCGCGGCTCTAACGCAAAACCAACCGACAGTGCAAAATCTTGTTGCGATTGCAGGTTTGGTGGCCGACCAACAGAATGGCACGCAGCAAGGTGGAACTTGGAGCGCACAGGCTTTTCAGAATGTTGTGAATTTACTAGGAATGCTCCCGCAATATCAACAGCAGCAGGGCATGACAAGAGCTATTCCTCAAACAACAGCTATTCAATCACCTTTGACGCAAACAGGTTTAAATACGACAGGTGTAACGATACCCGGCTTGGTGCAGCCGGGAATAAACACAGGTTTTAATCTTCCTAATTAGACCTTGACGCATTACCCTTTAAAGTTGAACTTCTCTTTGTGTAGCTATCACAAGCAAAGAGGAATAAAATGATATGAGCCAATTGAGTGGACATAGTGGAAATGCGGATTTTGAAAGTCTTTTCTTCACATCATCGGATGGCTTAAAGTTACATGTACGGCATTATCATGCTGTTGAATCCAGTGATGAGAGCTTGCCTGTAATATGTTTGCACGGCTTGGCGCGAAACAGCACGGATTTTGAAACACTCGCCCGCACCCTCTCACAACATAATATCAATTCACGTAACGTGATCGTGCCTGATTATCGGGGCAGAGGGCGCTCTGACTATGCACCAGATTGGAGAAGCTATACCCTTAAAGCTGAACTCGATGATCTTTTGCTTATTTTACAAGAGATGGCGATTAAGCGCGCCATTTTCATCGGCACATCGCGTGGTGGTTTGCTGACAATGGCGCTATCCCATCTGCATCCTGAGATAATTGCGGGAGCTGTGCTCAACGATATTGGCCCGATCATGGAGATTGAGGGCTTAAATCGCATTCGAAGTTATGTGGGAAAACTTGACGTACCACACGATGAAGATCACGCAGTTGCACTCGCAAAGCATACATTCGGCAGACATTTTACGGCGTTCAACGATGATGATTGGCGTGCTTACGTTCGCGGAACATGGCATCAACACAATCGGCAACTCGTGTTAAGCTATGATCCAAATCTTATGAAGCCTTTTGAGTCGATTGACCATGACAAACTGGCTGAACCGATCTGGCCTATGTTTGACGGGTTGAAATCCATACCTGTGATGATTATTCGTGGCGCATTGTCTGATCTTCTTTCAGAACAAACCCTGCGAGCGATGCTTGATCATCACCCTAATGCAAAAGCCATCACAGTTGAAGGGCAAGGTCACGCACCGCTTTTGCGGGATTCGTATACATTGCAGGCAATCGCTGATTTTTGCTCAAACATCGCGCCATAAAATGGCATGAGTCATTATGAGCGATAATGCTGGATGCGTGTTGTGCGCAGACCCGCAAGGCCGTGCTGATCGATCGAATATTGCCACGCAAGCAATTCATCAACTGTCAGTGTGTAGCGTTGGCAAGCTTCCTCTAAGCTCAACAAGCCACCACGCACAGCAGCAACAACTTCAGCTTTACGACGGATAACCCATCGGCGGGTATTGCTGGGAGGAAGATCAGAAATCGTCAACGGACTACCATCAGGCCCGATCACATATTTAACTCGCGGGCGTTGTAATTCAGACATGGGGAAGCTCACTCTTTTACGCAACAAAACACTTAACTTAACTCATCATAGAGCCATGGGTTTAAAAAAAACCTAAGCATGATGCGATTGTTGAATTTTTACAAAAAATGTTACGTGATCGCAAAATGTGAGGGCAGGGAGTGTGAAAACGCTTGAATGAGTGAGCAGGTCATAAACACATAAACATCAACCATCATACCGTGCTTGTTACAGGTATCTACGCCTTGAATTCCGTAAGGTTTTCAAACAAATTGATTGTAGACCCATTTCATGGGCTGCATCAGGAGTTATATCCCTCACAAATAATTATCCATGAGGAGGGAAGCGTTCAAACTCTTGCAGTTGATGTATTTCTGGCAGCCATGAAAGTCGTTCAGCGGTTTGAACATGGCATCGTGCCGGAAGATCATTTGGATTATCCGACGATCCACTTGAATTCGTTACGTCAGAGCATGTTTATAAGCCCAAGTTCATTATCAGGGGAAAGGAGCACATCATTGCTTCTTTAGCCAATGATTAAATTGCTTATTATGACACCATACGTTAGTGTCATGATATGATCGCTAGCACAAAAAATAAATTAATTAATCCGCTCTGTATAGATCTATTTGCTGGTGCAGGTGGTCTTACTGAAGGCTTAATGCAAGCTGGATTTCAAAGTGTGTTTGCCAACGAAATCTCGCCTGCTTATTCTGAAACGCTCAAGAACAATCACACCGATTCAGAAATTGAGACAGGCGACATTCGAGCGCTCGATGCAGCAAAAATACGAAAGCGGCTGGGCTTTGCTAAGGGTGAGTTAGATCTGCTTGCAGGTGGGCCGCCATGTCAGGGCTTCAGCGTCAACGCGCCAGTTCGATCAACCGAAGATGAGCGAAACCACCTGTTTCTCGATTACCTTAAGTTCGTGGAAGCATTCAATCCAAAAGTCGTATTGATCGAAAATGTACCTGGGATGATTTCCTTTGAAAAAGGACAGACTGTCAGTGATATTTTGGCCAGTCTTCGACAGCTTGGTTATGATGCCGCAGTCAGAGTTTTATATGCCGCCCATTACGGAGTGCCGCAGATGCGGTGGCGAACTATATTCATCGCTAATCGTATTGGAATTGATCCTGTTGATATGTTCCCAATACCAAGTCACTTTGCGTTAGGCAGAGCAAATTTTACAACACGATACCTTGGCAGAAGCCTTTTAATTGATGCAAAGACACTTGATTATCTTCCTAAAAACGTCACCGTGGCGCAGGCATTGAGCGACCTGCCTATGATTGCAAATGGCGGTGGCGCTGATGTTATGCATTATACAAAGAAGCCTGAAACAGATTATCAGCGGTATATGCGAAAAAATGCCGAAATGATTTATAACCATATGTCGGCGGGGCTTGGAAAAGCAAATCTTGATCGTCTGCCGCATATACCTCCTGGTGGCTCTTGGCGTGACATTCCATTTGACTTGCTTCCAACCGGCATGAAGCGCGCACGCAGATCTGATCACACCAAGCGTTATGGTCGTTTACATCCAGAAGGCATTGGCAGCACAATATTAACCAAATGCGATCCGCACTGGGGAACCTATATTCACCATGAGCAGGACAGAATAATCAGCGTCCGTGAAGCGGCACGCATCCAATCATTCCCTGACAAGTTTCGTTTCTTCGGCTCACTTACAGAGCAGTATGAGCAGGTCGGCAATGCTGTGCCACCATTATTCGCTAAGGCTATAGGGGAAGCAATCTTTCCTTACTTGCTTGATGCAGAGATACCTGCAAAACCACAAAGATTATGGCATATCCCGCAGATGCAATTGCTTTTGCCCGAAAAAGTTTTAGCCGAGAATATTGCGTAGATTCTGATCAAGTTGCAGCGGGGCGGCTTCCGACAGGTTAGCAATGAATGCAGCTGCAATGTCCCCAAGAGGATAATGAACCTGCCTCACCAGCTCCAGCGAGCGGTGGCTGCCATCTTCGACATTCTTATCGAGCCTGAATGTGATCACTGACAGGTTTTCACGGCTCGGAGTTCCAACGGTCGGTACATTGCCGATCACTGCTTCGAACTTCTTGTATACGGCATCTGGCAAGATGAAATAGAACCCGACGCAGCGATCAATCTTTGCGTAGATGTTTCCCTTGCGGATGATTTGAGGAATAAGGCGTTTGTGCACGTTTGCCCAATTTAAGCCATGCCCAGAGCTTGGAACAAAATCGACTTTCTGGCCTTCCTTCATACGCCGATAAGCATCCCAATTGTCCCGGTAGTTTCCGGTGATGTCGATGCTCTGGATTTCAAGTCCGACGAAATCATTAGCGACAAGATCAGAGCCGCTCTTGGTATAAGACTGCATAACCCAATCCATGCTCATCTGGCCGTTCGAATTGACGGCGATTTCCTTACCCGATCCCTGCCCAAACGCGACGACAGGATTTTTCACGGTAAGAGCCTTCTCTTTTAGCGTGGTGAGCGTACCACCAGAGACGAGCGACTTGGATTGGTTGTGCCATGCGGATTCCAGTACATGATTGAATAGCGCATGTTTGTTGGCATAGAGGCGCTTGGGGCAGATGATGATCTCCGAACCCTCTGCCTGATTCACCCCACTGGAAACGGAGCATGTGCCGTATATTTCTGTCTGATTGTGATTTGTCTTGGTGCATGCCCCGCTAGTGAAGGGGCATTGCTTGCTGTTCCACGCAGCAACAGCCGCCGAACTAACATCGTCCGAGCGATATCCAAAAAGCTCTACAATGTTCCTACCTATCGCTCTCATGTAGTAATAATATATTATAAAATCAAACTTACTAGTGTTAGCCTGATCATTTTACAGACAACGCCCAGCGTAGGCTATGGCAACAGTCATGGTCAGGAAATCGCGCAAAGCCGCAGATTGTCTTGACTAAAAATTCGCGTATCGACTTTTCCCAATTACGGAAAAATATAATAACGCGCTCTCAAACCCGTACTTGAGAATAAAAGCGCCCCTGTCTTCTGTATTCTCAAGTCAGGAGATAATCGCGTGAGCCGCAGAAAATTTGAGGTTTTTCTTAAGCCAGAAAACTGCCCGAAAAATAGTTTCCGCGAATAAATGGCGGTGCTGTCAGACTATACCCCTCGTGAGTGAAGAGTTGGCGTTATCTTTTTATTAAGGTTGTTTTGATTCCAATTTGGTATGGGTACGCTTTTAGAACCAGACCAACGTCAGGAGCTTTTGAAACGCCACCGCACCGA
>JBIKVP010000013.1:0-39124 GCA_044356745.1 Beijerinckiaceae bacterium | reverse complement strand
CCGTTGATCCGGTTCTAAAAGCGTACCCATACCAAATTGGAATCAAAACAACCTTAATAAAAAGATAACGCCAACTCTTCACTCACGAGGGGTATATGCAAGTTTAACGCGGTTTTAAGTATACACGATTTAGATTGGCGCACATTACATGACGACATATTTTTAAGGTGCGTTTTAAGATGGTTTTTTACAGCAGACAATCGGGACAAAAGTCCTCTCAAGGGGTGAGTCTGTGGTTGGAGCGTTGCGCTTCTTTAATATATGGCGTGACAGGTGCACTAATGCTGTGGGCTTTCATGACGGGATCAGTGTATGCTGCTGATGACGTTGCAGCGCCAGCCGTTGCCTATGCCCCTCAGAAATCACTCGATCATGTATGGACGATTGTTGCAGCGGGTCTTGTGTTGTTTATGCAGATCGGATTTTTGTTTCTCGAAGCGGGATCGGTGCGCTCAAAAAATTCGATCAACGTGGCGATGAAAAACATCGTTGACTTCTTTGTGTCTGTTGCATGTTTTGGACTCATAGGCTTTGCAATCATGTTCGGCCCTGGGACTGCTTTTTGGGGAACTGTCGCTCTGGCGCCAACTTTAATTGGTGATAATATTCCCACCGCTGATATCGCAGCTCAAAACTGGAACAGTACTTTTTTCGTATTTCAGGCAATGTTTGTGGGAACAGCCGCGACGATTGTTTCCGGAGCTGTTGCTGAGCGGATGCACTTTTCATCGTATCTTATCATCGTAGCATTGCTTGCTGCGCTCATTTATCCTCTTTTCGGCTATTGGGCATGGGGTGCAGCGCTGTTCACAGACAATAAGCCCTGGTTGAGTGGTATGGGCTTTATCGACTTTGCAGGATCAACTGTTGTGCACTCAGTCGGAGGCTGGTTAGCACTTGCCACATTGATTATCATTGGTCCGCGTGTGGGGCGCTTTGATGCCCAAGGCCGTGTTATTGATATTTCAGGGCACTCCATGGTTCTTGCCACGACAGGCGCCATGATTTTATTTGTGGGGTGGATTGGTTTTAATGGTGGTTCAACAGTCAGTGGCTCTGGAGCTATAGGGCCAATTGTCTTTAACACGATTATCGCAGGATGTTTTGGCGGTGTGGCGGCCTTGTTGATGGGGAGAGCGGTTGATGGATATTTTCAACCGACACGTTCAATCAATGGTCTTTTAGCGGGTCTTGTGGGCATAACTGCTGGTTGCGATGCCGTAAACGGATCGGGCGCAATTTGGATTGGTCTCATTTGCGGATCATTTGTCATTGTAGCAGAATTATTTATTCTCAAGGTTCTAAAATTGGATGATGCAGTTGGTGCAGTGGCCGTTCACGGGGTTTGCGGCGTTCTGGGAACACTTTTAGTCGCCCCATTTGCAATGGAACATAAGCTTTTAGCAGGTTCACGTCTTGATCAACTTTATGTGCAAGGTGTTGGTGTTGGTAGCGCATTTTTGTTAGCGTTTGTTGGGGGATATATTATCCTAAAAACAATCGACATGTTCAGTCCTCTACGTGTGTCTCCAGAAGATGAAGCTGTGGGTCTTAATGCCGCAGAACATCATGCGTCGTTGGGTACACAATCCATTCAGGACGTCTTGGTGCATATGACGCAGGGAAGCCGCGATTTGCGTTTGCGTCTTGATGAAAATAGCGGCGATGAATCAGCTGATATTGCCCGTATCATCAATCCATTTTTAAATGAAGTGCAGCATCTGGTTCAGGATATTGGCGGCCAGACTCACGTTATTGCGACAGCGTCTGATGAGCTCTCGCGTCTATCAACAGATTTTTCATCGCGTTCCAGTCAAATGCGCAATGAAACAGACAGCATCGGAAAAACCGCCGAAGTGCTTTCACAAGAGACAGCAGGTGTCGAAAATCTGACACAGCGCATTCGTTCAGAAGCAGATGATATTGTGCTTGCCACACGCGGTGTTGCGCATGACATTCGCGGTTTAACAAACTCGGTGGGACAGTTTGTCACATCCATTGGAGCGATCTCACAGGTCGCAGAGCGCGGTGCTGGTATTGTTGATGAAGCACAAACGATCGTAAATTCAGCACAGCAAACCATGTCTTCACTTTCTGATGCGAGTAAGCAAGTCGATGAGATTGTTGATCTGATCGCAACCATTACCGAGCAGACAAACTTGCTTGCACTCAATGCCACCATTGAAGCGGCACGCGCTGGACCAGCTGGACGCGGGTTTGCGGTTGTCGCAGGCGAAATCAAGCAGCTTGCTGAACAAACCAAACAGGCCAGTGATCGCATTCGCCAACGCATTGAACGGGTTCAACAAGGCGCTCAAGATGCGCGCTCTAGCACAGAAACCGTCAATGAAATTCTGGGCTCTATGACGATTGCCATGCGTGAAGTGCAGAGCATTACCAGTGAACAGGCACATGCGATCTCTGCACTACAAAACACCGCGCACGGCACACAAGTGCAAGTGAATGATATGACAGGGCGTCTTGAGACCTTCGCGCAGAACATGCACGACGTCACAGAATTCACGCAGCGTGTGGCTTCAAGTGCGCTTGAAACCCGCAATGAAACCTCATCACTCAAACAAGCAGCTGATGATACTTACACCAATGCAAACGATGTGCGCCAAACAGCAGAGCGCCTCACGGGTATTTCAAAGCAACTCAGAGGCACGATCGGGCGTTATACGTATGAGTAAGCCTATTGCGGGTTTTTAATTGCTATCAGGCAAGAGACATTTTACCCTGCTTTCAGGGATTAGAGGGAATAAAGATCATGCGTCATTCTATGAGTTGGGTTGTTATCGCTGCTATTACAGCGAGTGTTATTAGTTTTGTGGGTGAAGTTTCATTTTCAAGTGCTGAAGCTGCCGTGCGTAAAAAACAGCGTCCGCTTTATGTGCGCGTGACACCGCGCTCTTATTTAGATGCAGGCAAGGTTGTTCCGGTTGGGTCACTCTCGCAATATGCGGTTTCAAACCGTTATAATGCTCCTATGGCAAACAGCATTGATAAAGGCTTTGGCAGCTATCTTCTGCCTGATACTATCGGCGGTGGACGGAATCCCTTCGGAGCGTTTTAAGAGCGACTTCATGCATGACTTGTTTCAGAACAGCTTTGCAGGTACATCAGCATTGAAACCTGATCTCTGGAACCTGATGTATGGATGGACTCGCTCTTTCTGAATCCGCTTCTGAATCCGCCTTAAAGGGCGTTGAAACACCCGTGTCTGATCAGCGCAAGGTGTTCATCAAGTCTTTTGGCTGTCAGATGAATGTCTATGATGCACAGCGCATGGCTGATGTACTCGCTCCTGAAGGCGTGAGTGAAACCACTGACATCAATGACGCGGATATTGTCATTCTCAACACCTGCCATATTCGCGAGAAGGCAACAGAAAAGGTTTACTCCGAACTTGGCCGTGTGCGCGATGTTAAAGATGAGCGCGCGAAAAGCCATAAAACAACGCAAATTGTTGTCGCGGGTTGCGTTGCGCAAGCAGAGGGCGCTGAAATTCAGCGCCGTGCGCGGGGTGTCGATGTCGTTGTCGGCCCACAAAGTTATCAGCATTTGCCTGATTTATTGCGCAAAGCGCGTGGCGGCAAAGTTGTTGAGACAGAATTTGAAGCTGAACATAAGTTTGAGATGCTGCCCAGACCTTCGCAACAGGTCATGCAGCAACGGGGCGTGAGTGCGTTTGTTACGGTACAAGAAGGATGTGACAAATTTTGCACGTTTTGTGTTGTGCCTTACACGCGCGGTGCAGAAATATCCCGTAGCGCCGCACAGATCATGGCGGATGTGACGCATCTTGCACAGGCTGGCATCAAAGAAATCACGCTCATAGGTCAGAATGTGAATGCGTGGCACGGTGAAGGGCTGGATGGTCGCACGTGGGGATTGGCGCGGTTGATGAGCGCCATTGCTCATGTGTCAGGGATCACTCGCATTCGCTACACCACGAGCCATCCGCGCGATATGGATGATGATCTGATCAACGCGCATCGTGAGTTGCCCCAACTCATGCCTTATCTGCATTTGCCAATACAATCAGGGTCAGACCGTATCTTGAGCGCAATGAACCGCAAGCATACGGCTGATGACTACAAGCGCATCATTGAACGTGTCCGCCATGTGTGCCCAGATATTGCCCTTTCGTCTGATTTTATCGTCGGCTTTCCAAGTGAAACGGATCAAGATTTTGATGAGACGATGGCATTGATTCGCGAGATAACCTTTGCGAGCAGCTATTCTTTTAAATACTCACCACGTCCGGGCACTCCTGCGGCGGACATGCCGAATCAGGTTGAAGAAAGTCTCAAAGCAGAGCGTTTAAGCGCCCTCCAGACACTGCTTGAAGATCAGCGCCAAGCCTACAATGCAAACGCTATCGGCCAAACGTTTGATGTGTTGCTGGATCGCCAAGGGCGACATGCGGGGCAACTCTCTGGCAAATCCCCTTATTTGCAACAGGTTCAGATCGAAGCCGCAAACACAATGCTTAAAATGGGTGACATGGTGCGCGTTCATATTACGCACAAAACCACCAATACACTGTTTGGAACCCTTGTTTAAACCATGCGTTTTCCTAACGACTTACAAACCTGTCAGTGCTATCATTCAATGATAAGGCATGGCGTATAATCACAAGGAGACGCGCTTGGGCAAAATCGGCAGTGATCATGATAAGCTCCCTGATTTTTTACGTAAAGGACGCGCTAGCACCTCGTCAGGGTCACCACCAAAAACTGCGCAGGCTGCCCCAGCCGATCAAAACCTCCCCTCTGAAGTGACAATAGCCTTTGAGAACAATCGCACCGCGAGTCTTATTTTTGGTCAGTATGATCATAATCTCGCACATCTTGAGCGACGGCTTCATGTCTCAACCCACGCCAATGGTAATCATGTCACCGTAAAAGGCACTGCTGAGGCATGTGATCACGCCCGTCGTGTGCTTGAAGCATTGGCCGTGCGCGTTAAAAATGGTCAGGCGATCAGGGCAGGGGATCTTGACGGCGTCATCGAAGAAACCATGATGCAGCGTTCTTTCTTCCCCAGTGGCAATGTCGCCTCGAGTGGTTTTGAAGCGGTGGTAACGCGCAAACGTGGCCCCGTTAAAGCACGCACACAAACACAAGATGCATACCTGCGGCTTCTGAAACGCTATGAATTAGTGTTTGCACAAGGACCAGCAGGAACGGGTAAAACATGGCTCGCGGTTGGTCATGCGGTTTCACTGCTTGAACAAGGTGTTGTAGAGCGCATGATATTATCGCGCCCTGCGGTTGAAGCGGGGGAGCGGCTAGGCTTTTTGCCTGGAGACATGCGCGAAAAAGTCGATCCGTATCTTCGTCCTGTTTATGATGCGCTTTATGATTTTATGGAAGCGCGCAATGTGGAGCGTGCCTTACAAACCGGCATGATTGAAATAGCGCCCCTCGCTTTCATGCGCGGACGCACGCTTGCCAATGCCGTGGTGATTTTAGATGAAGCGCAAAACACAACATCGATGCAGATGAAAATGTTTCTGACCCGTTTAGGGGAAGGCTCGCGCATGATTGTAACAGGCGATCCAAGTCAAATTGATTTACCACCCGGGCAAAAATCAGGGTTGGTGGAAGCCGCGCAACTTCTTAAAGATGTGGAAGGCGTAGGACATGTTGCCTTTAAAGAGGTTGATGTGGTGCGTCATGATCTCGTGCGGCGCATTGTCAAAGCGTATGATGACGCATTTACACTATCAGCACAGCACAAAACACCTTAGATCACCGTTTTTAGTTAAGCCGCTTGCAAGCGTTCATATGCTTCTTGTAATTTATGCGAGAGCGCTTGCAGCTCATCTAAACGCTCGCGCTGTTCCTCAACAACCTCTTCAGGCGCACGATTGAGAAACGCTTCATTGCTGAGTTTAGCCGTGATGCTGGCGATTTCGTTGCGTGCCTTCGTTTGTTCTTTTTCCAAACGTGCACGCTCCGCATCAAGATCAATCACACCCGCGAGCGGTAGGGCAAGCGTCACCCCGCGCACCTGAAGCTGTATGGCTTGTGCGGGGGGCGTATCGCTCAAGCTGATGTCGGACAGGCGTGCTAGACGCTTGAGCATGTCTGCCCAACGCATCGCCCGTGCTTGCGCATCACGGGGCGCATTGACAAGCACAAGTGGCACAAGGGTTGCAGCAGGAACGTTTGTTTCTGAACGCGCTGAGCGGATTTCGCTGATCACATCAACCACCCAGCCGATTTCTGCTTCAGCTTGTGGATTTTCAAGATGAGAGAGGTTAGGCCACGGCGAGAGGGTGAGCAGGGCTTCTTTGTCACCTCCAGAGCCGCGAATTTCCCACAATTCCTCTGTTAAAAACGGCATAAAGGGGTGCAGCAATTTGCAAATTTGATCAATCAGATAATCAATCGTCGCGCGGGTTTCCTCTTTTGCCGTACCCTCTTCACCTTGCAGAACGGGCTTGGCCAATTCCAGATACCAATCGCAAAACACATTCCATACAAAGCGATAGGCGCGGTTTGCCGCATCATTAAAGCGATAGCCCTCTAAAAACGCGGTGATGTCTTTGATCGCGACCGCACATTCATGCAGCGCCCATTGGTTGAGGGTCTCTTTAACCTGTGATGGATCAAATGCATCCACACGCCCACACCCATTCATCTCGGCAAAACGGGCGGCGTTCCAGAGCTTGGTGGCAAAGTTGCGATAGCCTTCAACGCGCTGAAGGGACAACTTAATATCGCGCCCTTGCGCCGCCATTGCAGCTAAGGTGAAGCGCAGCGCATCCGCGCCATATTGATCAATGAGTTGGAGCGGATCAATAACATTGCCCTTGGATTTGGACATTTTCGCGCCCGTGGCATCACGCACGAGCGCATGGATATACACATCCTTGAACGGCACAATCCCTTCACCCTGATCGTCTTTCATAAAGTGCATGCCCATCATCATCATGCGGGCGACCCAGAAAAAGATGATGTCAAACCCTGTAATCAGCACACTGGTTGGGTAATAGCGCTTTAGCTCGTCGGTCTCCTCAGGCCAGCCCATCGTTGAAAACGGCCATAGGGCAGAGGAGAACCATGTGTCGAGGACGTCTTCATCACGTCTTAGAACCTGAGAATTTTCATTATCTTTAAGAGATTGATAAGAAAGTTCGTACTCTTTGAGTTCTATAGGGGTTTTACCTTTTGCAATTTTATCCTTATAAAATTCTCTTTTTTCGCTGATTTTACATTCCAAATAATGCAGAGCGAGTTTTACTGCTTCAGAACGGCTATTGGCTACAAAAAACTTGTTATTATTTAAGTACCACACGGGCACTTGATGTCCCCACCACAGTTGGCGCGAGATGCACCACGGCTCAATGTTTTCCAGCCATTGAAAATATGTCTTTTCCCAGTTTTGCGGCACAAATTTCGTTTTACCAGAGCGCGCAGCCTCCATTGCTTTTTCAGCGAGCGGCTTGACGTTTACATACCATTGGTCGGTTAAGTACGGTTCAATCGCTACTCCTGAGCGATCACCGTGTGGCACCATGTGTGTTGTGGGTTCAATTTTGGTAAGATAATTTGCTGAAACCAACTTCTCGACAATCACTTGACGCGCAATGTATCTATTTAATCCTTTAAAAAGACTTGGTATCCAATCGCTTGGCGCTCTTCCGAGCGTCTGATCAGGTACAACTGTTCGATATTCTGGATGCTCTCCTTTTTTTTGGGATGCATGCTCATCAAAATGAGAAGACACAATTCTCATGTCTTTAGTAAAAATATTTTCTGTTTCAACGAAGTGCCTCTTTCCCACCTCAAAGTCATTAAAATCATGGGCAGGGGTGATTTTGACCGCGCCTGTGCCTTTTTCGGGATCAGCATAGTCATCGCCGACGATGGGAATAGCATTTCTCAATTCAACTCTTATCAACGGCAACACAACTTTTTTACCAATGAGATGCTTATACTTTTCATTTTCGGGATGCACCGCGACAGCAGTGTCACCGAGCAGCGTTTCAGGACGGGTGGTGGCAACGGTGATGAACGTTGAAGCATCATCGGGATTATAAACCACGCCTTCGAGCGGGTAATTGATATAATACATGTGCCCGTGCGGGTCTTTTTTGAGCACTTTTTCTAGCGCTTGAGCATCAAAGGCTACCTCTTCACCCGCTTCGTTCTTCGCCCCTTTTTCCCACTTAAAACTCCCCCGCTTTTCAACCTGCAACACTTCCAGATCAGAAATCGCGGTTTGAAAATGCGGATCCCAGTTCACGAGGCGCTTGTCGCGGTAAATCAGCCCTTTTTGATCTGCACTTGTTCTTTTAGTGCCATCTTCAAGCGTGTTATAAAGTTCAACAAATACTTTTGTAACAGCCTTGACCATTTGATCATCGGGAGTGCCCTTTTCCCCCATAGTGAACTTTTCGCGTGACCAGTCGCACGAAGCTCCTAAGCGCTTAAGCTGAGCGATAATCGTGCCACCCGATTCCTCTTTCCAGTCCCACACGCGTTTGAGAAATTCCTCACGCCCTAAGTCACGACGATCTTCGCCTTTCTCGGCAAGCTTGCGCTCTACAACCATTTGTGTGGCGATACCCGCATGATCCGTACCCACTTGCCAGAGCACATCCTTGCCGCGCATGCGCTCAAAGCGGCACAGAATATCTTGCAACGTGTTATTCAGCGCGTGCCCCATGTGCAGTGATCCCGTGACATTGGGGGGCGGAATCACAATGGAAAACGCTTCTTTGTTGGGATCAGGCTTGGCCTTAAACGCCTCAGCTTTCTCCCATTTCTCATGAATACGGGCTTCAACATTGGCAGGTTCAAAGGTTTTATCGATGGGCATGGGGATTTCCACGTCTAGCTGAATGATCAACGACGCGTCATGCCAAGACTTGGTCTTGGCATCCACGACTTTAAACCCTTTGATGGTTCTCAAGGCGTGGATGGCAAGGACAGGCCTTGCCATGACGTTATCTAAACACAAAAAAGCCCGACAATGTCGGGCTTAACGCAATCGCTGCACGCAGTATAGGCACGTGCACTCAATTAAAGAGCTTACGCAGCGAGTGCCCGAATTTGATGCACAAGGCGTGACACTTTACGCGATGCCGTATTTTTGTCGATCACGCCTTTTTGTGCTGCGCGCATCATGACTGGTTCGGCCATTTTCATGGCTTCAAGCGCCTCTTGAGCAGCACCCTTTGCAATTGCTTCTTCGACCTTGCGAATGTAAGTGCGCATCATGCTGCGGCGGCTTTTGTTTACTTCTGTACGACGGGCGATTTTACGCACCATCTTTTTGGCTGATGTTGTATTCGCCATAATAACCCTCATGAGTAGGCAAGCAAAATTATGCTTGATCAAGCTTGCCCTTTAAAACTGGAAACTGCTTATAAGCGCGATCTGCCATCGCGTCAATGCATCAGCGACGTAAAAAACGTTGTCAGCATAACGCGAAGCGGACTTTCTGCACTCCACATCAAACGGATCGCCATGCCCGTACACATGATAACGAGAAGGGGGCGAATAATCCGCGCACCATGACGCATCGCCATGCGCGCACCAAGCTGTCCGCCGATAAACTGTCCCGCCCCCATCATCAATCCAAGCGCCCAAATGACCTGCCCAGAAAGCGCAAACATGCCGAAACTTGCAATATTACTCGTGAAATTCAAAAGCTTTGTATGCGCCGTGGCACGCACAATGCCAAATCCAAGCAAGCTGATAAACGCGAGCATGAAAAAAGAGCCTGTGCCAGGGCCAAAAATCCCGTCATAAAAACCAATGGGAGCGGCGGCGGCAAAGGCGAAAGCAAGGGGTGTCATGCGTGCTTGAGCATCTTCATTTTTAAGGGAGGGTGAAAATGCGAAATACAACGCCATCACAACCAATAAAATCGGCATAATCAGTTGTAAAAACGGGGTCGGCACACGCATCACAACCGCCGTACCCAGCGCAGCGCCTAGAAAAGACGCAATCGCTAAAGGCCAGATCATTCGCCATTCAATGCGTCCTGCTCTGATAAAAGCAAGTGTGGCTGAGCCAGAGCCAAATGAGGCTTGAATTTTATTGGTTGCAAGCGCTGAAACAGGATCAAGCCCTGAAAGCAGCATGGCGGGGAGTGTCAACAATCCACCGCCACCTGCAATGGCATCAACAAAACCCGCAATGACCGCAATTCCGATCAGCAGGGCGATGATCTCTGTGTCTAATCCGCTCATGTCATCCTCTGCCTTTGAATTACGCGCATCAAGTGTAAGTTTCAAATGAAAAAACCCCCGCTCAAACAAGCGGGGGGTTTAAGAAGCATAAAGACATGTTTATGTGTGCATATCCTTATTTGTTGTCATAGGTGAAAATATCGCGATCTTTCGTTTCAGGCACGAAGAGCAAGCCAATCACCACAGTCATCAGTGCGATGATAATTGGATACCACAGACCATAATAAATATCCCCCGTCTGTGCCACCATCGCAAACGCTGTCGCGGGCATAAGACCCCCAAACCAGCCATTCCCAATGTGATAAGGGAGTGACATCGATGTGTAGCGAATACGGGTGGGGAATAGCTCCACCAGTGCCGCGGCAATCGGGCCGTACACCATCGTGACATACAGCACGAAGATCGTCAGAATACCGATGATCGTCAGGCGTTGAGGCGTAAAGATATCAAACAGCTTGACGAAGTTGCCTAAGCCGTCTTTCGGCTCAATGGCAATTTTCACAACGGTTGGGTTATCCAAGCTTGGATACCCTGCCTTTGTGAGCGCTGCACCCACATCTTTAGCAAAAGTGGGTGTGCCAACAGGAAACTCAGCTCCAGCAACAACCACTGTTGCTTGCGTACCCGCTGGCTGAGGTTCGAGATTATAATTCACGGCACTGCGTGCGAGCAATGCTTTGGCAATGTCACACGTATTCGTGAACTTAGCCGTTCCAACCGGATTAAATTGGAACGAGCAGTTTGCTGGATCAGCCTTCACGTTCACCACGGTGTTCTGTTGTGCGGCGTGAAGGGTAGGATTAGCGGTTGCCGTCAACATTTTAAAGAGCGGGAAGTAAGTGAGTGCCGCAATCAGACAGCCTGCAAGAATAACAGGTTTGCGTCCGATTTTATCAGACAACGCACCAAAGAACAGGAAGCCCCCTGTTCCGATGACGAGAGACCAAGCCACCATCACGTTAGCGGTGAAGGAATCGACTTTCAGGATCGATTGCAAGAAGAACAGGGCGTAGAATTGTCCTGTGTACCACACAACAGCTTGTCCAGCGACAAGACCAAGCAAAGCAAGCAATGCAATCTTAGCGTTTTTCCATTGACCAAATGCTTCAGAAAGCGGTGCTTTTGAGTGCGTGCCTTCTTCCTTCATTTTTTTGAAAGCGGGAGATTCCTGCATCTGCAAGCGGATGTAAACTGAAATACCGAGCAGAACGATTGAAAGCAGGAAGGGAATACGCCAGCCCCAAGCATTAAACGCTTTGATGGTTGTCGTTGTGCCATCGGCAGCCGCAACCACGACATCAGGATAGTTCGCATTGACATAAATCTGTGTGAACATAATCACGAGCAGTGACAACAGCAGGCCAAGCGTCGCCGTTGTTTGAATAAAGCCCGTGTAAAAGCCACGTCGCCCGTGCGGTGAATGCTCCGCGACATAAACCGCCGCGCCGCCATATTCACCCCCCAAAGCGAGACCTTGCAACATGCGCAGTCCGATGAGCAAAATCGGCGCCATAATGCCAATGGTTTCATAACTGGGCAGCAAGCCCACAACAAACGTTGAAACACCCATGATCACAATCGTGATGAGAAAGGTGTATTTACGCCCAACCATATCGCCAAGACGACCAAAGACGAGCGCACCAAAGGGACGAACAAGAAACCCTGCGGCAAAAGCGAGCAGGGCGAAAATATTACGGGTTGCTTCGGGATAAGCACTGAAAAATTGCGCGCCGATAATCGCGGCAAGCGAGCCATAAAGATAAAAATCATACCATTCAAAAACGGTTCCCAGAGATGAGGCGAGAATGACTTTTTTCTCTTCTTTCGTCATGGGTTTCGTTTGTTTGTCGGGAACTGGCATTGTAGGGGCTTGAGCCATGGGGATATCCTCCTGTTATTATTATTGTCTTGCATCTGAGAGAGGAGGTGGGTCGAGCGACCTGATCAGAAAAGAAAAACTTTATAAAGACAAACAACGCATCTTGATTACGCGTCTGCTCAAAAGCCACGTTTCCATGCGGATAGGAAACGCTGACAGTTTACGCGACCATCCTCCTCTTCAATATCGAGTGTGGATACTGACCATTCGAATAAATGGCAGCAGACGCTAGACGTAATACTTTTTACTTTATCAAAATAGAAATAAAATGTCGCTTCTTATTTGGTATGAAGGACTTAAAGGCAGTTAAAAATAGTTTGTTATTGTCAGCTGATTTGTTTGGTTATGACAAGGGGCAAGTTAAGCCTTTAAAGATCACAGCCCAAAGTTATCCACAGAGATGAATGGTAAATAGCGCTACCTCTCTTAAAAGTAGCGCACTGGGTGAGTGGACTGAAACTTGTGCTTGAAATTGACAAGAAAAATGAACGCAAATCAAATGGATGGCGTGGTAATTTAAAAAAGCTTTGCCAAAAATCTAGTTTGCTTCTTCTGACGGATGAATGTGAATGGGGGCAATCAAGATTTTATCAATTCTGGGCCCGTCCAAATCAACGACTTCGAAACGATAGCCAAAACACTCAATATATTCGCCGACATCAGGCTTTCGTCCCATGGAGTAGAGCATGAAACCCGCAATCGTATTAAAATCAGCATCTGCATCAATCTCTTCTAATCCAATCACCAAATGAATTTCATCGATTGGGGCAGTGCCATCCACCAGCCATGAGCCATCGTCACGCTGTGTAATAAGCGGCTGATCATCGGCATCATAATTTGAAGGCATGATACCCACAATAGCTTCAAGAAGATCAGCTGCCGTCACAATGCCTGATGCAGCCCCGTATTCATCAACGACAACAGCAATGTGAATGGGAGAATTCTTAAATATATCAAGCGCATTAAGGCATTTTGAATTTTCCGGAAGCATGGGTACTTCTCGAATATGATTGTGTAAATGCAAGCTATCAGAAAAGTTCAGTGCCTCATCCAGTAACTCTTTCGCCTGTACAATCCCCATGATTTCCGTGACATCCCCATCAATGACAGGATAACGCGAATGCCCTGACTCACTAACTTTTTTGCGGATTGTCTCTAAGCTATCTTTGACATCAATAAAGGTTAAATCGACACGGTGTGTCATAATCGATTTGACATCACGGTCACCCAAACGAATGATCCGTTGAAGCATATCATGTTCTTTTGCTTCAATCGCACCACTGGCCGCGCCCTCAGCAAGCATTGCCCTAACTTCCGCTTCAGTCACCTTTTCCGCTTCGCGCTGGATACCAAAGATTTTAAAGAATAAATTAGCCGAGCCTTCTAAAGCTGCAACAACGGGTGTACAGGCATTTGATAAAAGCGACATGGGTCGAGCGATCCACATGGCAAGTGCTTCTGGTTTGGAAAGCGCGAATTGCTTTGGAATTAACTCTCCAATAACAACAGATAGATAGGTAATGCAGACAACCACGAGCACAACAGCGAAAATCTCACCATTCGGATTGATAAAGCCAATTTCATTAAATCCAGGTGCTAATTTATCAGCAATCTCTGCCCCGCCATAAGCGCCAGCAAGTGTACCAACTAAAGTGATACCAACTTGCACCGTTGAAAGAAATCGGCCTGAATCTTCTGCTAATTTCAAGGCTGCGGCGGCACGTTTATTCCCCTGTTTTGCCATTTGGCGTAGCATCGGTTTGCTGGAGGAAACAATTGCCATTTCTGAGAGCGCAAAAAACGCATTGAGTAGCAGAAGTACAAAAATAATTATTAGTTCAGTCGTTAGCATTTCAGCTCATTAATGGTTGAATAGGAAACGCACTATAAGACAACACATCAATTTCCAAAACATAATTTTTGCACAAAGATTGCACTAACCTTTTCTGAAAAAATAGATGCAAACCGCTCACAAAGTAGCGAGATTGAATAAACAGCTCCAAACCATTCTAAAAGGTGCGGAGAATGATAAAAATAACTCTTTACTTTTAAAATGTTAGTGGATCAATGGTGCCCAGAAGAGGACTCGAACCTCCACGCCCTTGCGAGCGCTAGCACCTGAAGCTAGTGCGTCTACCAATTCCGCCATCTGGGCTTGATCTTCACTTAAGACGATGCGTCTAGCGCGTCAATGTGATTTATGGGTGTTCAAACGTATTTTGCTTTATCCTCAAGCGCGAACAAACCCCAAAATGTCTTTGACCTCTTTGAGGGTTTGATCGGCCAAAACGCGTGCGCGATCAGCACCCTTAGTAAGTACTTGATCAATCATGGCAGGGTCTGATTTCAGGCGCGTGATCTGTGCTGCAATCGGGTCGATTGTCGAAACGAGAGTATCTGTAAGCGCTTGTTTAAACGTTGAAAACGTGCCTCCGCCAAATGTGCCAAGCACAGAGGCTTTTGTATTTCGAGTGAGAGCTGCATAAATACCGACGAGATTATCAGCTTCAGGGCGATCTTTTAATCCTTCTTCTTCGGAGGGGAGAGGAAGCGGATCAGTGGTTGCTTTGCGGATTTTTTGCGAAATCATATCCGCGTTATCCGTGAGATTAATGCGCGAATAATCAGAGGGATCAGATTTTGACATCTTTTTTGTGCCGTCACGCAAACTCATGACACGCGTCGCCGGCCCTTGAATGAGCGGATCAGGTAGCGTGAAATAACCATCCTTAAAACCCTGTGAGCCAATAGAGGCTGCAAAATCATTATTGAATTTACTGGCAATATCACGCGTGAGCTCTAGGTGCTGTTTTTGATCTTCGCCCACTGGAACGTGTGTCGCGTGATAGAGCAAAATATCAGCAGCCATGAGATTTGGATAAACATAAAGACCAGCTGACGCTTTTTCCTTGTCTTTACCTGCTTTTTCTTTGAATTGCGTCATGCGGTTGAGCCAACCCAGCCGCGCCACACAATTAAAAATCCAACCCAGTTCAGCATGACCAGACACTTGGCTTTGATTAAACAAAATACTTTTTTCAGGATCAAGGCCGCACGCAATATAAGCCGCAGTGACGCCGCGAATCGCGTCTTTAAGTTCAGTAGGGTCTTGCCAGACGGTAATCGCATGAAGGTCTACCACGCAATAAAGACATTCGACACTCTTTTGCAGATCAATCCACGCAGTCATTGCACCAAGATAATTCCCTAAATGCAGGTTTCCCGTGGGCTGCATCCCTGAAAAAACACGGCGTGAGCGTTCCATTGCCATGATAAAGTGCCTTTCATCCAATTTGGGGAGCGCGGGGAGCACGCAAACTTTCTTTAACGCTTTCCCTTAAAATGCGACTTTTCTCAAGTGTTTCGTAACCGCTTTTGCAAAAAGAAAAACTGAATAAGGAACATAGTGCCACTTTCACACGTACAGGAGACGTAGCCTTAATCGAAAGCTAAAGCTTCTTTAGTCTTTTTGCGCATAGAATTAAAGGCTTGAATAATTATAGTGATCAGGATGGGCTTGTGTGGCCTCTCCAGCACATGTGATGGAAGGCATTGATATGTTAAAGGGCGTGATGAGTGTTGCGTATTACTATTATGAAGCGGCTCATGCCGTGGCGGGGCCATTAAGAGCTGTATCGGGTGCGACACGGTTTTTCTTTAATAGTCCGGCAAACCCGTTAACGTATACCTCGTTTGGGCGTAGCGTCTCGGCGGCTTGTGAGATGTTTGAGCGCACCACACGCCGTTATGGCAAACCAGATTTCGGTCTTGATTCAACGGTTGTTGATGGCAAAAATGTTCCTGTGTTCGAACACGTGGTCTGGGAAAAGCCTTTTTGCCGCCTTGTACATTTTGATCGCGAATTTCCGGGAAAACGTCCAGATCAGCCAAAGCTTTTGATCGTTGCACCGATGTCTGGCCACTATGCAACACTTTTACGCGGCACGGTTCAGGCGTTTTTGCCCACACACGAGGTGTATATCACCGATTGGGCAGATGCGCGCATGGTTCCCCTGACAGCGGGGCGCTTTGATCTGGATGACTATATTGATTACGTCATTGAGATGATCCAGCATCTTGGAACGAACGTTCACGCACTTGCCGTGTGCCAACCGTCCGTGCCTGTTATGGCCGCAGCAGCATTGATGGATGCAAGGCATGATCCTTGTGCTCCTGCCTCAATGATTTTGATGGGTGGTCCTATTGATACGCGCCGTTCGCCAACAAAAGTTAATCTTCTTGCCAAAGAGCGTGGTATTGAGTGGTTTCAAAAGCATTGCATCGTGAAAGTCCCTTTCACATCACTGGGCTTCATGCGTGAAGTGTATCCTGGCTTTTTACAGCTTTCGGGCTTTATGGCGATGAACGCTGAACGTCATATGATGGCGCATTGGGATATGTATCAGCACCTCGTCAAGGATGACGGCGACTCAGCAGAAAAGCATCGCGAATTTTACGATGAATATCTTGCCGTGATGGATTTAACGTCGGAGTTTTATCTACAAACGGTCGATATGGTTTTTGTTAAACATGCCTTGCCGCAAGGCGAATTAATGCACCGTGGTGAGAAAGTTGATTTGAATGCCATTCGCACAGTTGCTTTGATGACCGTTGAAGGCGAGAAAGACGATATTTCAGGTATTGGCCAAACACAGGCTGCGCATGATCTGACGCCGAATTTACCCGATCATCTCAAGCTTGATCATCTGCAAAAAGGTGTTGGGCACTATGGCGTGTTCAATGGCTCAAAATTCCGCAAAGAAATTGCACCGCGCATTTGTCAGTTTGTGGATATGGCCGAGCAGGAAGCACGCAAAAGCAACAAAAACATAGTCCCCCTCACCAGTGCCAAAAAAACCGGCACATCCCGCAAGCGGGGAGGGTGATAAGGGTTTAGAGCAATCAATCATTGCCGCAACTTCTGTTTTTAACATAGGCAGAAGCACAGCAAGACAGTGTTTTAAATTGCAGTATGACTTTTCTGGATTGCTTTCTACACGATCATGGCCAGTGACTCATAACGACAATTATTCGCTTCTGGTCATTTTTACATTCAGCTCAGGCTTTGTATTGAGCGTTTGAAACACGACGCAATAACGCTCTGTGAGCTTGAGGAGTGAATCAAGTTTATCTTGCGGAGTGTCGCCTGCATCCACTTCAAAGGTGAGGCGAATGGCGCGAAAACCAACAGGTGCGGTTTTATCAACACCAAGCGTGCCGCGAAAATCAAGATCGCCCTCGGCCTTCACAACCCCTTTTTTAAGCGGGATTTCAAGCGCCGTTGCAACAGCTTTGAGTGTTACACCTCCACATGCGACAAGGGCTTCAAGGAGCATGTCGCCTGAACATAACTCAGCGCCAGAGCCGCCCGTGGCAGGGTGAAGACCCGCTTCCATAATCGCGCGCCCTGTTTCAACTTTGCAGGAAATTTTGTTCTCATCAATCGAGCCATGGGCTTTGAGTGTAATCACGGCCACATCTGGGTTATCGCGATAACTCTCTTTAAGCGGTGCTTGGAGCGCACGAAGAGTCGTTGAATCGATAGGATGATCAGAGCTCATAAACATATCCTTATGTGTTGATGTGTCACCACCAGCGGGCGGCGCTTTCTTGTGACACTTCGATACGAGGAATGGCGTTTGGTTTCAAGCTTTGATCAAGCGCATTGAGAATGCGGCGCTTCGCCGCTTCACATGCCGCTTGTCGCATATCCCGTGGACGCGCCAATCCTAAGTGCATTTCATCAAACACCCGCCCCGGATTTGGCTGCATCACAAGCACACGATCAGCCAATGCCACAGCCTCTTCGACGTCATGTGTTACCATCAAAATCGTGGGGCGATGCTCTTCCCATAATGCAAGCAAATGGGCGTGAAGACTTTGGCGTGTAAAGGCATCAAGTGCAGAAAACGGCTCATCAAGCAGCATCACTTTCGGTTTTGTCACAAACGCACGGGCAATCGCGACGCGCTGTTGTTGCCCGCCCGAAAGTTCACGCGGCCAACGGGCGCTATGTTCACCCAGTCCCACTTTCTCTAAAGCGTGATGAATCCGCTCTGGACGCTCCTGCGAGGATACATCACGCAAACCAAAGCCAACATTTTCAGCAACACTCAGCCACGGAAACAATCGCGCTTCTTGAAACACAATGCCGATCATCGGATGGGGCTCTTGGATCACATCGTTATCAACACGAATAAGTCCCTCAGGTGTGCGATCGAGCCCTGAAATAAGCCGTAGCAACGTTGTTTTGCCGCATCCTGAGCCCCCTACAAGCGCGACAATCTCCCCTGCGCGAACAGTCACGCTAACGTCCATTAAAGCACATGTGCCATCGCTATAGGTTTTTGAGAGGCGCTCAATGCTTAGCATTACATCCGCTCCCGCGAAATATCCTGCCATAATGTCAACGGTTGCGTGACCATCACGAGCAGTGTGTCCGTGGCTTTTCCTAAGACTGCAAAAGTCAAAATCGCGGCGATAATCTGATCGGGCTTACCGAGTTGTTGACCATCAAGCAATAAATAGCCCAGACCTTCACTCGCACCCATATATTCCGCTGCGACGACAAACATGAAGCCCAAGCCTAAACCCGAGCGCAAAGAAACGATCCAGGAGGGCAAAATCGCAGGGAGTAAAACACGTCGTGCCAGTTCTAAACGTGTAAGACGAAAAATACGACCCACTTCAATGAGTTTACGGTCCACCGACACAATGGCTCCGGCAACCCCTAAGTAAACGGGGAAGAAGACCCCCATTGCAATAAGCGCGATTTTGGAGGCTTCAAAAATTCCAAGCCATAAAATAAATAGTGGAACCCAAGCAATAGACGGAATGGCGCGAAGCGCTTGTAAACTCGGATCAAGAATAAGACGTGCACTGCGTGATGCACCTGTGAGGGCTCCGAGCAATGTACCAGCGAACGCCCCTAGGAAAAAACCTGCTCCGATACGTTTGAGCGTCACCATCATGTGAGAAAATAACTCTCCAGATGTGGCCAGCGCCCATAAAGTCGCAAAAAGTTTTGAGGGTGGCGGCGCAAGTCGCCCTTCAGCAAATTGAAACGCCACAACGCCTTCCCAGATCAAACCTAATGAGAGCGGCACAACCAGCCCTAACAGCCACGGATAGAGCGCTCCGTGTGAAGTGAGAGGTGGTTGTGATGTTTTTTGCTCTGGCTGCATGGGCGAATGTTGTCTCACTGAGGCGAGCGCACTTCTTTTATTTTCCAGCCGACAAGTAGCTTGAATCAATCAGCGCATCAACTGTGGCTTTTACATCTGTGTTTGCTGGAAGGACACCTGCTTCTTTAAGGGCATTGCCTGCGGCAAGGATTGTCTCCGCTTGAGCTGCACCAATCGCGCTGTGCGTCAGCTCAGTGCGCTGTCCAAGTTGACGATCAACAACCGTTTCAGGCAACTTGGTAAGGTCAATAAAGATTTTTTTGAGCTCTGCCGGATTTTCAAGAGTGTATTTGCGTGCTTTTTCATAAGTAGACAATACACGCTTAACCAGCTCAGGATTTTCTTTAGCGAACGCTTCGCGCACATTGAGAATACCCCATGTATTAGCCGCTGCATTGCGATGAAACAGCACTGAACCGCCTTCAATTTCAGAGGCCGCCATCATCGGATCAAGCCCTGCCCACGCATCGACATCACCGCGTTCAAGCGCAAGACGCCCATCTGCATGTTGTAGCAGTACAAGTTTGACATCTTTCTCGGTCAGTTTAGCTTCCGCAAGCGCACGCACGAGAAAAATGTGCGGATCTGTACCACGGGTCACAGCAACGCGTTTGTCTTTAAGATCAGCAACAGTTTTGATCCCTGATGCGGGCTTTGTGACAAGCGCCGTCCACTCAGGGCGTGAATAAACGTAAACCGATTTGATTGGATTGCCGTTGATGCGCCCGATAAGCGCAGCAGCTCCTGCTGTTGAGCCAAAATCAAGCGACCCCGCATTGAGAAACTCAAGCGCTTTATTGGAACCTGCTGATTGCACCCAGCGAACCGTGATCCCGTCTTTTTCAAATTCTTTTTCCAAAAAACCCTTGTCTTTAAGAACAAGTGAAACAGGGTTATAAGTCGCAAAATCAATACGTATTTCTTTTACATTTTGCGCACGAACCTCGCTTGAAAGCGATGCAAATGCACCTAAAAACGCACCTGCTGTGATGGCAGCCAGCGCCACACGACGCGATAGATAATGAGACATAGGGTGATCTCCTGATCAGTTCATTGAGGAAGGATAAGTCATATTATCCTTCTCATAGAACGATACGTTCTTATTGTCAAACGCCTTGAGGGAGTTTTAATCTTGTAACATGCGCTTGAGCAGCTCAATTTCTTCATTGAGTGCAATGTCACTGGTTAAAGACTGTTCGATCTTGCGCACGGCATGAAGCACCGTGGTGTGATCACGTCCACCAAAGCGGCGCCCAATTTCAGGCAGCGAGCGTAGCGTCAATGATTTTGACAGGTACATCGCAATCTGACGCGGACGCACCACGGCAGCTGTGCGGCGTTCTGAGAGAATATCTGCCCGAGACACATTATAACGATTCGCAACGAGCTTTTGAATATCTTCAATTTTGACACGCTTTGGCTCACGATTTTTGACGAGGTCACGGATCGCGGTTTCAGCAGTCTCTAGTGTAATGGGGCCTTGCGTAAGCGTTGAATGCGCGAGAAGGCGGTTAACGGCACCATCAAGATCGCGGCCATTGGTTGTAATCGTATGTGCGATGAAACTGATGACGGCATCGCCAACGTGAAAGGAGGGGTGTGCTGCTTTCACCGCTGTGATGCGTGCGGTAAGAATGCGCTTGCGTAATTCTTCATCAAGAGCAGCCATTTCAACAGCCAAACCACCCGCCAAACGGGAGCGTACGCGGTCATCTTGAGCCTCAAGTTCTGAAGGAGGACGATCAGCTGCAACCACAATCTGCTTGCCAGCATCAATCAAAGCATTGATGGTGTGGCCAAATTCCTGACTAATGGATTTGCCTTGTAAAAATTGCACATCGTCAATGATGAGAAGATCAATATTGCGCAAACGTTCTTTAAAGGCCATGGCGTTTTGTGCTTTTAAGGCTGCGACAAAACCATACATGAAACGCTCAGCGGTGAGATAAATCACGCGCTTGCCGTTTTTCAAGGCTTGATTGCCAATGGCTTGTAAAAGATGCGTTTTTCCTAAACCGACATTCGCATGAATAAAGAGCGGATTATAAAGCGCTGGCCCGCTCTCATGATGAGCAATACGCTCAGCAGCAGCATGAGCAAGCGCATTAGAGCGACCCACTAGAAATGTCTCAAAACCTAAACGTGGATCAAGCGCATTCGCACCGAATTCACCTTCTTGACGCTCAGAAGGAGCAGACGTATGGGTGGTGAGCGCTGTGCCCGATGTGCTTTCAACCCGTGTGGGCATCAGGCGTGGACGTGGATTGTGTGTCACGCCCATATCACGCATCGCCGTGCCGCGCACCGCAAGCTGTATTTGCTCAACCGATACAGCAAATTCTTCTGTTTCAGCTTTAAAAAGTGCCGTAATGCGATCCGCATAATGCGCTTCAATCCAGCTTTTGAGAAAACGTGTCGGCACACTTAAATAAGCGACATTCCCTTGCGCTTCTTCAACTTCAAGGCGTGCAAACCAGCTTGAAAATACATCCTCACCATATTCGATGCGTAAACGGCGTTTAATGCGCGACCAAATATCCGCCATGTCACGTGTCGATGCGGCATTCATCTCAGATGTGCTGCGATCAAACTGGTTTGCCTCGTGCGAGAAAACGCTCTCATGGGGTGTATGCGTTGATGGGGTTGGAGGTATTTGACTTTCTTGTTCGCTGTTGGAAGACATTTGACGTTGGGTTGTCGGGCGTGCTGACATATCTTCTGCTTTCCGCATTCTCGTTCTCGTTTCAGGCTTATCACATTAAAAAAAATACAAATAACCACACCCTCACCTGCAAGAGGATAAGTGATGAGAGAGGTTCATTTGACGACTTTTTGTCTTTAAGATGGGGTGAAATAAATTTTAAAAAGGGGGTGGTGGAAAAACATTGAAAAACATGGTGCTACTCCAATTAAAACAGCCACATCAACGCACACGAATTCTCTTTCTAAACGTGAAAACGTTAGAATGATAACTCGTGATGATAAAACACACGTCTGAAGCGGATAGGAAAGAACCGAGCTATCCAGTGCGCTGTCAAATCATCATCACAAAATGCGTAGCCATGACACATAGCCATGACAAAACTTGTAACAATGATCTTTCGGGCAGTTTCGATAGTGGGCGGCCTTAAGATATAAAGACACTAGCGAGCCGATCTAACCATGGCAACCCGAATCGATTCATCACTAAGGCAATGTGTTTGCGCTAATCACCTGTGGACGAGTGAATGTTTTCAACAGCTTTTTGCCAAGTGGATGGAAACATTAATTATTTTTTAATATTCGCCCAAAATTAACCTTAATCATTTCGCGTGCGGAATTGCTCAAAAGTTAATGATCTGTTTAAGGCTTCACGCTTCAAATATGCCAGGCTCAAAAGCCTTACACTATAAGCAATTGATTTTTATGGGATATTTTTGATCGGCCCAAACTGATACACTCATGCCACACGCTTCAACGTGCTACATCGATGTCAAGCGTGAATCGCCGCATCAGCGTGATAAAATGATGATGTGATGATCTTGCATCTTTCATGATGCACCCTCTTAAGGGCACTGCATCCACAGGTTTCAAACAGGCAAAAGTCAGCCTGTTAACAGACAATTTACAAAGGCTATTTGCTAAAACTAGGATGCGTCAGCTTTGGCACGTAATCCCGCAGCAATCTGGCGATTGATCGTAATGAGCACATCAATGCGCTCTTTTTGCGGATTGGCACTCAGATCAAGTGTGCGATTAAAAATAAAAAGAGCCAGATTGGCGATGTTGTTTTTGATGTCATTAGGCAAAGGGTTGCTAGGGTCAGTGGTTGCACTCACAAGCACAGTCCATAAACGACGATTGTTGAGCAAGGCAGCATCAAGCTCACTTTGTGCATTATCCCAATTTTCCTGAATATTTTGGAGGCGGGCGGCTGATTTAAGAAGCACATGCGCCTCAAGTTCTCGCCCGATCAAAGTCTCTTGCGCAACCTTAGCGTATGTTGTTGTGGCCTTGTGCATGGGCAATTAACTCCGACTCATAATCAATCAACTTTTTCGCAATCTTCAAAGCTTTATACATGTCACCGCTTAAAATGCGGTTATTAATATCGTCAATAAGTGGCAATGAACTGGGTGCAGCCTGCAAAAAGTCGCGTACAAGCTCGAAATATATTGTGTGATGCTTAGCAATATCCTGCGTTAAATACATTAATTGGACGGATAAATAGATGCGTTTGGCAGGAGAGTCGGCAGTTTTTGACGTTAAAATATCTTTCTCGCGCAAAATGGGAGCGTCACCCTCAATAAAAAGACGTGCGCGTTGATCGCCATTGCGGATCAAAGCCTGCCCAATGATGATTCGCTCATCAGGTTTGAGTTCAACTTTCAAAGCCATAATGCACTCCCCATGATCCACTCTTTAATGAGCGTTTAGCCAAATAGACGCAACACGGCCTGATCGGATTGGTTGGCGAGTGAAAGCGCTTGCGTGCCGAGTTGCTGACGTGTGCCAAGAGCAAGCAGTTTTGCCCCCTCTTCGTTTTGATCCGCAAGTGTGAGCAGATCAGCACCCGCATTCAACGCAAGAATTGCATCTTTAGCAAAATCCTCACGGGTTTGCAGAACAGTGAGGTTTGCACCAAATGTCGAGGCTTGCGAGCGAAGCGTCGTCATCGCGGTATTAAGGTTGGTAACGGCTGCGTTGATGTTGACATCCGTCGCCCAGCTACCAGCCGCTGCGGCAATACCCAGTGGCGTCGCCGTATTCCAGTTTACACCTGTGATGACCAGCGTATTAGAGGCTGTCTCGTTCAAATTGACGGTCAGGTTTTGGTTGTCGAGAAGATTAATGCCGTTATAGCCCGAATCCTGTGCAATATTTGCAATTTGCGTCATCAGTGCATCAAACTGTGTCGCAAGACTGGCTCTAACAGTCGTATCAGAGGTTTGAAGAGCCTGACGCGCTAGCCCTTGTGCTGTTTCAACAAGGCGTGTAATCCCTTTAATACCCGCATCAGCCGCTTTGAGCGTTTGAATGCCAAGTCCCATACTATCAAGCAGGTTCGATAAATCGCTACCACGCGCACGCAAGCCTTGCGCGACGAAAAAGGCTTGTGGGCTATCAAGCGCTGAATTGACTTTCAAACCTGTAGACAAGCGGTTTTGAATCACACCCAAATTGTCAGAGGTGCGCTGAAGCGTCAAAAGATTCTGGCGAATGCCCTTCGAGAGCACAATGTTGTCGGCCATTGAAGCAATTCCTGTTGTGGTTGAGTTCTGACCACCTTTTTCGACAATGAACGGTTAACCCTAAGCAATCGTTAATGCGCGAGCTTGTGATAAGGAAAAATTCACCTTATTTTTTGTTTTTATATCGCGGAAATAGATGTAAAGCCCCGTTTAGGCTTTGATTTATGGAGGTGAGCCACAAATCGTCATGGCAAGCCATAGGTTGCTTTTAGCAACAGTTCTTAAGTCGTAGGACGCTCATGTAAAGAATGAGCTGAGCTTGCCATCCACGACTGAGCGACAGTGTAAAAGCGTAGTGGCTCTTAAGGCGTGGATGCCAAGGCCAAGCCTTGGCATGACAGTTGAGGTTCAAGCGCTTGAAGCAAAAACCGTCATTGCGAGGAGTATCACGACAAAGCAATCCAGTCCTTTATATACTTTTTTCTGGATTGCCGCGCTTCGTTCGCAATGACAGGTGAGGTTCAGCCGCCATTCAACCCATGCGCGTTGAGTAGCTCACGCACGCTTTCCACAATCTGATCAACGGGGACGGCAAATTGTGCGGGACGAGAGGCTTTCCATTCCGCGTTTGAAGCAATCGCTTGCGCCGCTTTTGCCCCTTCAATCAAATCCTTAATTTGAACTTCGCCTTTTTCGCGCTCATCACTGCCTTGCAGGATGATGCACGGGCTGCCGCGTCGATCCGCATATTTAAACTGCGCTTTAAGCCCACTCTCGCCCACATACATCTCCGCGCGAATGCCCGCGTTGCGCAAGTTGGACACAATGCGCTGATATTCACTCACATGCTCTTGATCCATCACCGCCACAACAATAGGGGCATAGGTTTGCGTGGTGTTCAGAATCGGGCTGTTGACGGCTTTAAGCGCAGCCAGTAGCCGCGACACACCAATTGAAAAGCCTGTGGCAGGTAAAGACTCGCCGCGAAAGCGCCCAATCAACCCATCATAACGCCCCCCACCGCCCACGGAGCCAAAGCGGATGGGATTACCTTTCTCGTCAGTTGCAGGAATGAGAAGTTCCGCCTCAAACACCGTACCTGTGTAATATTCAAGACCACGCACGACTGACCTATCAATTTGAATACGATCATTGTCGTATCCAGCAGATTTAACTATGCATGAAATTTCTTTTAATTCGTTTTTTCCGTCGATAGCTAACGGATTATTTTCATAAATTTCTAAAATGCTACGAATATCACTTTTCGTTTTTTCAAACTCTTGTGGAGTTTCACCAATCATAGAAATTTCTTTATATTCAATAGTCTCGACACGTTCGAGTGTTAAAAATTGAACTAGATTACTAATTTGATTTTCATTTAATCCCGCCCCCTTCGTGAAATCGCCACTTTCATCCTTGCGCCCTGCACCTAATCGTTGCATCACACCTTCAGCGCCAATTCTGTCTATTGCATCTATTGCTCGAAAAACCATGAGGCGCTTTCCCGCGTTCTCATCCCCCCCCAAACCAATCGCTTCCATCACGCCGTCGAGGATTTTGCGGTTGTTGACCTTAATGACATATTGCCCGCGCTCTAAACCCAGCGCCTCCAGCGTATCAGCCATCATCATGCACATTTCGGCATCCGCTAAAGGGGATGCTGAGCCAACCGTATCAGCATCAAACTGCATAAACTGGCGAAAGCGCCCTGGTCCTGGCTTTTCATTGCGAAACACGTACCCAGCGCGATAACTGCGAAACGGGCGCGGCAAATCCTGCAAATGCTCGGCGACATAACGCGCCAAGGGCGCGGTGAGATCATAACGAAGCGAGAGCCACTGCTCATCATCATCCTGAAAGGAAAATACCCCTTCATTGGGTCGATCTTGATCAGGGAGAAACTTGCCTAAAGCATCGGTGTATTCAATGAAGGGGGTCTCGAGTGCCTCAAAGCCGTAACGCTCATAGACCTCTTGAATTTTGGCAAGCATGACGCGCGTGGCCGCAATATCGTTTGCGCCTCGATCTTCCAGCCCACGGGGTTTGCGTGGCCGGACTTTAAAAGATTTGGTTTTAGTCGCTTTGTTATTCTCAGACATTGCTCTCGCCTTTTGGCTTTCGCCGCTTGCCTCGTCTTTTGCATCATCTCTTTGAAAGCGGCTTAACCGATTTTTCTGCGGACAGGAAACAGGAAATGTCAGATCAGGCCTTTCTCTTCAAGCTTCTTTAACCAAGTTCCTTAAGAGTGTGGGTATTGCTTTTTATCTGATTTGAGTGAGCTCCATGTCGCCTTCATCTTCTTTGCCACAAAACCAACCTTCTCAAGCGTCTTCCACATTACGCTCCACCAGCCTTATCGCAATCAGTGCGGCAAGTATTGCCTCAAGCGCTGTATGCGTCAGTGTTGCTGCGCTTCCCGTCGATGGCGTGATGCGTGTGTTGCTCGGTGCGCTTGGTCTTGGTGCGGTGATGGTAGGATGTGGACAATGGTTATCAGGAGCGGTGAAACCGATTGATGATCTCACCAAAATCGCTCAGCGCATGGGTGGTGGCGAGCGTCGTCAGCATTTGCCGCATCGCAATCGTGACGATCAGGCCGGCAAACTTGCCCGCGCCTTAGAGCAGCTTGATCACGTGCGCGATGTGAAAGAAACACAAGATACGGGGTTATCTGAAGAGCGTGAGCGTATGCGCCGCGATTTAAACAATTATGCGCTACAGCTTGATCAACTCATGCAACCTGCCTTTAAAACACTCAATGAGCTTGTAAGAACCATCGGTGATGCAAACCAGAATGTGCGCCAAGCCTCTTCCACCACGGCACGCGAGACTGAAAATGTGGGACAGATCACAGATCAATCCTCGCAAAGTGTGGGATTAGCGGCAGCAGCGGCCGAAGAGTTATCCAGCGCCATTGCCGAAATTGGTCGTCAACTGAATCAAAGCTCACAAACCACAGCAAAAGCCGCAGAAGAGGTCGATTCAACCCGTACTTTGATGCGTGCATTGGAAGAATCAAGCAATAAAATCGGTGAAGTGCTCACGTTTATCACCACGATTGCCGAGCAAACCAATTTGCTGGCACTCAATGCAACCATTGAAGCAGCGCGTGCAGGTGAAGCAGGTCGCGGCTTTGCTGTTGTTGCTCAAGAAGTGAAGGCACTCGCCAATCAGACCGCAAAAGCCACCGAAGACATTCGCGCGCAAATATCACGGATGCAAAGTGCTGCAACAGGCGCTGCGCAAGCCATTGGCGGCATCACGAATACGATTGAATCCATTGATCGCATGACGATGTCGATGGCCTCTGCAATGGAACAACAAAACGCAGCGACGCAGGAAATCTTGCGCTCGATCTCATCAGCAGCGCAATCAGCAACGTATCTTAAAGAGTCTGTCAACAAAGTTGATCAAGCCGCAGAAGATACGGTTGGCCTCTCCACATCCGTTGATGATGCAACCCGCGCGTTGCAAAGTGAACTTGAGCGTCTCAAAGCCGATACCGCACGTCTTGTGACATCCCTCAAAGCCGCTTAAATAACTCTGAGTGTTTAGGCTTGAAGCAGACGATGCAACGTTGTGATGGTTGAGCTATCTGCGATACCATCCACCTGTTGAGGGCGAAAGTGACGCTGAAAAGCTTTGACGCACGCTTGTGTCATGGCATCAAAATGTCCCGTTACGTCAAGGCCATAGCCATATAGTTTGAGCATCATTTGCAGCGCTTCAATCGGTGCTCCCACATCCCCCAAACTAAGAAATCGGCCATCTTTGAGCGGCTCTGGCATAACCCAGTGCCCGACACCCGCTTCATGAAGCAAGTTCCACGGAAAATGCTCGCCCGGATCCTGTTTGCGTTGTGGGGCAATATCAGAGTGTGCTAAAATATTTCGCGGTTCAATCGACCAACGCGCGATCAGGTCACGGCTCAGTGCAATCACGCTCTCAATTTGCACCGCAGGGTAGGGTGGTAACGTGCCATCACTGGCACAAAAATCATGCCCGCCGTTGACGATCTCAATACCAATAGAGTGTGAATTAATATCCGATATGGTGTGCCACTGACCAACTCCAGCGTGCCAAGCGCGATGGGATTCTGCAACCAGTTGATGAATAACACCATCTTCCATCACGACATAATGGCAAGACACATGGCTTTCTGGATGACAAAGCCATTCTAAAGCGCTCATACCATCTCTCATGCCTGTATAATGCAAAATCACCATGTCAGGTTTTTGAATAGCGCGACGATCCCCAAAATTGGGCGAAACGCTGAGGTGATTAACGAGGGGAGAGCAAGGATTCATCATATCGCCTCATCACGCGCACATGTGTGGTGGCGCACAAAGTTTAGGTAGCGTTTGTTCTATATCAACGACATGACATGAGATCACGCTTATTTTCGCAGCTTACAAGTGCGGTTTTAAGCGTGAGGGACTTGCTTCACAGGCGCTGTCATGCGAATTTGAACAGGTTTTTAGAATGTGTCTAAAGCACGTTATGTTTTAAAAGAACCAAAACCGTGCTCAAAGTCTTTGTTGTGTCGCATGTTACAACGCAAAACCGGTTTCCACTTTTGCGTAACATGCTCTAAAGAAGTTTTGTGAGAGTGAGATGATTGCGCTATACAATGTCTTCACTCACAACAAAAACACGAAGAGCAGGAAGCAGTTAAGGGGCGTAAGATGGGTTTGACAGCGTTCGAGAATCTGGTCTCAGCCGAGCCTGTCTTAACGACAGATGCCCGTACCAACGAAGATTTATGCCCTGTCATGCGCCAAGTGCGTGCGGCGATGCGTCAATCTGCTACCGCGTCCCCACTGCTTGAACAGGCTTTTTTGCCTACACCATCTTATAACGATGACACTTCACCAGATTATGATACCTATTTTGCCAATGCCCTCACAACAGTGAAAACTGAACAGCGCTATCGTGAGTTCATCACCTTGCAACGTGATGCGCATCATTTTCCTTATGCCATTTGGCATGATCAAGGGCAGGCGCATCCCATCACCATGTGGTGCACAAACGATTATCTGGGCATGGGATGTCATGCGGATGTCATTCGCGCCATGCAGGACACAGCAGGACAGATGGGCGTTGGTGCTGGTGGCACACGCAATATCTCTGGTACAAGTGCCCCGATTGTCGCATTAGAGAAAACATTGGCACGTTTGCACAACAAAGACGCAGCACTCGTGTTTACATCGGGCTATGTCTCGAATGCGACGGGGATTGCGACCCTTGCTAAGCTCATTCCCGATTGTCTGCTTATTTCAGATGAAATGAACCACAATTCGATGATTGAGGGTGTGCGTGGCGCACGGCGTGACAAAGTCATTTTCCGTCACAATGATCTTGCCCATTTAGAAGAAATTCTCAAAAAAGCAGGGCGCGCACGTCCCAAAATTATTTTATTTGAAAGCGTTTACTCCATGGATGGGGATGTGGCCCCCATTCATGCGATCTGTGATCTGGCGCAAAAATATGGCGCTCTCACCTATATTGACGAAGTCCATGCAGTTGGACTTTATGGCGAACAAGGCGGCGGATTTGCTCAGGAAATCGGCGCGATGGAGCGCATTGATATTATTGAGGCAACACTGGCCAAAGGCTTTGGCTGCATCGGCGGATATCTTGCCGCCAAAGCCGATATCATTGATGCAGTGCGCTCTTACGCTCACGGATTTATATTCACAACTGCGCTTCCTCCCGCTGTTGCAGCAGCTGCGCTAGCATCCGTTGAGCATTTAATGGTGTCAGCCGCAGAGCGAGCACGTCATCGCGAGAATGTGGCGCAGGTTAAAGCCATGCTCACCGCTGCAGGCCTTCCCTTTATGCAAGGGCCAACACATATTGTGCCGCTCATGGTGGGAGATGCTGCCAAAACCAAAGCAGCCAGTGATCGCCTCATCCGCCAGCATGGCATTTACGTGCAGCCCATTAATTATCCCACCGTGGCACGTGGTACAGAGCGCTTGCGCATTACACCAACCCCCGCACATACCCCTGCCATGATTGCAGCATTGCGTGATGCATTGCTTGAAACGTGGCAAGCGCTTGATCTGCCTTTGAATAATTAAAACTCAAGAATAATTAAAGCTTAGGGGTGCATTCTCCTATCAGTTTTCGTTCAAACATGGGCTCGAGCAACGTCTTTTTGAAAAAAAGTAATGAGCGCTCTGTTGCAGTTGGGAGCACTTTATGGCAACAGCAACCACACGCCGCAGTAGCTCAGTGGTAGAGCACACCATTGGTAATGGTGAGGTCGGGAGTTCAATCCTCCCCTGCGGCACCAGCCACTCTTTTGGAAACCGATGATTTTCCGGTTCTGGCAGAGGGCACTGTCAGATAAAAAAGGCTTGCCGCTGATGGTTTGGGCGGTAGGATTTCCGAATGAGCAACTCACCCATCTTCCGCTATTTCGAGACCTCGCCCGAGATCATCCGCCTGGCTTTGATGATGTATGTCCGGTATCTATTGTCTTTGCGCAATGTCGAAGACCTGTTGCACGAGCGCGGGATCGACATCACGCATGAAACGGTACGTTTCTGGTGGAACCGGTTCGGGACACTTTTCGCTGCAGAGATCCGTCGTAACCGAGTCCAGGCAATGCGCTCATTCCGGCATCGGCAATGGCATCTCGACGAGGTCTTCGTGAAGATCAACGGCGAAAAACATTACCTCTGGCGAGCGGTTGATCACGAAGGTGAAGTGCTGGAGAGCTTCGTTTCGAAGCGACGAGACAAGAAATAAGCGCTGAAATTCTTGAGAAATGCGATCAAACAACATGGTATGACCGAAACAATCGTAACGGATCGCTTGGCCTCATACGGCGATGCACTCAAGGTTTTGGGGGCAACCGGCATACGAGAGGTCGGCCGTTGGTTGAACAATCGTGTCGAGAATTTGCATCAACCCTTTCGACGACGCGAGCGAGCCATGCTCCGCTTCCAAAGAATGCGAAGTTTGCAGAAATTCGCGGCACTTCACGGATTGATACGCAAACACTTCAATGGACAAAGAAACCTCACTTCAAGAACAGTATTCAAGGAACATCGCACCGCCGCACTTGCCGAGTGGCATAAAATCTGGCTGAGTCGGGGTTTCTGACACTAATTTGTTTAATCTGACAGCACCCGTATAGCAAATTAAGGCTGCCCGGCAATCGACCCCTTTGCCGACAATCACCACTGTCTACGATGCACACCTTCTCGGATCTATACTACCGGCGCTTGCGACAACGCTGCCCTGCTGTTCCCAGTCGATCGGAAGTTCAGCGAGTGCCATGACTCCAGTGCCAAAAGGTAGCGTGCCATCGATTGCGGCCTTGACGATGGCTGGTCTGAGGAAAGCCAGAGGCAGAGCCATACGAATGGAGCGTTCAGAGAACTTTTCGCGGGTGGCCTGTGTGTTCTCGCCGTCTGTAGGTGGCAGGATTTCTCGGCGATGAAGCTGGTGGTACCGGAGGCAAGCTCGTCGATATCCATGCCCGACAAGGCGTCGAGTTCGCAATCTAGCACAGCGTGCCGCTAATCGTGTTAAGCTGGGAATGAACGCATGATCGCTGGGTCGATTCGTCGCCAATATCATTCTCTCACGCCGCCTTAGGCGCAAGCATCTCCTTGGCCATTTTGCTGACACCCACGAAATCGAGCTTGCCAGAACCGAGTACGGGGATACTCTCAACGACAAGCACTTCTGATGGGAACATCAGTTCCGCTGCTCCCTTGCCCTTGGCGAAAGTTTGAAACGCGGCTTTGGTCGCGCCTTTCTTTTGCGTGAGCAGGATCAGCTTTTCGCCCTTTTTGGGATCGGGAAGTGACGCCACCGCTGAGAGCGCATCAGGCCAGCATTCCGCCGCCAATGCCTCCACCGCCGCCAATGACACCATCTCACCCGCGATCTTGGCAAAGCGCTTGGCGCGGCCTTTGATGGTGATGAACCCTTCACGATCGATGGTGACAATATCGCCCGTATCATGCCAGCCCTCAGCCAGCGGCTCAAGGACGCCTGGCTTTTCGGCTTTGAGATAGCCGATCATGACGTTGGGGCCGCGCACATGCAGACGCCCGCCTTCTTCGACACCTGGCACGGCTTCTAAACGCGCTTCCATGGCAGGCATGATCCGCCCCACAGTGCCGAAGCGGTTGAACATGGGCGTGTTGATGGCGAGCACGGGCGCGGTTTCGGTGACGCCATAGCCCTCCAGAATCCGAAGACCAAACTTCTCCATGTAGGTGCGGCGTGTGCTCTCTTTGACAGGCTCTGCCCCCGCCAGTACGTAACGCAACGAGCGCAAATCGTAAGGATGAGCGGCACGGGCATATCCTGTGAGGAAGGTATCGGTTCCGAACAGAATTGTCGCGTTCGAGCCATAAATCAGTTCTGGCACCACGCGGTAATGCAGTGGTGAGGGATACAGATACACCGGCACACCCGACACCAGCGGCAACACCAGTCCCACCGTCAACCCAAACGAGTGGAAGACGGGCAACACGTTGAACACTTTATCCTGTTGGCCAAAATCAATCCGCGCTGCTGCTTGTGCCGCATTCGCCAGCATATTGGTGTGCGAGAGCACGACGCCTTTGGGCGTTCCCTCTGATCCTGAGGTGAACAAAATCGCCGCACGATCCGTAGCTTTTGCGCTCACAAGCGGTTGATGACGCTTGATCATGCCGCGTATCTTGTCCCAGCCCGTCACGGTGGCGCGGACATCTTCGAGGTAGACGATCTTCACATCTGCTTCGAGTTGCGCCACCAATCCTGTGAGACGCGCCTTTTCGACAAACGCCTTTGAGGTGATGATCGTGTGCACTTGTGCCGCCGTACACGCCGCGCGAATATTGGTCGCCCCTGCACTGAAGTTGATCATCGCAGGCACGCGGTTCGATGACATCAGACCGAGCAAGGTGACGGCGGCGCCATTGGCATTGGGGAGCATTACGCCCACCGCTTCTTGCGCTTGACCATAAGTCATCAGCTTTTCACCGAGCACGCGTGCGCCAATCAGCAGACGCTTGTAGTTGAGCGAACCCGTTACGGGATCTTCCACCGCGATACGGCCTGCGCCGTGCTTTTGCGCGGCCTCCACCACACGAGCGAATACGGTGGTCTCAATCGGCGTGGTACGGAACATGAGATCAGACATGATCTGATACAGACCCGCCCCCGCCGCTTGACGCCGCGCCTTGCCTTTCAGCTCTTCAGGTACTTCCAGCTTGACGGGTTCGAGCACCGTGATCCGCACTTTGGGGAACCAGCGACGCCTCACTTGCGAGGCATTCAGGCGTGTGAAGACGGTGGACTCCAGCCCCTCAATCCGCACAGGCACAACGGGAACGCCTGATTTTTCGGCAATCAGTCCTGCGCCGTCATAAATCTTCATAAGACTTCCCGTGACCGTCAAACGTCCTTCTGGGAATATGATCAGGGACTCACCGCTTTTCACCGCGTTGATCAAGGCGCGGGTGGCGAGCGGACGGGTGGGATCAAGCGGCATCGCGCGTGTGAGCTTGAGGAAAGGCTTCACCCACCACCGTTGGGAAATGCCGTGATCAATGGCAAACACGGGTTCTTTATCAAGAATCGACATGGCCGCTGCCGCATCCAGAAAACTCACATGGTTGAGCGCAATCACGGCATTGGGACCGGCTTTCGCGATATTCTCTTTGCCGATCACCTCCATACGGTAAAACGCACGAAACACGATGGAAAGAAAATCCTGCAACGGGTTAGCAGGCATCACGCGCAGCATCCAGACCCCTGCAAAAAGGCAAAAAACACCAATCACCGCAAAGAGTTGCGCGAACGACAATCCCGCTTTTTGCAGCGCGCCAATCACCAGCGCACCAATCACCATGAAGGCGGCAGAAATGACATTCACCCCCGCGACAATACGTGCGCGTTTGTCTTCGGGCGCCCAATGCTGGTTCGCCGCGAATGAGGGCACGACGAATACCCCACCGCATATGGCGAGCAACGCCAGATCAATCGCCACTCTCCACGCGGTAGGATGTGCAAAAAATGCGGCCACATCCAAAGCTTTACCCAATGGCGTTAATCCTGAAAGTGCCCATGTCAGATCAAGGGCGATCACTCCCATCAACAGGCTGGCAATCGGTACAGGCAACAGCACGATACGCCCACTGCACAAAAACGAACCGAACAAGGAGCCGACAGCAATAAAAATCGCAAAAATTGCAAAGTAAACGCTCACCACGAGTTCACTTCCGCCCATCCCGTCTTTGACAAGAGGAGGCAGCAGCGACATGACCACCGCACCAATCATCCAAAACAGGCTCACCATCACGCCCGTGATCCACAAACGATGATCCTGACGCAAATCTTTCATCAGCGAGAAGGTAGAACGCAGGATATTCGGATCAATCCTCAGATCAGGAGCGGCCGATCCCGTTTTGGGAATGAACAGGCTGGAGACATAACACAGCGCCGCGAATGTCAAAATCAGGCCGCTAAAGGTGGCCGGATCACCACCACCTTGCGCCGCCACACCGCCTAGAATGGTTCCCGCCAGAATGGCGATAAAGGTCGCCCCTTCCACCAGCGCGTTACCCGAAGGAAGCTCATGCGTTTTGAGATGGTCAGGCAAAATGCCGTATTTAATTGGTCCAAAAAGGGCTGCAATCACGCCAAACAAAAACAGAGCCGTAAACAGCAACGGTACAGAATGGAGCGAAAACCCCGCAACGGCTACGATGGAAGCCAAAATTTCCACCAGTTTGAGACGTCGCGCCACTACCGCTTTATCAAAGCGGTCTGCCATTTCTCCCCCAATCCCCGAGAGAAAAAAGAACGGCGCAATAAACACCGCACCCGCCAAAGTCACCAGCGCCTGCGCATCAGGCCCTGAGAGTTGATAAAGGATCAAGAACACCATCGCATTTTTGAGAAAATTGTCATTGAACGCGGAAAAAAACTGCGTTCCAAACAACGGCAAAAAGCGACGTGAGGTCAGAAGAGAAAACATAGGGGGATCCTTTCGCGTGAGAAATTTAGCGAACACAGCTTCATATTTAGTTACGGGAAGAAGCGGGACGTAAAACTTAGGAATTGGAACTTAGGAAATACTTTTCCAGAACTCTGTCCTACGTCCATTTTTATACGGGTTTTCCCACTTCCATCAGTAGGCGCTCGGTGCGGGCATCTTCGATACGGTTCACCAGTTTTGAGGCTTCATGCATATCGCGTAGGGTTTTGGTCATGGTGATGCACGACTGGATAGACATCATCAGCCCCATCGTGAGGTAGCCTCTCACCCACCAATCGAGAGGAAGAAAGAAAATACCTGCCACCAGCATCCCGATTGAGCCGAAGAATGAGAGGTAGGTAAATTGCACCCAAGCGGTGGAATGGGGTTGTGGACTTTGCGACATTTGCATGTTCATGGAAATGGTCATGGGAGTTCTCCTTTGAAATGTTGAGGGGATTATATTTTGAGAGTTCGGAAGTGTGTCATCCTGACGCCAGCACTTGATGCGGGTGGAAGGATCTCTCTTTATCGGCACTTTGTGCCGCAAGCCCGAATGTGCACCCGAGCCCATGCGAGGGGTTCAAAAAAGAAATAGATTCTTCGCTTCGCTCAGAATGACAATGTTGAGCTATAGTTTAAGCGCTTGCATTCACACGCGCTTTAAGCCGTGTGAGCACATCATCAGCGGTTGATTTCAAACGCGGACCAAAGCCCTGTTCGGCCAGCTTTTCAGCCACCGTGAGGGGATGTGTGGCCGCATTCAGAGCGTCCAAGGCATCCTCAGCGAGTTGCGTTTCCTGTTGCTTTTCACGCAGCCTCTTGAGCGTAGCCTCCGCTTCAGAAAGTGTTGACTCATGGGGAAGCGCGGGATCAATCCGCCCCCGACGCAACACCCGCACGGCTTCTGCTGCTTTTGCAATCCGTTGCTCTTGTTGAATGGCCGTGATGCGCCCTTGTGCCTGCTGAACGTGTGCTTTCAAGCGGGTGATCTCGGAGGCGAAGAGTGTACGCGCGGTTTGCGCGGCATCACGCTCCCCTTCCAACTGCGCGATGACTTGCGCCCCTTCCGTGGCCAGATCGTCACGCTGTGCAGAAAGAGCCTCGCAGACGCGGGTTTCCATATCCGCCAAACGCTTTTTAATGTCGTTTAGGCGACGCTCTTCCTGTTGATCTTGCGCAATGGCAATGGCTAACGCCTTTTTCGCGCGATCCAAGGCCGATACGCTGTCCCTGATTTGCTGTTCGAGAATGAGAAGTGCATGTTGATCCACAATCTGATTGTGAACCCTTGCATTTGCGCCTCTGAAGATGGTGAGAAGTGTTTTGAACATTGCGTCCTCCATGTTATGAACATTGTTCAAATTATAGATACGCGATTTTTGAACAGTGTTCAAAATAATAAGCAGCAATCCCAATCAGGGTTAAGAAAGGCTCTTCACATGGTGAAACGTCAGGGAACACTCAATAAACGCGAGGGACAAAAAGAGGCGCTCATCAGCGCCGCAGAAAAACACATCGCTGCCCAAGGCCTCACGCATCTACGGGCACGTGATCTGGCAAAAGAAATCGGTGTGTCGCTGGGAGCGATATATAATCTCGTGGCGGATATGGACGAGGTGATTTTACGCGTGGCCTCACGCACGCTTGCCAAAATGGATGCGGAATTGTCGCTGGCAACCCCTGATCCGCTGGCGCTCAACACTCAGGCGGCGATCGAGCGCCTGCAAACTATCGCAAAAACGTATCAGATGTTTGCACAACACAACACCCACTTGTGGCGCACGCTGTTCGAGCATCGCATGGAGTCACATCATGTCTTGCCAGAGTGGGCGATTGTGGATCAGATGCACCTGTTTCGACACATTCTCATTCCGCTATCTGTCTTGATGCCGCATGAGGATGAGGATGTCCGCATGCTGATGGCTCGCACGTTGTTCTCGGCCGTTCACGGCATTGTCGCTTTAGGGATGGATGATAAACTGGTTGCTGTTCCCCATGAGCGTCTGGATGCACAGATTGATACCTGTCTCGCTCTCATCTGTCGTGGCCTCATCGGTGGAAGGTGAATTCCGCACATCCTTGGGCTTTTTGCTCGTGGAGACACTCGGTTACTGCAGCACACCTGATCGCTCTTAAATTTATCTGCCGATTGATATTCGAAGCCTTCGGATACGCGGCACGGGCAAATCTTCACGTTCCCTTTCCCCGCCAAAATCTATCCCAGAAAGCCCCGAGACAGCCTTCTACCCAAGCCCTTCAGCGACGACATTCTCGCGGAGATTCTGCTTCAGCCCATCAGCAGCCTCGCGCATCCCCGACGTCACGGCGCGTTCGATATTCTTCTCGGTTTCAGCAAGGGCTTTGCCAAGATCGGGACGTTGGATGTTGAAGCGGATTATGATAACTGCTGGTAGAAGACAGGGATCAGAAGGTAGAAAAGTGGTGTCTTTCGCGAGCGATATCGATCAAATCAAACAAAAGCATATCTGCTCCAGATGTGTTGGAGAGTCTTACCTTTCCCAAGAAATGAAGAAAAGCGGCGTTCGAAAAAAATGTTCGTACTGCAATAAAATATCCAGTTGTTATTCAATTGCAGAATTTTCTGAACGTATTGATGCAGTTTTTGAGAAGCATTTTTTTAGAACTTCCGATCAGCCCAATTCTTGGCAATATTCTCTCCTTGCTGACAAAGAGTCTAGCTACGATTGGGAGCGTGACGGAGAACCGGTAGTTTATGCGATTATGAATGCGGCTGATATCCCAGAAAATGCTGCCAAAGATATTCAACGGATACTTGATGATCAATATAGTGACTTCGATGCTGCGAAGGTAGGCGAGGAGACCCCATATTCATCTGAATCATATTATGAGGAAAAGGGTCCGGACGATTCCTACTGGCAGGAAGAATGGCAGAGTTTCGAACGCTCGCTTAAAACGGAGGCAAGGTTTTTTAGCCGATCAGCTGCCAATCATCTGTCGTCTGTCTTTGCTAACATAGATCTGATGACTACCAGAGACGGAAGGCGTCTTGTCGTAGATGCTGGCCCAGATACGAATCTGACTTCTCTTTTTCGTGCACGCGTTTTCCAAGCTGATGACAAATTGGTTGAGGCACTAAAGCGCCCTGATAAAAGTCTCGGGTCGCCACCGTGGCAGTATGCAAATGCTGGGAGGATGAACGCGCGTGGCATTTCAGTCTTCTACGCGGCAAATGATCCGAAAGTTACGATAGCCGAAGTTCGCCCTCCTGTTGGAAGTCAAGTTGCTGTGGCTAAATTCGAGGTTATTCGTCCTGTTCGCCTTCTCGATTTGACAGCATTAAGTGCAGTTAGCACCACTGGAAGCATATTCGACACGACATTTGCTGATCGCCTTGAGAGGGCGATGTTTCTTCGCCGTCTGAGCAGCCGTATGACGAGGCCTGTAATGCCAGATGACGAAGTATTTGATTATCTCCCAACGCAAGCCGTAGCGGATTTTCTTGCTACCGAGTCTACAATTAAGATTGACGGTATCATTTTTCCTTCGGTTCAAGCGGAAGGCGTGGCTCTAAACGTTGTGCTATACCCCTCACATTTGAAGAGTTGGTGTCTGAAGTATTTTGAAGTTATCGGATAGGCGGTCAACCCATAATCGTGCTTTTTGCGGAAAAGTGGTATTCAGGAAGCCAAGGATGGC
>JBIKVP010000056.1:0-12922 GCA_044356745.1 Beijerinckiaceae bacterium | reverse complement strand
TTCGTGAAGGCCATCCTTGGCTTCCTGAATACCACTTTTCCGCAAAAAGCACGATTATGGGTTGACCGCCTATCCGATAACTTCAAAATACTTCAGACACCAACTCTTCAAATGTGAGGGGTATATAGTTTTGACTTGCTGTTTGCCCGACAAACACGCATATTATGTGTGACAAGAGACACGATGCGTTAACAAGCCTCTCTGATTTTATCATCTGAGGTTTCTTTTGCGCGTAACAGGCGAGTAATCTGCATGAATGACGATTTGCAGGATGATGTTGAAGGCATTGAAAAAGAGCTGAGCAAACTCAGGCAGGAACACCGCGATCTTGATACCGCAATTGATGCGTTAGAGCGCATTGGCTCACCAGATCAGTTGCAGGTTCAGCGTCTGAAAAAACGCAAACTCTATCTTCGGGATCGCATTTCATATCTCGAAGATCAGATCACGCCTGACATTATTGCATAAATCAGAACGATCAGTTTTGTTGTTTTATAAAATCGTCAATCGCAACAGGCGTTGTTTGACTTTCGCGCTCGTCTGTTAAAACAGAGACACGCTCCACATCTTTAAGATACGCTATAGGGCGACCGTCTTGATCATAAACCGAGTAACCATTCGGTGCTTGAGGAGGAGTATTTTTACGGATTGTCCAGCCTGAATCAATCACGACAGTATCCAGACCATCTCCACCATCAACGAGATCAGGATCATCACGGCGTGTATCACCTGCACGTGAATGTGCTGAGAACAATGCAAAAGTATCGTTTCCATCTCCACCAGAGAGTGTGTTCAATCCTGTGCCGGGATCAATGTAATCGTCTCCATCATCTCCATGCAAAATATCATTCCCGCCTTTGCCGTAGATATATTCATTCTCTGGCATGCCATGTATGAAGTCGTTTGATTCACATCCTATGACAATATTTCCGTTACGCGTTATACTCTTAGGCGCAAGTTCATCTGCTGATCCTTTTGCCGATCCTGTAAGCAAATTCATAGAAACTTTTTTTAAGGGTGTCACGATTTCTTCAAAAGCCTTTTTAAAAGAAATTGGCTCTTTCGATATTTTCGCATCGTTTTGTGTTGCACCGTTTCGCTCAACTGTAACCGACATATTCCGCCCCAAAAATTTCAAAAACTATTTTTGCATGTTATTGCATTAAGATAAGAAGTAAATGAAATTTATATAATTTTTTAGCATTTAATAAACTATAAAATATGAATTAAATGAGCCTTTAGCGTCATGGCAAGTCAAGTAGGTTCGCGGATCTTCGGTTCCTTGCCATCCACGCCTAGGAAACCATCAACATCTTTATGCGTCACACTTGCACCCATCTTCAGAGCGCCCTATGCAGAATATCTTAATGATTTTGAAAAGCAGGTATGCGCCGTGTCATCACACACACTCTCACACCCTCAACCCCTTCAAGCATCTCGCGCTGATTCCCTCTCTGGTGTAATCACCCCGCCGGGAGACAAATCAATTTCGCATCGCGCCTTAATTTTTGGTTTGCTCACCGTTGGCGAAACCGTGATTGAAGGGTTGCTTGAAGGTGATGATGTCTTGCGCACAGCTGATGCATGTCGTGCTTTAGGGGCGATTGTGACGCGCCACGCCGAAGGATCATGGCGCGTTCAAGGCGTTGGTATTGGGGGCTTGCGTCAACCAGATCATATCCTTGATTTTGGGAATGCTGGTACAGGATCCCGCTTGATGATGGGCGTTGCAGGATCTCACCCTATCACAGTAACCTTTGATGGCGATGAATCGCTTCGTAAGCGCCCAATGCGTCGCATCCTTGATCCTCTGGAGCAAATGGGCGTGCGTGTTGTGGCGCAAGAAGCCGCACATGGGGTTGGGGGGGAGCCATGCGCAAATAAAGAAGGTGCAAATAAAGAAGACGTGCGCGTGCCTTTAACGCTACAAGGCCCTTCTGAAACGATACCGATTACTTACACAACCCCTGTCGCCTCTGCACAAATTAAGTCGGCAATTCTTTTCGCTGCTCTCAACAGTGCAGGTATAACAACCGTGATTGAACATGAAGCATCACGCGACCACACCGAGCGAATGTTGCGCTATTTTGGTGCGGATGTGACGGTTGAGCCCTATGAAGGCGTTGGACGACGCATTACCTTACAAGGCCACCCTGAATTAACGCCTCAAAACATTATTGTTCCTGCTGATCCCTCTTCAGCCGCGTTTGCGATTGCTGCGGCACTACTCGTTGAAGATTCCGATATCACGATCAACGGTGTGATGATGAACCCGCTTCGCACCGGATTGATCACGACGCTGCGCGAAATGGGTGCATCAATTGATAGCGTCAACATGCGCGATCAGGGCGGCGAGACAGTCGCAGATTTACGTGTGCGTGCGTCCAAACTCACAGGCGTTGATGTCCCCGCACATCGCGCACCCAGCATGATTGATGAATATCCTATTTTGGCGGTGATTGCAGCATTCGCAACAGGTGAAACGCGGATGCGTGGTTTAGGTGAATTGCGCGTCAAGGAATCAGATCGCTTGGCAGCTGTTGCGGCGGGTTTGTCCGTCAATGGCGTTCAAGCGCGTATTGAAGATGATGATCTCATCGTGACAGGCGGTGCAGGCCATGTGCAAGGCGGCGGGAATGTGTTGACACACCTTGATCACCGTATTGCGATGGCGTTTCTGATCATGGGATTTGCGAGCCATAATCCTGTAAGTGTTGATGATGGCGCGATGATCGCAACAAGTTATCCCTCTTTTGTCGATGATATGACGCGTTTAGGGGCACTCATCACACAGTATTAGTACGCCTGAGCAAGATGGGGATGACGCTCTAGCAGAGCTGATTTGAGTTTTTCAAGTGCGCGGGTTTCAATCTGGCGTACGCGCTCTTTTGAAATGCCCATTTTATGACCAAGTGCTTCGAGTGTTTCGCCCTCACCTTGCTCGCTGAGGCGACGCTCTTTCAAAATCTGTAATTCCCGCTCATTCAGGACTTGCAGCGCATTGCGTAGCCACTGCGTGCGACGCTCTAAATCAATTGATTCAGTAACCAACTCATCTTGAAGCGGTGTTGCATCCGCGATGAAATCCCCTTTTTCAGCATGACCAGAACCATCATCATCAACAGCAGGCGCGTTCATCGACATGTCAGAACGAGACAAGCGCACATCCATTGTCATGACATCTGAAGCCGATACGCCTATCGCCTGCGCAATTTGTGCGTAAACCTCTTCGCTCATCAAGTCATCAGTTGAACGCAACAAGCGCATACGTAAACGACGCAAATTGAAGAACAGCGCTTTTTGTGTTGAACTTGTGCCCCCGCGTACAATCGACCAGTTACGCAGAATGTAGTCTTGCATTGATGCCTTAACCCACCACATTGCGTATGTGGAAAAGCGCACGTCACGCTCAGGATCGAAGCGCTTTGCCGCTTCAAGAAGTCCAATATGTCCTTCCTGAACTAAATCGCCCATCGGCAAGCCATACCCCCGAAATTTGTGTGCACTGGCAATGACAAGCCGCATATGCGCTGCGATGAGCTGATGAAGCGCATGCTCATCATGGTTGTCTTTCCAAAGGCGCGTTAAACGCTCTTCTTCAGGTTTTTCAAGGTAAGGCGCGTTCATTGCTGCCTTCACCAATTGACGCCCTAAATCCGCTGCGAACCGCATCATGCACCTTTTTTATAATAAGCTGACAACCGGCTTACGCGTGCATACACACTGCAGATCATTTTAAAGTATGAGAGATGGCAATATTATCGCTTTGAAGGTTTGAAGTTGGAATCAACCTTCAAAGAGTGCGAATTTCACCATTGCGAATGACATGGGTTGTGTGAAGCGGTATTTCAGTCCACGTTTCATCTTTAGTGAGTGGGCGAGTGGCAATAATTGTGACAACATCATGCGGTGTGGTCTCTGCCGCAAAATCAATTTGAAGATCGTCATCAATTAAGGTCGCCTTGCCAAAGGGTGCACGGCGCGTCAGGTAACATAACCGCTTATTGCAACTGGTGAAAATCGCACGTCCATCGGTAAGAAGAGCATTGAAAATACCCATCATACGCAGTTGTTCAAACAGGCGCGAGATTGTTATTTCAAGGGTGCGTTGCTTTGGATCATGCTCCCAGCTTTGCGCAAGTTGATCCATAATCCAGCAGAACGCGTGCTCACTATCCGTTGTGCCTATGGGGCGAAAATGGCGTGTTGGGAGTTTTTTTATGCCTTTAAGCTGTCCGTTATGGGCGAATGTCCACGCCCTTCCCCATAACTCGCGCGTAAAGGGATGCGTATTTTCCAATGTGACCCGCCCTCGATTGGCTTTGCGAACATGAGCAATCGTAATACGGCTTTTGATGGGATAATCTTTAATGAAACAGGCAATCGGCGAGGAGCAACTTGGCGCAGGATCATGAAAACTGCGACAGCCACGATCTTCATAAAATGAAATACCCCAGCCGTCACGATGCGGGCCTGTTTTACCGCCCCGTTGTGCGAGTCCTGCAAAACTGAACCGAATGTCTGTAGGCCGATTGGCACTCATCCCTAAGAGTTCACACATACTTTCAATCTCAATAAACACTATCGTATCATGTCTTAGTGCGCTTCATCCCAGTTATTTGCAGCACGAGCATCGACTTCAATCGGCACGGAGAGATTAAGAGCAGGAAAAGGCGCGTCCCTCATCACCGCTTTAATCACGGGAATGGTGCGCTCAACTTCATCAAGGGGTGCTTCAAAAATGAGCTCATCATGCACCTGAAGCAACATTTTTGCGCTTAAATTTTGAGTGATCAAAGCGTCATCCATGCGGATCATCGCACGGCGGATCATATCAGAGGCTGATCCTTGGATCGGCGCGTTAATCGCTTGCCGCTCCACGAAAGCACGTTCAGACGCATTTTTCGATGTAATGGCAGGATAATGGCACACGCGCCCAAAAATGGTTTTGACAAATCCTTTTTCGCGGCATTGTGCCTTCATATCATCCATATACGCTTTAATACCGGGGAATTTGTCAAAGTATGAACGAATATACGCACCCGCTTCCTCGCGTGAAATACTCAGTTGGTTTGCAAGGCCAAACGCAGAAATGCCATAAATAATCCCAAAGTTAATCGCTTTCGCGCGTCGTCTGATAAGCGGATCCATCCCCTGAATCGGCACACCAAACATTTCAGAAGCCGTCATCGCGTGAATATCAAGTCCGTCATGAAATGCTTGTTTGAGGGATGTAATATCCGCCATGTGCGCAAGAAGCCTCAATTCAATCTGGCTATAATCGGCTGAAATGAGTGCATGTCCTTGGCTTGCAACAAACGCTTGGCGAATTTTGCGTCCCTCAAGCGTGCGTACAGGAATATTCTGCAAATTTGGTTCTGATGACGAGAGCCGTCCTGTTGTGGTCGCTGCCAGCGAAAATGACGTATGCACCCGACCCGTCTCACGATTGATGTAAGCGGGCAGGGCATCGGTATAAGTCGATGTAAGCTTAGCCAATTGCCGCCAATTGAGAATTTTCTGCGGCAATTCATACCCCTGTTCAGCAAGCTCCTCCAAAACAGAAGCGCCCGTCGCCCATTGCCCTGATGCGGTTTTTTTTGCGCCCGGAAGTCCCAGTTTTCCAAAGAGAACATCACCCAGTTGTTTGGGGCTGGCGATCAGAAATTTCTCCCCTGCAAGCGCATGGATTTCTTCGGCAAGACGCTCAAGTGTCTGCGCAAATTCACCCGAAAGGCGCGAAAGCTGTGCACGATCAACGGTAATTCCCCGCCGCTCCATATGCGCAATAACCTGCGGTAGCGGGCGCTCCAATGTTTCATAAACACTCAGACGCCCTTCCGCGATCAGACGTTGTTTAAGAACATTATGCAGGCGAAGCGTGACATCCGCATCTTCTGCGGCATACGCAGTCGCTTTATCAATTGCGATTTGATCGAAGGTAAGAGCATTTTTACCCGTGCCACACACCTCGCTGAAGGGAATGGGCGCATGGCCAAAATATTTGAGCGATAGCTCATCCATACCATGACCGTTTACTCCCGCGTCAAGCACGTAAGACATCAGCATCGTGTCATCAAGGGGCGTAATCTCAACGCCATAGCGCGAAAGAACAAGTAAATCGTATTTGATATTCTGGCCGATTTTAAGCACGGCGGGATCACACAGGAGAGGCTTTAAATGCGTGATAACATCTTGTGTTGAAAGTTGATCAGGCGTTAGTCCGCTTCCAAAAAGATCTGTACCGCCACGATGTAAGAGCGGAATATAAGCGGCGCGGTTCGCTCTCGTTGCGAGTGAAATTCCCACCAGTTCCGCCTGCATCGCATCAAGCGAGGTGGTTTCGGTATCAATCGCCATGACACCCGCTTCGCGTGCTTCTTGGATAAACGCATCAAGTGTTTTCAAATCACGGATCGTGACATAGGCCTCACGATCAAAAACGGCTTGACGTGCTTCGCTAAGATATTTTTGCGCAAGACGTTGGGGCAAGGTTGCGTTCACATCCCCTTTGTTCATGCTTTGCGCTTGCGCGTCTTCAGACGTTTGAACAGCATTAGAAAACGTGGCAGGAGCCGCACCTGCATAAGCAATGGTTGCAGGTTCTATCGCGCTGATGTCGACTTCATAGGCATCTGCAATTCGTTTGCTCAAGGTTGTAAATTCAAGCCCTTTAAGAAACGCAATAAGCGGTTGAGGATCAGGATCAATCAAGGTGAGATCACTCAAAGGCACTGCGACATCGACATGTGTCTCAAGACGCACGAGACGCTGCGAAATACGCGCAAGCTCTGCATTCTGAATCAATGCTTCACGACGTTTGGGTTGCGAAATTTTATCCGTATTGGCGAGGAGATTATCAAGCGTGTCAAAATCCTGCATCAATTGAGCTGCAGTTTTTAAACCAATTCCGGGCACACCGGGCACGTTATCAGAGCTATCACCCGCGAGCGCTTGCACATCAACAACTTGTGAAGGAGGCACGCCAAAATAAGCTTTCACTTCCTCAACGCCGATACGACGCTCAGCGCGAAAATTTTTGCCCCCTGTTCCCGATGCGGGATCATACATCGTAACTTTATCACCCAGCAACTGCATCAAATCTTTATCAGCTGAGATGATCAGGACATCTGCACCCGCTTCGCGTGCCTGACGTGCATAGGTCGCAATCAGATCATCCGCCTCAAAGCCCGCTTGCTCTAAAGGAATAAGGCCGAATGCTTTAACCGCTTCTCGCATCAACGGAAATTGCGGAATAAGGTCATCTGGCGGCGGTGGACGATGCGCTTTATATTGCGGATAGATGTCTTTGCGAAAAGAGCCATCGGGGGGATCAAAAATAATTGCAAGATGCGTGGGTTTAATGCCGACCGCACCCTCACGCACAAACTGAAGAAGTTTTGTGCAAAACAATCGCACGGCTCCTGTCGGCAAGCCATCAGAGCGATAGTTATATTTTTTATCCTGATTCATCGACTGAAAATAAGCGCGAAATACGAACGAATTTCCATCAACCAAAAACACATGATCACCCGCTTGAAGAGTGGGTGAAGCAGGGGAAGAGGTTGTAGGGAGAGGATGTGTCATCGTTTATCCATGTCGCGTTTTGCCCCCATGCGCAAGGCCATGAGATATGGCTCAAGCGATTGCATTGTGCGCTCAACAGCGCCGCCTAATTCATGAACTGTGGCTTGTCCAGCGCGTGACAAAGTGCGTAGCGCAGCTGTATCACCTAACAGATGCGCCACGGCGTGCGTTAAACCATTCATATCAGAAATGGCGATTGCACCATTCATACGGGCAAATGATGCGTAAATTTCTTTGAAGTTAAAGACGTGCGGACCGTGAATAATACCAGCACCCAATTTTGCAGGTTCAATCGGATTTTGTCCGCCATGTTCTACGAGTGAGCCGCCCATAAAAACAAGCGGTGCAATACGATACATCAGCCCCATTTCACCCATTGTATCAGCAACATAGATATTCACATCGCGGGTGAGAGGATCACGTTTTGAGCGCTGTGCTCCTTTTAATCCTTTCGCGGGAAGCAGCGTCATAATGTCACTGCCGCGTTCAGGATGTCTTGGAATAATCAGCGTTAGCAGATTGGGAAAGCGTGCTTCAAGGCGCCTGTGCACTTGAATAATTTGCGCTTCTTCTCCCAGATGGGTCGATGCTGCTGCCCACACAGGACGCCCCGCGATAGCCCCGTTTAAAATCGCAACAGCTTCAGGATCAGCAGGGGGCGGAGGCACATCAAATTTGAGGTTGCCCGTCACACCCGTATGCGTCATGCCAAGCAGTGATAAACGCTCTGAATCTGCCCCTGTTTGCGCTAACCCCAATGAAAAACACGATAAAAGCGCACGTGATACTTTTGGAAACTGCTTCCAGCGTTTATACGAGCGATCGGAGATGCGTGCATTCACGAGCACAAGCGGAATCCGTTGGCGATACACACTCGTAATCAGTGTGGGCCATAAATCAGACTCAGCCATCAACACAAGATCGGGTCGCCAATGGTCTAAAAAACGCGCAATGTAAGCGGGAATATCAAGTGGGATATACTGATGAAACGCTCCTGGTGGCAAACGCTTACCAATAACCCGCGCTGAAGTGATCGTACCTGATGTGATGAGCACTTTCATGCCCCGTGCCACCAGACGCTCAATAATGGGAAGCAGGGCAAGTGTTTCTCCAACGCTTGCACCATGCATCCATACCAATGGCCCACTAGGACGTTGCAAATTTGCAATACCGCGCCGCTCATCAAGACGGATCGGGTCTTCCTTCCCCTTTTTAAGGCGATATGTCAGAAAACGTCGCGCCAACGGCTCAATCGCAGCCATTGTAAAGCGATATGTTGTGAGCGCGCCTGATGACACCCAAGGGCGCTGAGCTGCTTCTTTGGTGTCTTTATAATGGCGTGAAACAGGTGGTGTCATTATGATCCTGTTTTGATGGCATGGGTCAGGGCGCGCGCTTCATCCCGCTCAAGAATGAGCGATAGTCCCGGATCGCTTGCCCCAACTAAAGCGTAGCCTTGAGCATGGACTGAATCGAGCCCCTGTTCAACCGCATACCCTTTCATCTGCATCAATGAATCATCGGCATCTTCAGGCACATAAATCGGATCACCTACCACGATCATGCCGCGCCCAAAGGGCAGCCCCATACTGGCGCGATCCCACGATGAAAATTGCAGACGGCGCGAGGTCACCACCGCAACAGGCACGATCGGACGTCCTGACATTTTCGCGAGTGTAATAATCCCCATACCGCAAATGCGCGCGCGTTTAGGCACATCCGCTGTCAGCACCATCACATCCCCACGCTGCAAAGCGCTCAACATTTGACGTAAGGCTTGTGCACCTCCCTTTTCGCGCACTTTTTTGCCATGGGCTCCAGAGCCACGAATCGGGTTGATATTGAGATGTTTAAGCGCAATCGCATTAAACTCACCATCACGATGCCGTGAAATCAGTGCCGAAATATTATCTTGCGGGCGACGCGCAAAGTGAATCATAAAATGTTGACCATGCCACATCGCAACAATAACGGGCATCTCACCAACCCGCTCATAAGCATTAGGCGGAACAAGGTTAAGGCGGTTTGTTTTTTCAACAAACTGCAAATATTTCGCGAGAATATATCCCAGCGTTTGTTGTATCCAGCGCGAACGCCCCAGCGCCTTCAACATGTGATGATCCTCAAGCGTTTGCGCGATCGTTGCGTGCCGTATCGACATGCGGATCAAGCAGACGATGCAGATGCACAATAAAATAACGCATCATCGCATTATCAACCGTGCTTTGCGCTTTAGCCTTCCAAGCCACACGTGCACTGGCATAATCAGGAAAGATGCCCACAATATCAAGATTGGGAACAGAACGGAATTCAATTCCTTCAAGAGACGTGAGCTCTCCCCCAAACACAAGATGCAGCAACTGACGTGTTTCCCCCGAATCGCTCATATGATCCTCATTATTTTTGACCCTTCAAAGTCCTATCAGACGTCTGGAATCAATCAAGCAGGTTTTGCGAGCACGGTTCATCTACTCTTTGCTTGCGCTCATATTCCCTCTAAAAAAAGTTATCCCCGCTCTTTCAGGCACTGTTATTCTAATCGTGACATGGCCATGTCGCCCTTCGTCATGAATGCATTGACATCGCATTGATGGTGACCCCTTCAAAAAGGGACGGGGAAAAATGCTGACAATGCATGTTACATAACAGCATGTGTAGACACAAAAAAGAAGAGTAACACCAAAGCCGCGGCGAGAAACAAGATGACAAATCTCTTCGCAAAGCTCTGGAGGACGTGAGATGATCTCATAGCAAAAGGATCATCAAGCGCTCTTCCAGAGACTTGTGCAGAGAAAAAAGAAAAGAGAGAGGAAGATAGATTCAAAAGAACAAGAAAAAGGCAAAACACCTCATTTAGGACAGTTATATGGTGTGTCATAATCGCATTTGTTATGCTTGCGAAACTCTTACGCATATAGGTCAAAAATTTTGCTTAAATACTACCAGTCAATAACTCTGTAAATTTTTCTTAAAACCAAGTCAAAATTAGCAGTATTATTTCCAATAAAAGTATATCCTTTCAATTTTTATAGATTTTAGACCTCTCTGTTACGATTTCTATCGGACAGGTGGAGGTTGTGATGTTAAATTCATTACGTATACTTAAGTATGCTTCTTGTTTTTCCTTTATTCTCAGTGGGCATTTGGCAGCCCACGCACTTGGGGATGGCACATCCACCCATGCACCAGTACCTTTTTACGCTTTTTGTGAACGTTATCCGGGTCAATGCCAAGCGACAGGAAGTGGGCGCGTTGCGCTTTCCCCTCAACGCATGGCACAAATGCAAACTGTCAATGAACGGGTCAACGCTGCTATTCAGCCGCGAACGCAAGCAGATTACAGTTCGTGGGATCTTGGAGCAACGTCGGGCGATTGCAATGATTATGCAGTGGAAAAACGTCGCCAATTAATATCGCTTGGTTGGCCATCACGTGCGTTGTCTTTAAGTGTTGCTGTGACAGGTTGGGGGCAGGGGCATCTTGTGCTCACCGTGCGCACCGATCAGGGCGATTATGTGCTTGATAATATGCGTGGCTCTATCATGTTAGCGCATGATACCGGCTACACGTGGGTTAAGCGGCAATCGGCAAGCAATCCCAAAGTGTGGGTGAATGTTCAATCGGGGCGCTCTCAGGAAGCATATGCTAGTCTGCCAGAGTTAGCTGGTGCTTCACAGGTTGCCTCCGCACCTCGCATTAAGCGGGCGGCTTCTGGTAAATTGCGTCAATGGAGTGATGTTTCCTTAAAGGATCAACAGCGCGTGATTGAGTTGTGGAATCGCTAAACCGTTTATCCGTTGATGAAAACGCTTGTGCATATCCTACGCCTAGCAGTGCGAGATAAGGAATCGTTACCCCTGAAATCTGCAATGAGAAATCCAGCAGCGCGTGAAGGCCAAGCATCGCGCTGGCTGCAACAGCCAAGGCTGGATACATCCCATTACGTCGGCGTATCACTATCCCGCGCATACATTGGCTTATAATCCAGACCATGCTTCCTATGAGAGCCATAGTGGCTGGCCATCCCAGTTCTACCAGTAACTCCAGATAGGTATTATGTGCTTTATCCCAAATACTCCAGATGGGCAGATTTTCCTGACGATACATCGCAATAATATGGGAAAATGTGCCCAATCCTGTGCCTTGCCACGGGCGATCCCAAAATGCCTGTAAAGCCAGTTGATACATGATCCAGCGGTGATGAAGCGCAAGACCTTCCGTATGAAGGCGCTCTGCAAGCCCCGCACTTCCCAAGATAACAACTATCCCCATCAAAAGGGCAAATGCACCCACACCTAAAAAAATCAGGCGACGTTGTGATTTTGGTAATGTCATTTTTGCGGTGCGCAGGGTGATGATCAAAAGAATCATCAGTAACACAGCCGCACCTAAACCAAATGCAATCCCTGCGCGTGATTTTGTGAGAACAAGCGCACTCAAGGGCAATAAAAGCACAAACATAACATATGCGTAAGGGGAGGTGACAAAGCGAATCCAGCGCTCAAGTGGGCGTAAATGAGTATTGTGTCGTAGCGCGTAAAAGACATAATGCCATATCAGGACACAGGTCGTAAGCATGATTAAGCCAAAAAACGATGCGGCTGAATTGCGATTGATAAATGTACCTGTTAGAGATGTCATATAGGAGGTTCGTGGATACCATAAAACATGCGTATTCCCCCATTCGTAAGCATTAATGGCATAAACGGCGTAAATGCACCCCGCCATACTTAATGCAAAGACCAGTTGGAACGCTTTTTTTGCATCACGTCCCCATATCAACGCGAGATAAAAAATCGTTGCATAGGTCATCCAGCGCATGAGCGCGATATACGTTGCGCTTGGATCAAGACTGATGCGTGGGGAAAGCGGTATACCAAGAAGATCGCGTGCTTCTGTCCATGCAGGGTGGGGGATGTATCTCATCACCCCTATGTCGGGCAAGGGCATCACTTGGATGATAACCCACAGACAGGTAGCGCCAAATAATATTGCAGGATATTTGAGCCCAGAGGCTTTAAGTTTTGCGGTTGGTTTTAAAAAGGCACTTAAAATGAGCAGAGTGCCGGCAAAAAGCGCGTAAAGTCCCCATGCAAGCGGGCGATTGCCTCCCAACGGAAAAGGTGAGAGCACAATAAATACCAAGAAAAGTCCCCACACGATGCGCGTCGTGAGCGGTTCACGTTCAGCTTTTGAGCTCACGTACATCACTATACCCCTCACATTTGAAGAGTTGGTGTCTGAAGTATTTTGAAGTTATCGGATAGGCGGTCAACCCATAATCGTGCTTTTTGCGGAAAAGTGGTATTCAGGAAGCCAAGGATGGCCTTCACGA
>JBIKVP010000126.1:0-3672 GCA_044356745.1 Beijerinckiaceae bacterium | reverse complement strand
CCTGAATACCACTTTTCCGCAAAAAGCACGATTATGGGTTGACCGCCTATCCGATAACTTCAAAATACTTCAGACACCAACTCTTCAAATGTGAGGGGTATATAAAATTCTGCCGCTACATCTCTTTGTATCTTGACTGACTTGATTGTGCTCGCCAAAGCTCATGGCAGATTTTGGGCAGATTTTGGGCAGATTTTGGGTTGCCCTGATCAACACCATGAGCGGGTCAGATGCTATTTAACTCCTTTGTTTTTCTTCTTGGCTTTTTGCCTCTAGCCTTATTGCTGCACTGGAGTGTTGAGCGCTGGTATCCACAGGGGCGGCTTGTGTTGCTTCTGGCGTTGTCATTCATATTTTACGGTTATTGGGATTGGCGTTTTATTCCACTGCTTGCGTTTTCGATCGTGATGAATTGGGTTGTTGCGCAGCTCTTTCTAGCAACGCGTAAAAGTCTTGTGATTACGCTTGCGATTATTCTCAATATCGCTGTGCTGGCGTTTTTTAAATACACCAATTTTCTCATTGATATGTTGGCGTTCTTTCCGAATTGGACGCTGCCAAAAGCCGAGATTGCGCTTCCCTTAGGGATTTCCTTCTTTACGTTTCACCATGTGATGTATCTGGTTGATTTACGTCGTGGAGAAGCGCCGCGCTATGATCTCGTGCGTTATGGGCTTTATATTGCTTTTTTCCCTCAAGTGCTTGCTGGGCCTTTGGTGCGTTGGCGGGAGATTATGCATCAGTTTGAGACACGCCCCTATGCTCGCACTGACTCAGATGAGCGAATTGCCAGAGGTATTATGCTTCTGGTTGTGGGATTGGCGAAAAAAGTTTTTGTTGGTGATGCATTAGCCGACTATGTCAATCCGATTTTCGAAGCTGCTGCCAGTGGAAAAGCTGTAACAGTGCTTGAAGCTTGGCAAGCCACCCTTGGCTTTACGTTCCAAATTTATTTTGATTTTTCGGGCTACACGGATATGGCGCTCGGCCTTGCACTGCTTTTTGGAATTATGCTGCCGCAAAACTTTAATGTGCCTTACCGCGCAGTGAGTTTACAGGATTTCTGGCGTCGTTGGCACATGACGCTTTCACGCTTTTTGCGCGATTATCTCTATATTCCCCTTGGTGGAAACCGTTATGGCGTCAGCGTTCAAGTGTGGGCGCTCTTTGCGACAATGGCACTGGGTGGTTTATGGCACGGTGCGGGATTGACCTATATTGCGTGGGGTGTGGCGCATGGCATGGGCTTAGGTGTCTGCGTATTCTGGAACAAGTTGAAGCTCCCCATGCCGACAATTCTCGGGTGGGCGCTCACATTCCTGTTCGTTGCATTAACATGGGTATTGTTTCGCGCATCCAGTTTTGATGCGGCAATGCTGATGTATCAGAGTTTGTTCGGGTTTGCAGAATGGGGCACAGTCTTTAAATGGAAGGCCATTGCGATTGCCGCAGCAGTTGCCATGATCGGATTATCCGCTTGGGATTTTGTGACAAAAGTACCGCCAACGCGCTTAGCAGCTGTTGCTTTTGCCTTTGTTTTTGTACTCGTCATTTTCAAAATTGGCGATGAAGCCAATTATGAGTTTATCTATTTCCAGTTTTAGTGCGGTGAGGATTGAGATTGAAACGTTTTACAATCATCTTTGCGCTTACCGTTGTGGTGGTGTTCAGTCTTCTCGCTTTTATGCTTATTTTTATAGATCCTTATAATAGTGGGCGTGTTTCCATTTTGGCTGGAGAGAGCATCAGAGCACAAGGCCCGCGCACGGCTCATGCTTTTCGTGGCCGCAATCCGCGTTTTGAAGGGGTCATTATTGGCAACTCACACATCCAACTGCTCTCTCCTGAGAGATTGAGCGCGCAGACTGGTGTGGCCTTTGTCTCGCTCACCGTGCCTGGAACAGGGCCAAAAGAGCAGCTTGTTTTGCTTGATTGGTTTTTACGTCATCGTAAGACAACGCCAAAAGTCGTTATTATTGGTTCGGACGGCTATTGGTGCACGCATGATCCTCATATGCCGAACTGGAAACCTTTTCCATTTTGGCTTTATAACTCTTCATGGCGTGAATACCTCACGGGGCTGATGTCCTTAAATACGCTTGAAGAAGCCGTTGCAGCGCTGCGTCACCGTATTCATCCGCGCAATCCCGCACGTCTTGATGGTTATTGGGACTATGAGAAAGATTATCACGCGTTGAGTGAAGCGACAGGGGCGGGTGGGGAACAGCCAAATCTTGAAAATCGCAAAGAAACAATCAGTCCCAATATATCAGGGCAGTTTCCCGCCATTGAGGCATTGCGCGATGTGATTAAAGTATTACCTAAATCAACGGGTGTTTTTCTGGTAAGGCCACCTGTTTATGTCACAGGGCTTCCCAAACCTGAAAGCGCTGAAGCAAAAACAGATGCAGCATGTCTTCAGGCGCTTTATCATCTCGCAACAACGCATCAGCAGCTCTCAGTGCTTGATTGGCGCATGGAACGCCCTGAAACATCGAATAAAGCGCTATTTTTCGACCATACGCATTATCGTCAAGGGCTTGCAATCGCGCTTGAAGAGCAAATCAGCGCACTCATTAAAGTGTTTCGCTTAAACGATAAGCGCTAACCGTTCCTTCACTCACAGCTCTAACGCGCCGAAAGCTTTTTAATCCGGTGGGCAATTTCTGCGACGGCAGAGGAGGATTGTTGCGTACTTGTAGAAATATCTTGTGTTACGATGCTTTGCTGCTCAATCGCACTTACAACATTCGTGACATACATATTAACTGCCTGAGCCGCATTAATGATCTCTTGCACGCTGTGCGCAACATGAGATGAGATCTTTTGCACAGACGAAATTTCGCCTGCAATATCATCTGTGGCTTTTGCTGTTTGGCTGGCAAGATTTTTAACTTCGGTTGCCACAACGGCAAACCCTTTGCCTGCTTCACCTGCACGTGCCGCTTCAATTGTGGCGTTGAGTGCAAGCAGGTTCACTTGTCCAGCAATCGCTTTAAGTGCCTTCGTCTCATTTAAAGCAGAACACCCTTTCATCAGCATTAAATTGAAAAAATAAAATGGAACTTCAATCATGAATGATTGTTGTATTCATATCTGTAGTTCATTTTTATGGGGCTTAAAATGGAAGATGATGATCATATTCACAAGCATTCAAAAGATATTAATAAATATCAAGGGAACGATGCAACAGCACCATTTAAAGATGCAGCGATTAAAGACAAATATAGAAACGCTGATTACGGCAAAGTCGGTGATCGCGGAACGGATAATAGCCCGTCATATGTCGAAATTCCTCAACAGCAACATGTTGAGATTCCTGACAACGTACCAGATGGATTTCCCGTGCGAGAAACTGATCATCCAACGCAGCACGATAACACGATCTATATGAATCAGCGCCTCACACCGCCGGATTGATCATCAAAAAGATTACACGCTGTGTATCACGACAATCACTTTTTAATTTTTACAACTCTGGAGGATAAAATGGGACTTTTTTCTTACGATATTAAGACAATGGATGATCTTTTTGTGCATCAATTAAAAGATGTTTATACCCCTCGTGAGTGAAGAGTTGGCGTTATCTTTTTATTAAGGTTGTTTTGATTCCAATTTGGTATGGGTACGCTTTTAGAACCAGACCAACGTCAGGAGCTTTTGAAACGCCAC
>JBIKVP010000055.1:0-13188 GCA_044356745.1 Beijerinckiaceae bacterium | reverse complement strand
CGTTGATCCGGTTCTAAAAGCGTACCCATACCAAATTGGAATCAAAACAACCTTAATAAAAAGATAACGCCAACTCTTCACTCACGAGGGGTATATTAACCCAGAGCCTCAAGCGCTTTTGCAATTCCTTTTAAAGCATCTGCGGCTTTATCGCCATCAGGCCCCCCTCCTTGCGCCATATCAGGGCGACCACCGCCCCCTTTGCCGCCAAGAATAGTTGAGCCTTCGCGCACAAGATTAGCTGCGTTAAAGCGTGATATAAGATCACTTGTAATACCTACAACCAAAGATGTATTTCCTTGAGAAGTTGTGTTTGCCACAGCAACAATGCCTGTGCCAACTTTTACTTTCAACTGATCAACCAGACCTTTAACATCCTTCATGTCCAGTTCTTGAACGATCTTGCCAATGTAAGAGACACCGGCAATGACCTGTACATCGTCATCTTGCCCTTGCGATGATCCAAGCGCCATTTTACGGCGCGTATCCGCCAGATCACGCTCTAATTTACGTCGCTCCTCGATCACCTGTTCAAGCCGGCTAGGCACATCACTGACAGACGTTTTAAGCTGTGAAGCCACACGTTGAAGCTGTCGCGACATCTCGCTGAGATAATGACGTGCACTATCCCCTGTAAGTGCCTCAAGGCGTCGCACACCTGAGGCTACCGCCCCTTCCTGCACAATCACGACAAGGCCAATTTCACCCGTTTGCGTCACATGCGTGCCGCCGCACAGTTCAACAGAAAAAGCTTTGCGCGTTTCATCAACGCCCATGCTCACGACACGCACTTTATCGCCATATTTTTCACCAAAAAGCGCGCGGGCGCCTGATTCTTTAGCGTCTTCCACATCCATCAGTTGTGTCATGACAGGGGCATTTTGCAGCACATAAGTGTTCGCAATATCTTCAATGCGGGCGCTGTCATCGGGTGAAATCGCGCTCGGATGCGAGAAGTCAAAGCGAAGGCGATCGGCCGAGACTTGCGAGCCTTTTTGCGCGATATGATCGCCCAAAACACGGCGTAGTGCTTCGTGAAGCAAGTGTGTTGCTGAATGGTTTGCGCGAATTTTCTGGCGACGAACCACATCGACATTCAGATCAAGGCTCGCACCCACATGGAGCGCCCCTTTCGTGATCGTAACATGATGGGCAAACACATCACCGAGCTTCTTTTGCGTATCGGTGACAACAGCATGGGTATCAGGTGAAGACACTGTGCCTGCATCACCCACTTGGCCACCTGACTCCGCATAGAAAGGTGTCTGGTTGAAGATGACAATACCTGTCTCTCCTTCCAGAAGAGATTGCGCTTGTGCGCCGTTTTTAAGGATGGCTGTCACGCTTCCAGCAGCATTGAGTGTCTCATAGCCTAGAAATTCACTGGCGCCTACCTGTTCACGTAAACCATACCACACTGTTTCAGTGGCGGCTTCACCTGAGCCACTCCAAGCTGCACGTGCTTTTTCACGCTGGCGCTCCATTGCCGCATGAAAACTTTGCGTATCAACATGAATGCCACGCGGACGAAGCGCATCTTGCGTGAGATCAAGCGGAAAGCCATAGGTATCATAAAGCGTAAACGCCACCTCCCCTGATAAAGCCGAACCTTGGCTAAGATTTTGCGTTTCTGTCTCTAAAATGCTCAATCCACGCGTTAATGTCGTCAGAAAGCGCGTTTCCTCTAATTTAAGCGTATCTTCGATGAGGCGTTGTGCACGGATCAATTCAGGATACGCTTGCCCCATTTCACGGGTAAGGGCTGGCACAAGCTTGTGCATAAGCGGATCGCGCGCACCAAGAAGCTGTGCATGACGCATCGCGCGACGCATAATTCTACGAAGCACATAGCCGCGCCCTTCATTTGACGGTAAAACACCATCCGCCACCAGAAAAGATGAAGCGCGTAAGTGGTCAGCAATCACACGATGAGAGGCTTTTTGTGCCCCCTCTGGATCAGTCGATAAGGCTTCAGCCACTTGTCGCACGAGCGAGCGCATCAGATCCGTTTCGTAATTATCATGCGTGCCTTGCAAAACAGCAGCAATGCGCTCTAACCCCATTCCCGTATCAATCGAAGGTTTGGGCAGCGTGATGCGCTCATGAGGCGTAACCTGTTCATATTGCATGAACACCAGATTCCAGATTTCAATAAAGCGATCACCATCTTGATCCGCTGATCCGGGAGGGCCACCCGCAATATGATCCCCGTGATCAAAAAAGATTTCTGAACATGGCCCACATGGCCCAGTATCACCCATTGCCCAGAAATTATCAGAAGAAGCAATGCGAATAATTTTTGAGTCAGGTAAACCCGCAATTTTTTTCCAAAGACCGAATGCTTCATCATCGTCGGCATAAACTGTGACGAGAAGGCGCGAAGGTGAAAGACCAAAATCTTTCGTAATCAATTCCCATGCAAATTTGATGGCATCGTCTTTAAAATAATCCCCGAATGAAAAGTTGCCGAGCATTTCAAAAAAAGTATGGTGACGCGCCGTATAACCCACATTATCAAGATCGTTGTGCTTGCCGCCTGCCCTCACACATTTTTGCGATGTTGTCGCCCGTGAGTAGGGGCGCTTTTCAATGCCCGTAAACACGTTTTTGAATTGCACCATGCCTGCATTCGTAAACATTAAAGTTGGATCATTGCGCGGCACAAGCGGACTTGATTCAACAACCTCATGTCCTTGACGGGCAAAGTAGTTCAAAAACGTTGAACGAATGTCATTTACACCACTCATAAAGCACCCTGATTGTGTTTAAAGGCTATTTTCTAAAAATCGTTTTAGAGACATGATGCATCCGTGTCGAGCCTGAGTTCATCGTTTAAAAGCGCAAAGGTCATACAAATAACTCTTAAGACATATGTAAAGAATTTCTTGCCAAACGGGAACGAGAATGCCTATGCTGACATGGTATGTCACACATACGTTTTTGTCGCACGATTCGATTGATATTCTTTTGAAACGTGCACGTATGACGCTTCCTATGATGATTTCTGATCGTGATAGAGCATCTTATAAAATGGAATAAAAGTGAGATGGCTGTCTGTCTTTCACAGCTCAACGCGCTACCGAGCTTTTCATGTCTGTTGACGTGGGCTTTAGGTGTTTCGCGTGAAGTGAACAAAGATGATGATAACCGATGGATCTCGCATTCCACATCTTCACCCCTTTTTATGTCTATAGACCCGTGGCTCCTGAGTGAGCGGATCAGCACTTTTGTCCGCTCTCATGCGACGCCCGCCGCTCGACGCTTTTGGATGATCTCTCGAAACAAGGCATGGACACTGTGTTCTGTTTTTAATGATTTATCCCTGTTAAATCAGCGCTTTGAGGTGCCCAATGGTGGCACGGGTCTCCCACCAGAGGAAGAGACTCATGGCTCATACAAAAATGCTGATCGATGCCGCCCATTCGGAAGAAACACGGGTGGTCGTCACACGAGGAAACCGTGTTGAGGAATTTGATTTTGAAGCACAAAACCGCAGACAGCTGCGCGGAAATATCTATTTAGCAAAAGTCACACGCGTTGAACCCTCGCTCCAAGCTGCTTTTGTTGAATATGGCGGCAACAGACAGGGTTTTCTCGCTTTTAGTGAAATACACCCTGATTACTATCAGATCCCCGTTGCTGATCGTCAGGCCTTGCTTGAAGAAGACGCGCGTGCCCGCGCTCAAGAAGATGAAGACGATGATGCCCGCGCCAATGGACGTAAAGCGCGTCGTGATCAGGATGAGAATAAAAATCAAGGCCATGGACGTGGCCGTCGGCGTGTCATTGCCCGTCGTTCACCCAATGATGACAGTGTGTCAGGTGAAAATAGTGATCAAGGCGATCCATCATCCGATGCCGCTTCAGATGAGGTGATCACAACCGCTGAGGACATTGCACCGCGTGAAGTCTCTGAATCTGAAGCTGATCAAGCCCATGATGACGCGGTTGAAAACGCAGAAAGCGACGCTGAAGCGGATAATGTTGAGCAAATTGGCAATGTCGATGCGCTTGAAGAAGTTCCAGAGCGCCCTCGCACATCCCGCCGTCAATATAAGATTCAGGAAGTGATCAAGCGCCGTCAGATTATTCTGGTGCAGGTTGTTAAAGAGGAGCGCGGCAACAAGGGTGCAGCACTTACAACCTACTTGTCATTGGCAGGACGTTATTCCGTACTGATGCCAAACACAGCACGTGGTGGCGGTATTTCACGTAAAATTACCAATCCACAAGATCGCAAGCACCTTAAAGAAATCGCTCAGGAGCTTGATGTGCCTGAAGGCATGGGCGTGATTTTACGTACCGCTGGTGCGACACGCACCAAGCCTGAAATCAAACGTGACTTTGAATATCTGCTGCGTTTATGGGAAAGTGTGCGCGAATTGACCTTGCAATCGTCTGCACCAACGCTCGTGTATGAAGAAGGCTCGCTCATCAAACGCTCAATCCGTGATCTTTACAGCAAAGAAGTAGACGAAATTCTCGTCGCTGGTGATGGCTCATACCGAGAAGCCAAAGATTTTATGCGGATGCTCATGCCTAGCCACGCAAAAATCGTCAAACTCTATAAAGACCCGCAGCCGCTTTACACACGTTACGGCGTTGAAACGCAGCTTGATGCGATGTTTTCAAACCATGTCACATTAAGATCAGGGGGCTATCTCGTTCTCAACCAGACTGAAGCGCTTGTCGCCATTGACGTCAACTCAGGGCGTTCAACACGCGAACATAATATTGAAGATACAGCGCTTAAAACCAATCTTGAAGCAGCTGAAGAGGTTGCTCGTCAGTTGCGACTGCGTGATCTGGCCGGTCTGGTCGTGATTGATTTCATCGACATGGAAGAGCACCGCAACAATCGACTGGTAGAAAAAAAGCTTAAAGAATGCCTCAAAAACGATCGCGCTAAAATTCAAGTTGGGCGTATTTCTCCATTTGGATTGCTGGAAATGTCGCGCCAGCGCTTGCGAACGGGAGTTCTGGAAAGCTCAACCGCCGTATGCGAGCATTGCGCTGGAACAGGCTTCAGACGCTCAACATCATCGATCGCTTTGCATATTCTACGCAATTTAGAAGATACATTAATTAAAAGCGCAACGCATGATCTCATACTGTTTACGCGCAGCGAAGTAGCGCTTTACCTGCTCAATCAAAAGCGTGACACGATTACCCGCCTTGAGGCACTTTTTGGCGTATCACTCACCATTCAAATCAATGAATCATTGGTGGGGACAACGTATTATACTTTGGAGCGGGGTGCTCTTGCGACACCTAAACCTGAGTCACTCCTTGCTGCACAACAGGCACACTCTTCTTCTGATGTGATGCGTGATGCACAAGATGCCGCCGATGATCTGGCCGCTGAAGAAGCCTTTGAGGACAGTCACGAGGAAACATCATCGCAAGTCTCTGACGGCGTTGAAGGTGAAAGCAGTGGCGCACGGGCGGAACGTGAAGAAAATGAGCGCCGCCGCCGTCGTCGTCGTCGTGGACGTGGTGGTCGCGATCGCGAAGAACGCGATGCGCAAGGCGCGAGCGTGTCACCAAACGCCTCTAACGAATCAGAACAGCCTGAAACAGGCGATGATTCTTCTGAGCGAGAGAGCGAAACCATTGAAGTATCACCCATTCATGATGCCGATAGCCATGGTGACAGTCAAAATGGCGGCAACCGTGAAGGACGAGGCCGCCGCCGCGGTCGACGTGGCGGACGTGGCCGCTTTGACCGCAGCGCGTCAGAAAATAACGATGAAGTTGTCATCGACGATAATGCCCAGCCCATCCATCCAGATCATGAGAATGCTTCATCACTTTCAGAGATGGCATCCGAACCTTTGAACGATGACACAGCATCTGTTGATGAGCATTCGGAGGAAACTGCGCCCAAAAAACGCTATCGTAGCCGTGCGACACCTCTTGCACCCGATGTCGCTCAAGCGCTTGAAGCGCCAACATCTGTTGTCAAATCCAGTGTTACTAGCAAATCGCGGATCACCCGCACAACGGATCCGGTTTCAGCGGCGCTGGCAGGAACACTTCCTGCGAAAGAAAACGCGCCAACGACCCCAGATGCGGAACCTGTCGCAATTGTATTGACCCCGCCAAACGATGGTCCAAAACGGTCTGGCTGGTGGGCAAAAGCAAAAGCCGCCATGACTGGCCAGTAAAGTCTGGTCAATAAAAGGAAGCGCTCATAACGCCTCACTTTATTATAAAGTGGGGCGTTTCATCGTAAAAAAGTGATCTGCAAGCGCATAATCATGATAGCCGCATCGTGCGATGAGATTAAGTGTGTTCATATCTACACGCCCATCTTTAAGAACGTGATCAGCAATATAAATGCCTATTACCTGCCCTATGATCATCCAATTCTTAAGCGGCTTTTGTGCACTATCGTAAAGTTGCTGAATGCTCACTACGCGGCATTCAAGTGCAGCAGCAATACCTTTTACGCGCGGTGGTGCAACGTTTTGGCTGACTTCAAGCGCGATCCCTACTTGTTCAGGCTCACTGACACCATAAGCAAAAGTTGCGGATGTCTGATTCATCAAATCTGCAAAGTCATATGACACAATGTTACACACAAATTCGCCATGGAGACGCACATTCTTGAGCGTATCTTTATCGCCTTCACTACTGAACATGATCAGCGGGGGATCAGAACAGATCGCATTAAAAAAGCTATAAGGCGCAAGATTAACGCGTCCTTGATCATCTTGAGAGCTGATCCAACCAATAGGACGCGGCGATACCAAGGCCTTAAACGGATCATGAGGCAAATCATGCCCCTCATCAGGACGGTAAAACATGGATCAAGCTCGTTGGAAGGCTAATATTTGAAGATAGTGCTGAACAATTGTTGAGGCCGCAACCGCTGTCATATCCGCATGGTCATAAGGCGGAGATAACTCTACAACATCCATGCCTTTCCATGCCATATGACGCAGTGCCCATAAGCACATCAATGCCTCGCGCGTAGTCATGCCCCCTGAGACTGGCGTCCCCGTACCCGGCGCAAATGCTGGATCAAGTGCATCAATATCAAAACTTAAATAACACGGGGCATCCCCAACATGAGCACGAATACGCTTTGCTAAACCGTCAACGCCAAGCGCTGGAATATCATAGGCTTCAATCATCGCCATGCCTGCAATAGCAGGTGCAACAGTGCGCAAACCAATCTGAATAGAGCGTGATACGTCAATCAAACCTTCTGTGACCAATTGGCAGACAAACGAGCCATGCGAAAAAAATGGCTCGCGTGTGGGTGAAGAGAGAGCCGCGTTATCTTGTACCCACGTATCGCCATGAGCATCAAATTGCACAAGTGCAAGCGCACCATGTCGCGCTACATGGGCACGCAAGAGAGGAAGTGTAATAAAATGATCACCGCCAAGCGTAATCAGATGACATCCAGCATCAATAATAGCGCGCGCTTCCTGTTCAATTTGGTCTGGTAGTTGCGAAATAAACCCATTTTCTATCGCGCAATCCCCATAATCAATGACACTTAGTACATCAAACGGATCAAGACCTGAAGGGTATTGCGGATCGCCATCAAAAATTGCTGAAGCGCGGCGAATCGCTTGAGGTCCAAAACGTGCACCTGGACGATTTGAAACCGCCCAATCAAAGGGCACACCCCACACAACGACATCCGCATCTTTCACATCACGGCTATAGCGCCTGCGCATAAATGAAAGCGCACCTGCAAATGTCGGATCTTTAGCGCCACCTTTAAGAGATCCGCGAAACGCATGATCAATCAATGGCTTAGAGATATTTGATGAAGAGGGGGATGTCATGCTCATCCCCTATCAAAGCAGAAGAAGGCTTAAGGAAGCGTAACACGGACAACGCTTCTTGAGATTATAACGTTACGGAGTCGTCTGTTGTTTTTGTCCCAAGGCACTGATCCATACTGCGTGCCGGTTCTGAACACCCCGCATCACCAATAATTTTTGCGGGCACACCTGCCACCGTTTTGCAAGGAGGCACGGGTTGAAGCACAACCGACCCAGCCGCAACCTTGGCACAATGTCCAATCTCGATGTTGCCTAAAATTTTTGCGCCCGCACCAATGAGCACCCCATGTCTGATTTTTGGATGACGATCTCCGCGCTCTTTACCTGTACCGCCTAAAGTAACCCCTTGTAAAATAGAAACATTATCTTCAATGACAGCGGTGGAGCCAATAACGATTCCCGTTGCGTGATCCCAAAATACCCCTTTGCCTACTTGCGCTGCAGGATGGATATCTGTTTGGAAAACCTCTGAGCAGCGACTTTGTAAATAAAGCGCTAGATTGACGCGCTCATGATTCCAAAGCCAATGTGCTAAACGATGCGTTTGCAGTGCGTGAAACCCTTTGAAAAATAACAGCGGCTCAATCAAACGTGTGCATGCAGGATCACGATCTGCAACCGCCATCATATCTGCGCGCAGCGCCATACCATAATGTGTATCTGCGCCAACCATGGCAGCAAATGCCTGTTCAATAGCATCGGATGATAATACATCGTGCGACAATCTCACGGCGACACGGTGTTGAACAGCAGCTTCAAGGGTATCATGATTAAGAATTCCCGTCAGAACGAGCGATGACAGTTCTGGCTCTTGGCGCAAAACATTTTCAGCCTCTTCGCGCACACGCTGCCACACCGGATCAACCGACGATAGACGGGGTGTTTTATGGAGAGCTTGTGCGTTTGGCTGATGTGAATGCGGCATAACGTCATCCTTAACCTGTTGACATATCATCATTAACAGGAAAAGCTCACGTTGATGATCAAACCTGTTAAACTGGGAAAAGTGTAACATACTCTTTAAATATGTCATCAAGACAACAAAGGTATATTTTTTAGAGAAATTCTCTTCTACGGACTTGAATTGCATCGCATCGCTGACACTAAGCATACAATAGAATTGATGAATCTGGTTTAAGATTTAATTACATCAATTTTTAGAGACTATTTTCATAAAAAGCCCATTGAAAAGCGATAAGCTATTGCCACCGAGCTTTTACAGCTCTTGATATACACATTTTAATGTGGGGGTTTTTTTATGGATATTATTTCGTTGTGTGCCGTCGTATTTGCTTCTGTTGCGCTTCTTTGCATCATCCGCCGTGACTCGCAAACGCAAACAGAAAGCGCAGGCGATGGTTATTATGTCAATCCATCTAATGAGTGTGATTCAAACACACCTTGCAGTGACAAAATATAGCAACATACAAAGCACACATAAAAAGAGCACGCATTTGATTCAATCAAAGCGTGCTCTTAAAATTTAATTTACGCACACTGGGCGCAATTCATTAGCGTGAATAAAACTCGATAACGAGATTTGGTTCCATCATCGTTGGGTAAGGCACATCCGAAATCTGCGGAACACGCACAAACTTAGCTACAAGCTTAGCCTGATCAACATCGACGTAATCAGGAATATCACGTTCAGCAAGAGCAACGCTTTCCTGTACAATCACAAGTTGTTTTGATGAGTCTTTAATTTCAATCACGTCACCAGGTTTAACGAGATAACTTCCGATATTAACACGCTCGCCATTGACCTTCACATGTCCATGGTTGACAAACTGACGTGCAGCGAAAACGGTTGGCACAAACTTCGCACGATAAACCACAGCATCAAGACGGCGCTCTAAAAGGCCGATAAGGTTTTCACCAGCATCACCGCGCATGCGCGTTGCTTCGGCATAGTAACGACGGAATTGCCGCTCAGAAATTGAACCATAATAGCCTTTAAGCTTCTGTTTGGCGCGAAGCTGTGTACCAAAGTCAGATAGCTTACCTTTACGGCGTTGACCGTGTTGACCCGGGCCATATTCACGGCGATTCACGGGACTTTTTGGGCGACCCCAAATATTTTCGCCCATACGGCGATCAAGTTTATGCTTAGCATTAATTCGTTTTGACATATCGCGTCCTCAGCGTGTGTTAAAAATGAAAATGAGGAACGCGCCTTCCTCTTTGCATTGACGTAAGTAGGATTCAAATCCATTCAAATCACAATGCAACGACAGACCTAAAAAACATCAAAGTGAGTGGCTAAAACCGATCTAACATTGAACATTGGTCACAGGTGCGTACACGCACAAACCATAAAGCTTGCGCACACACAGCGCATAGCGGGTACGCATGATTATGTCAAGTTGAATGGTTGTAACTGGCTTTTTGGGCAATACATTGAAAATGTGTGTAAAACATAAAAATGCTGCAAAAAGGGTTATCCTTTGGAGCGAGTCGGTCTAAAGTGCATGAACGGTTGAGTAAAAGAAAAGCTTCAATGTTGCTATTGAACGATGCTTTTACATGGTGGAGTCATCCACTCTGGCGTGAAGGGTGATAAGCGTTGCAGTCATTATTTGTTTTTGAAATGTCTTCAGCAGCACAATATGTTGTCGCTTTTGGCATTATTTTTGTGCTTTTGGCCTTGTTTGCTGTGGTTTTACGCCGCGTGACAGGCAACAGGATTGTTTTACCTGGACAAGATCGTGGACGTACGCGTCAACCCCGCCTTGGGGTCGTCGATATTTATGATCTGGATCGTCAACGCCAACTCGTACTGGTTCGACGCGACAACATTGAACATCTCGTCATGATTGGTGGGCCTAATGATGTGGTTGTTGAAACAAATATTATTAAATCGCAAGGCATTCCTTTAGGGCGCACATCAGGGTCAATATCGTCTGAGAATGATTTTCAGGCTCCTGTTGTTCCAGCCTTACCAACTCAAAATACAACAATGACATCAGGAGCAATGGCACCTGAGCATTCCTCATTTGAAGAAGATTCCCCTGCACTACGTGCTCCTGAGACTGTGACGCCATCCCGTTTGCCTGATAATCGCGCAACAGAGAAACATATTGATGAAGCACAAAGCATAGAGCGCATGACACCCGCTGCACCTCTTCTAAATACGTCTGTTACAATGCGCGAAAAGGCATCTATCACGGATCGCGCACCTCACCGGATAGAGCAAACTTCAGAGACACAGCCTCAACGTATACCGCCACAACTGCCACAACGTCTCCAAACTGAAACGCTCCCCTTACCAACAAATAAAATTGCCATTTCGCCACGTATGAATGAGACATCCCGTGTTGAGCAGCAAAGCGTCAATTTCAAAGATATGTCGACGCAATATCAAAACTCACCGGCTCCTATTCCCTCAATACAAACGCAATCACCCGTTACATCAAACGCTATAGAAAACAGCGATGAGCCTGTGCTTGAGGATATGGCTAAGCAGCTGGAGAATTTACTCAAAGCAAGTCCTGTGGGCTCGGACACAGGATTAGAAACCCGCTTGCGTGATACTCAAGTTGTGCAGCCTCATAAATTATCATCTCCTGCAATGCCGCAGCCTGCACTTAAAACAACGCCGGTAGCATCATCCATACCGACACAGCCAACTGCACCTGCATTTCCCGCCGCCAAAGCTTCACCTGAAATGCCCAAATCACAACCGCAGTTAGAGACAATCGCATCTAAAATTTCTTCAATGCAAACGATACCTGTCTCACATGTACCGACGACGCGCCCTGATGAACCTATAAGTGCAACCGAGCCTGAATTACCAAAAGCAGACATAGCGACAAAACATGTGACAGGCGAAGCCGTTTTGCCAGAAAGTGCAAAAGCATCACGGGTAGAAAATGTCTCTCATGAGAGCAATAAAGCGCAAATGTCTCCCCTTTCAGAGGCCGATGCCCTTGATATGTTATCGATTGAGGCTATTGAAGCAGAATTTGCCCGTCTGCTTGGCCGCTCAAACGATCAATAGATTTGATATGCGGCTGCCATTTCATCCATTAAACGCCTTCAACATAGCCACATTATTCAAAACGATTTGCTTTCAATTGAGAGCTATTTTAAAAAAAATAGCGTTTTTAAGCTCTCATATGGAGCGCTTTTTTTTGCGTTACAGCGCAAGTGCACTCATCGTTATCTTCAGTGTGATTATCGCTACTGTTATCATGGCATATCCTGCTGTTGCTCAAACATTAACGCTTGATCTAGGCCAAAGCGCAGGTGTGACACAGCGTGCCTTGCAACTCATGGCGTTGGTGACAATTTTGTCGCTTGCACCCTCTATCCTCATCATGATGACATCGTTCGTGCGGATTGTAGTTGTGCTCTCCCTCTTGCGTTCGGCGATTGGAACGCAAACAGCTCCGCCTAACGCCGTTATCATTGGATTGGCACTTTTTCTGACCGCCTTTGTCATGACACCTGTATTTCGAGCCGCATATTCAGAAGGTGTTGCACCGTTACTTGCCGAGCAAATTGACACAACAGTGGCTTTCGAGCGCACAACAGCGCCATTTAAAACATTTATGCTTAAACATGTCCGTGAGAAAGACTTGATGCTTTTTACAGAACTTGCACGCGAGCCTCGCCCTGCAGGCCCTGAGCAAGTTTCTCTTCAAGTGCTTATTCCGGCATTCATGATTTCAGAGTTGAGACGGGCATTTGAAATTGGCTTTTTGTTATTTGTACCCTTTCTTGTCATTGATCTTGTCGTTGCTTCCATTTTAATGTCCGTTGGTATGATGATGCTCCCTCCGATCACCGTTGCACTGCCCTTTAAATTAATCTTTTTTGTGCTGGTTGATGGCTGGGCGCTTGTCGCTGGGTCGCTTGTGCGCAGCTATGGGGCTTAAAAGCTGGAACATATTTTTAAAAGCAACGTTTTCTCTAAGGTGCTATAAGAAAAAGACTGAAACAATCCCAAGGAGAATCACATGAAAATAAAAACGTTGATGATCATTGCTGCATCAGCGCTCACGCTTACAGCGTGCGCTAATGCGCGTGATACACGCTTGGCACAAGGTGCTGTCATTGGCGGCGCTGGTGGCGCAATTATCGGCGGTGTTGCCTCTGGCACAACAGGAGGCGCTTTAGTCGGCGGTGTTGTTGGCGCAGCGGCTGGTGCACTGGTTGCGGATGCCACACGCCCACGCTATCGCGGAAAAAAATGCTATTACAGTCACCGCCTTGATCGCCGAGTGTGCCGCTATCGGTAAGATTTAAAAATCATGTCATATACCCCTCACATTTGAAGAGTTGGTGCCTGAAGTATTTTGAAGTTATCGGATAGGCGGTCAACCCATAATCGTGCTTTTTGCGGAAAAGTGGTATTCAGGAAGCCAAGGATGGCCTTCACGAA
>JBIKVP010000054.1:0-13225 GCA_044356745.1 Beijerinckiaceae bacterium | reverse complement strand
ACACACAAAAACAATCCAAAACCTCCTGAAACCACCGCAAAGCCCAAGCAAAAACTTAAAACAGATGAAACTAAACTTGTAAAAATTAAACCGGACAGCAGTGCACTTGTTGCGGGTATCCACGTCTTTAGAAGCGTTGTGCTCTTTTACATCGTTGCTAAGTCGTGGATGGCAGAAACAAGCCCTGCCATGACGGTTGTGTTTCACGAGCGACTAACTACGATGGGCTATTCACTCACATTAACCCCCACAATAAACACCCCCGCGTCATCTGCAAGGCGTATCATCGCATCACGTTCTGCCATCAATACCCCGCCCGCTTGAACCGCAAGACCAGCAAGCCCCGCCGCTTTAATTTGGCGGATGGTTTCTTCACCCACCGCTGGCATATCAACGCGCAAGTCTTGGCCAATTTTGGGAATTTTGATCAAGACACCGCAACCATCGCGCAATTTTAAACGACCGCTTTTCTTCAAATCTGCAATACGGGCAATCATCTGGTTTGTGCCCTCCACAGCTTCAACCGCGATTGCTCGGCCATCAGCGACAATCACCGCTTGCCCTACATCAAAGGGAGAAAGTGTTTGAAGCAAATCTACGCCATACGCTATATCAGCAAGACTTACCTTGTCAGGCTTAATGCGCCCCAACACATCACATGGCGCGGTTAAATCTGGCGCGAGCATGGATGCGCCCCACACACGAAAACCTTGTCGCTCCAGAAAACCCACAACGCCTTTGAGCACGTGATCATCTCCCTTGCGTAAGACGCGCAATAATTCAAAAAAATGACGGATTAAACCCCAATCAGGCCTTAACGCGCTTAAATCAGGCCGCGTTAGTGCGCCAATCAGAACCACATCACGCACACCCCGTTGTCGCATATCTTTGAGTAAGAAACCCAAGCGTCCCAATACAAAAGGCACAACAGTATAAGCTTTAAAATCATCTTCCTGTGCAATACCGACCATCGGATAAACGATGACATCACAACCACGGTTGTGAGCTACTTGTGCAACATTGAGTGGCAAGCCGCCCTGCCCTGCTATCATCGCGAGCCGTGTCGGGTAGCTCTGCGTCATGGATGATCAACTATTCGGTGTGCAGATCGGGCGATCCGCACTTTCACGGATAAACTCTAAAATCTCCTGCACTGTGCTGTTGTGCGAGAATTCCATCGCCACATCTTCAATACGCTCTTTAAGCGTGCCTTCTTCGGCAAATAACAGACGATAAGCACGGCGCAAATCATGAATTGCCTCACGCGAGAAACCTCTACGCTTTAAGCCTACCATATTCAGGCCGCTGAGAAATGCTTTGTTACCCATCACGAAGCCATAGGGAATAACATCATTTGCCACTGCCGACATGCCTGCCAAAAAGGCATGTGCACCAATGCGCACAAATTGATGAATACCAGAGCCGCCACCAATGATGGCATAATCACCAATTGAACAATGCCCTGCCAATAGCACACTTCCTGAAAGCAAAACGTTGTTGCCAAGGCGACAATCATGCGCGACATGCGAATTCATAAATAACGAGCAGCGATCACCAATGACTGTCGCCATGCCGCCACCCGCAGTGCCTGGGTGAATTGTCACCCCTTCGCGAATAAGGCAATCTGAACCGATTGTTATGGTGGAATCTTCACCGTGATATTTAAAATCTTGTGGTTGATGACCAATTGCCGCATGGGGAAAAAGCGTTGAGCGTGGGCCAATCGTTGTATGTCCCACCAACACAACATGACTTTTGAGATCACAATTATCTCCCAAACGCACATGAGAACCCACAAGACAAAAAGGGCCAATATTCACCCCATCGCCAAGCTCAGCACCCTTTTCAACAATCGCTGTTGGGTGAATAAAAGTGCTCATGATGCGGATCCTTTGACGATCATCGCCGAAACTTCCGCCTGAGCTACAAGCACGCCATCGACTTTTGCTTCTCCGTAATACCACCAGATATTGCGTTTTGTCGTCTTTTTGCGCATGTGAATGTGTACTTGATCCCCCGGCACAACCGGTTTGCGAAATTTAGCGTTGTCGATCGTCATAAACATAACCGTGAGATCTTTGGCATCATTTAAACGATGATGCACGACAAGAGCACCAGCGGTTTGTGCCATAGCTTCAATCAGCAAAACACCGGGGAAAATCGGATTGCCTGGAAAATGCCCCGTAAATTGTGGCTCATTCACCGTCACATTTTTAATACCCACACAATAATCATCGCTTTGCATATTGATAATGCGATCTACTAGCAAAAACGGATAACGATGTGGCAAATAAGCCATCAGTTTATGAATATCGAGCGTATTCAAAGAGTCTTTGATCATCTGATCAGTTGGGGCATCTGTCATGGGGCATACTCCTCATGGAGGTTATTTTTGGAGGTTATTTCTGTGTATCGCATATTACGGGATGTGTTGAACACGTTTTAGAGCCCGCCTCAAGTAAAATTCCATCACAAATGTTGTGCGATATTTACGCGGCAGAATCGCGAGTTTTGGGTGGTGTTTCAGGGGTTGATTTATCGCTTGTTGCAGCAGGCTTTTTAGGAGCCGAAATTCGATTAAGATAGGCCACATCGCGAAGCCATTCTTGCGCGGGTTTTGCTGGTGTGCCACCCCATTTTGCGCCTGCTGGAATATCGCGCATAACGCCTGATGCAGCAGCAACCTGCGCACCCATTCCAATATGTAAGTGGCCAGCAAGTCCCGCTTGTCCAGCGAGAACGACATAATCATCAAGACGCGTACTGCCAGAAATCCCCACCTGCGCGACAATGATGCAGTGACGCCCAATCACAACATTATGCGCAATCTGCACCAAATTATCAATCTTTGTGCCCTCACCAATAATGGTATCACGTCCGCTTCCGCGATCAATCGTGGTGTTCGCGCCAATTTCTACCTGATCTTGAATAATGACTCGGCCAATTTGCGGCACTTTTATATGTCCTTGAGGCGACATCGCATAACCAAAGCCATCTTGCCCTATGCGGGCACCGGGATGAATAATGACACGATTACCAATGAGCGCATGCATCACTGTTGCTTGTGGACCAATACAACAATCACGACCAATGCGTACTTGAGGGCCAATCACAGCATTTGCGCCGATCACAGTGCCAGAACCAATTTCTGCATGAGGGCCAATCACAGCCCCCGGATCAACAGTAACATTTGCCTCCAATCGTGCAGTTGAATGGACATAGCCCCCAACCGCAACACCTTGTTCAGCAAACGTTGAACGTGGCCGTGTCGCCGCTGGATAAATATGCGCAATCACTTTTGCGTAAATTTGATAGGGATCACGGCACACAATAATGCAAGCGTTCAAAGGCGCTTGGTCGGCAAAACGTTTAGAGACAAGGATGACACCTGCACGCGATTGTTTAAAATCATCCAGATATTTGGGATTATCCATATAAGCCAGATCATGCACACCTGCATCATCAAGGGTTGCAACGCGCTTGATCTCCCGCGCAGGATCATATCCTTGCGGCACATCAACGCCCGCATACTGAGCAATTTGATGCAGTGAAATAACGACTTCAGGCGTGAAAAAAACAGGATCAGGCATATGTGCTCCACGCTTTGCGTCATATCTATTCATACTCTGATTAAACCCCAGCGCTTCAGTTGTCACGCCATTTGATGGAATAAACACATTTGAGTAAGCGCGATCATAGCAAAAGCGATTTTTTAAATAATTCGTATTTGTCAATTGAAATCATATAACGCCAAAAACCCCGCAAAGCGGGGTTTTCAAAACGTAGCTAATCAAGATAATGTCGATTAGAACTTTGTACCACCTGAAAAGCGAAAAGCTTGCGTCCGATCGAACTCGTCTTTGGAAAGTGCCCAAGCGTAATCGAAACGAATTGGACCAAGTGGTGATTGCCAAAGCAAGCTCACACCAGCAGATGAGCGAACTTTGCTCTCATCACGCACATTCACGCACTCTGGCTGAACATTCGGATTGGCCGCGCATCCTAGTGCATTGCCTTCAAAAATGCCGTTTCCATTCACATCGTAAACTGATCGACCTTTGTAATCAAACAATGAACCTGCATCAGCAAAAACAGCACCTCGGAAACCAAGTTCACGTGGCAATCCAAAGATTGGGAACTGCATTTCAACTGATCCACCAAAGTAGGTTGATCCACCTAAGGCGTTTGAGCGTGAGTCACCGCTTACATCACGTGGGCCTAACCCAGATGGTGCAAAACCACGCACGAGACCAGGTCCCATGAAGAATTGATCAACGACACGCAGATCACGTCCGCCAAAACCTGTGATGTGACCACCTTGGACGCGTGCAATACCAACAACATCATCAAAAATTTCATGGTAATAACGCGCATCACCCGTCACACGAATGAAGCGTGAATCACCACCAACACCTGCAACTTCAGGCTTAATTTCAGCGTAAATCCCGTTACGAGGATTAATATTGCTGTCGAGTGTGTTGTAGCTAAGAGTTAACCCGACGAGCGATGTTAGAGTTTTTCCTGATGCTTCTTTGAGTGCAACAGACGCTTCGCCGTTGAATTCACAATCTGGATAAGCGGGTGTTGGCGTAAATCCTGCGATCGGAACCGAACAGTCGTTGTAAGGCTTTGAAATCGTATTAGGGATTTTCAAGTCTTGCTGGAACAGTGAGTAGCGTGTTGTGACCGTAAACTCTTCAGAAAACGGCAGCGACAAACGTAACTGACCACCTGTTACACGGTTCTCATAGCGTGAATAACGCGTGTTATCACTAAACTTTGAGAACAAATCAAAACCTGCCGCCATACGCTGATCAAGGAAATACGGCTCTGTAAAGGAGAAGTCGATACCTTTTGCGCGCTCGCCAGTTGATCCAGCGATACGGACATACTGACCACGACCCAGAAAATTGCTTTCAGCGATTCCAATTTCACCGATAAATCCATCAGCGGTTGAGTATCCACCAGCAATCGAGAACGAACCTGTTGGCTGATCTTCTACATCGACATTGATGACAACGCGATCAGGCGCAGAACCCGGCTCGTTGGTGATGCGGACTTTTTTGAAATAGCCAAGGTTGTTGAGACGCTTTTCAGCACGATCAATCAAAACTTTGTTGTAAGCATCGCCTTCGCCGACATCAACTTCACGACGAATAACATAATCACGTGTACGAGTGTTGCCGCGAATATTAACACGTTCAACATAGACGCGTGGCCCTTCTTCAACAACATAGGCCACTGAGATTGTACGGCTGGCAGTATCACGTTGTCCTGCAGGACGCACTTGCGCAAACGCATAACCACGACGTGCAACTTCAAGCGTAATCCCTTGCAGGGACTTTTCAATCGCTTCTGCGTTGTAAACATCACCAGAAGAAGTTTTGACCTGACGTTGCAAAGTAGAAGAATCAACATCTTTCAAACGTGAATCAACACCAACGCTACCAACACGGTACTGCGGCCCTTCTTCCATTGTCATGGTGACAACATACCCACCACGCTGTGCATCAAACTGCACATCTGTGCTGATAAAGCGGAAATCAGCGTAACCATTTTTGAGATAGTAGCGACGGATAAGCTCTTGATCTGCTGCAATGCGATCTGGATCATATATATCTGTATTTTTAAACCAGCTAAGCAGGTTCATTTCTGTTGTCGTCATCAAACCACGCAAGCGATATGACGAATAAACAGTATTTCCAACAAAATTAAGCTCTTTAACGCCTGTTTTGTCACCCTCAACAATTGTAAACACAACGTCGATTTTTCCATTGGGCAGATCGACCGTGCGCGCACTCACCTGCGCTGAACCACGACCTGAACGGCGGTAAATTTCTTTAATACGCTCGACATCAGACGCAACAACCGCAGGATTATAAGCACCGCGATCTTTCGTTTGAAGCTCAGCTGCGAGTTGCTCTTTTTGAGCCTTTTTATTGCCTTCAAAAAATACACGATTGATGCTGTTATTTTCAACGACATTGACAACAATCTGATTGCCGCGTTGTGACACGCGCACATCAGAAAACTGTCCTGTTGCGAGCAAATCTTCGCGAGACTGTTTGAGATTGGGTGTAACATAGGAGCGAATAGCTTCACTCTCAACGCGGCGGTTGCCTTGCACAATGACAGTTGCAGCAAATGCATCTGACAAAGGGGCTACAATCATTACAACCGCAAGCATCATCATACACAATGCCGCCATAAAACCACGTTCTGAACGAACCTGTCTGGCTGTTTTAAAAGCCGCCAAGTTAAAAGCCGTCCGTGTCACTATCGTCTTCATCCGCAAATCCATTCTACTCTTCTCATTCTACTCTTGCCTTGCTTCGCAAGCCTGAAAATAGCTTCACATGTTTGACACTGCATATGAGTGTCTTTGTTGTGTCACATATCTTCACAAGAATCTGTTCTGTGATTCCTTAAACTAAAACGCACGAAAATGCACACCTTAGACTCCAGCACTTTTAAAGACTTTCACAGCGCTTGCAACCACTCCCCATATTCATTCCGCAAGTTTTTTGCATCATCGTGGCGCTTTAGTCACGTCTGCTAAATATTCTCGGTGTCGCATCATGATCTTGTATGCTTAAAATTCACTGAAGAAGGCCATTAAGATTAACACGTCGAATATTTTGAGACCTTTAGATTTGCGCACTAGAATCAAACGCCTGTTGCAGTGTTGTGAAGGCTCAAAACGTGCGTCTATTCTTAAAAATAATAGTGATTCTTCCCTTATGTCTTGTTGCTTCAAGCGCCTTCGCACGCGAGCTCGTCACTTATGATCAAGGTGTTACACCGGGAACGCTGGTTATCAGTCTGCGTGAGCGCAAACTTTATCTTGTGACAGCTCAGGGGCAAGCTTTGCGTTATCCTGTCGCTGTGGGAAAAGCAGGGAAGCAGTGGCGGGGATGGGCGCGCATTAATGGAAAATATGTCAACCCTGATTGGTCACCGCCCTTAGAAGTGAAGCGTGATCTCCCCCATTTACCCGATGTAATTCCGGGTGGAAGCCCTAAGAATCCAATGGGCGTCAGGGCAATGACACTTGATCGCGGAGAGTATGCGATCCATGGCACAAATCGCCCCGAATCAATCGGAAAAGCCGCATCCTACGGCTGCATTCGTATGTACAATCACGATATTGCAGATCTTTTTGAACGTGTCAGCGTTGGCACACCGCTCTTGGTGATGCCTTAAATCTGGAGGGGCACAAAGACCATGTAAAGCCGCTGTTTACTGATTACTAAAATAATCCGCCGCCCGTGCCAGTATTGACAGATTGTCCCGGATCAACATTGAGAAGAGGTGCTGCTGGACGCGCTGTTTCGCCAAAACCAACTTGTGCATAACTGTCAGGTGGTGCAGTCCCCGGCTTGAACGCTTCAAGAATGGTGTCTCCACCGCCTGATGAACGCAGACCTGATTTAGCGCTCACACGAATGAGTTTAATGCCTGGTGGAACGCGAAATGGTGCATCCGGCTTGTCTTTGAGGGCAAGCTTCATGAAATCACGAAAAATAGGTGCAGCATATTGCCCTGCTGTTGCAGAGTTACCCAACGATTTGGGTTTGTCGAATCCAAGATAGACCCCAACTGCCATATCAGGTGAAAAACCGACGAACCAAACATCTTTGGCTTCGTTTGTCGTACCTGTTTTACCCGCGAGATAACGACGACCGGTTTCTTTAACAACCTGAGCAGTTCCACGCTGCACGACACCTTCAAGCATGGTTGTCATCTGATAGGCTGTTAAAGGATCAAGCACCTGATCACGCCGATCAACCAGCTTTGGCTCGTTCTGATCATCCCATTTTTCAACTGAACAGCTCTCACATTTACGCTCATCATGGCGATAAATGGTTTGCCCCCACCGATCCTGAATGCGATCAATTAAGCTTGGTTTAATACGTTTTCCGCCATTCGCGAACATAGAATAGCCAGCGGTCATACGCATGACAGTTGTTTCACCAGCGCCAAGCGACATCGCCAATACAGGCGCCATATCATCATAAACGCCAAAACGACGTGCGTATTCAACGATGAGAGGCATCCCGACATCACGCGCCAAACGTACGGTCATCAAGTTTTTGGAATATTCAATGCCATAACGAAGCGTGCGAGGGCCTGCGAACTTTCCATCATAGTTTTCTGGGCGCCATGCTTCTTGACCTGGCCCTTGATCAACTTCAATCGGACCATCTAAGACGACCGTTGAAGGTGTATAACCATTATCAAGCGCTGTTGCATAAACGAATGGTTTAAAGGATGAGCCAGGCTGACGCAGCGCCTGTGACGCGCGATTGAACTCACTTTGATCAAATGAAAATCCGCCAACCATGGCATAGATGCGGCCTGTAAACGGATCCATCGCGACAATTGCGCCGCTAATTTCAGGCAATTGGCGCAAACGAAACACACCATTACGACCCTCAACCGGCTCAACGTAAACGACATCACCCACATTGAGCACTTGCGAAAGCTTGGTGCGTCGTGTCCATTTAATACCGTCAGTCGCAATATAACCTGTGAGACGTTCTTTCGCGATTTGGTTGTTGGCCTCTTTTTTAGGCTGCAGACCAACACGCGCAGAAGTGTCATTAACCTCTAAAACGACCGCCAATCGCCACGGCTGAACATCACCAAATGCAGAAATTTCAGAAAGCGCGACACCCCATTCTCGGCCTGTCAGCGGGATATTTTGTAATGCACCACGCCAACCGCGCGCTTCATCAAAACGCACTAAGCCATCAACAAGCGCTTTACGTGCCATGATCTGCATTTTTGGATCAAGTGTCGTACGGACAGAAAGTCCGCCCTCATAAAGCTTTTTTTCACCGTAGCGCTCGGCAAGCTCACGACGTACTTCTTCTGCAAAAAAACCAGCCGCAAATGTGTTTGGGGAAATTGTGCGTTGTGTAACACCAAGAGGCATTGCTTTTGCCATATTGGCATCTTCACGCGTTGTATGGCCGTTTTCAACCATACGATCAAGCACCCAGTTGCGACGATTAATCGCATCTTGAGTCTGGCGATAAGGGTGGTAGTTGTTTGGCGCTTTAGGAAGCGCTGCCAGATAAGCAGCTTCATGAAGCTGTAATTCATGAACAGATTTGCCGTAGTAATTTAGTGACGCTGCGGCAATGCCATAATTTGAAAGTCCCAAGAAAATTTCATTAAGATAAAGCTCTAAAATTTTATCTTTGGAATATGCCGCCTCAATCCGAAATGCGAGCAACGCCTCGCGAATCTTGCGCTCGTAAGTACGCTCATTTCCAAGCAAAAAGTTTTTAGCAACCTGTTGTGTAATGGTTGAAGCGCCCTGCTCACGTCGTCCACCACCTTTAAGATTTGCGGCAAGTGCGCGTGCAATCCCGGTTGGATCAATCCCTGTATGGCGATAAAAGTTTTTGTCTTCCGCTGATAAAAAGGCATTGATAACAAGCTTTGGCACGGCCTGAATCGGCATAAACATGCGTCTTTCGCGGGCATATTCCGCAATCAAACTGCCATCCCCCGCATGAACACGTGTCATGACGGGTGGCTCATAATTCTTTAATTGGCTGTAATCGGGCAAATCTTGAGAATATTTCCAGACCACATAGCCCACAATAACAGCTGCCCCCACGAACACAATCGCGCTAAAGGCAAATAAAAATCCAAAGAATCGAAACAGCAATCGCATGTGGTGAAGACCCAATTTTTACAATCTATTTGCCATATCTATCGTTAAAGTTGAAGCTTTTTTATGGCCTAAGTTACTCGCGCATTTGAATGGTGTGTAAATGCGCATAAACGCCGTTTTGAGCGAGAAGTGTCGCATGAGTTCCACTTTCTACAACGCGCCCTGCATCAAGAACAATAATTTGATCCGCATCGCGCAGTGTTGAAAGTCGGTGCGCGATTGCAAGCGTAGTGCGGTTTTTCATGAGCTGTGCAAGCGCTTCTTGAACTGCTCGCTCTGATTCTGCATCTAAAGCACTTGTTGCTTCATCAAGTAACAAAATCGGTGCATTTTTAAGAATAGCCCGCGCAAGGGATAAACGCTGTCGTTCCCCCCCTGAAAGACGTGTTCCACCATGTCCGACGCGAGTGAGATACCCTTCAGCCGTTTTGATAATAAAATCATGAGCAGCGGCTGCTTTAGCCGCCGTTTCAATCTCTTCAAAAGAGACATCATCTCGTCCTGCAGCAATGTTTGCGGCAATGGTATCGTCAAATAGCATCACATCTTGGCTCACAACCGCGATTGCATCGCGTAAAGATGCAAGCGTAACATTACGGACATTTTGGCCATCAAGAAAGACAACGCCTTGATCAACATCATATAAACGCGGAACGAGTGAGAGAAGAGATGATTTACCCGAACCCGAACGCCCGACAAGTGCTGTCATTTTTCCAGCGGGGATTGTCAGCGAAACGTCGCTCACTGCGGCATCACCGCCCTGCCCTTCATGATAACTGAATGTTACGCGCTCAAATGTGATTTCACCTCCCGAAATTGTTAGAGGCTTAGCGTCAGGAACATCGCAAACACGCGGCGCTTCATCCATAATTTCATAATAGCGTGCGAGCGCTGCCGCTGCTTCCTGAACAATCGCGTTGAGGTTTCCAAGCGAACGTATTGGTTGAGCTGCCATCAATAAGGCACTGACAAATCCTGTAAAATCGCCGATGCTTGTTTCACCTGATGCGATGCGACTACCAATTACGAGTAGTACGAGTGCAACCGCAATACCTCCTGAAATTTCAAGTAAGGGATCAAGGCGCGCACGAGCATTAGCCGCTTTCATCTTCAAGCGACGCACGCTGTCAAAGGCCTGTTGCCCACGTGCAATCAAATATGATTCCATACGGAATGTGCGTGCAATGCGTGACCCTTGTAAGCTCTCTGCAACAAGATTTGCCATCTCACCAATCTGCTCTTGCGTTGTTGTTGAGACACGTCGCAATTTTTGACCGATGCGACCGATTGGAATAGCTGCAACAGGGGCAACGATTAAGGCATAAAACGTCAGCCATGGATCAATCCAAAGCATTGCCGCGACAAGTGCAATGATTGTCGCAATGTCTCGCAACAGAACGGTTGAAAGCCGTGTCAGCGCTTCTTTAATGAAAGCAAAATCTGTGGTGAAGCGCTGCGTGAAAACCGCTGGGCTTTGTCGCTGAACCAGTGCCAAATCAGCCTGCATGAGGTGGGCATAGAGCGCTGTCTGCATATCCGCTTCAATGCGCGTGACAACACGGTTCGTCAGCACAACTTGGGCGAAAAGTGCAAATCCGCGCACCGCAGTGACACCAATCACAAGACTACTGATCAACTGAATCATGTTTTGATCTTTGGCTGAAAACGCTTCAAACGCTTGTTTGATCAGCACAGGATAAAAACCAGAAGCGCCAGCTACAAGCACAACACATCCCATCACAAGCGCAAGCATAAGCCAGTGCGGCATGATCCATTCACGCCACAAACTACGCACGAGCGGATAAGTCTTGCGGTCGATCGGAAGGCTTTTCGCCATGTGCATATCCAGATTAAAAAGCGTTCTATGGCTTAGGGGTAGTTGGAAGCTGCGTCAAATAAGTCTCAATGACACGTTTGAGGCCAGTTGCGGCTTTTTCGCGCCAGACTTGCGATTGAAGTAATGCGACATCATCTTTGCTTGATAAATAACCTAGCTCAATTAGTACAGACGGCACATCGTGCGCTTTGAGCACGACAAAACGGGCAGAACGATGCGGATTTTTATTTAAACGCAATGAATCGCTTAACCCTTCCACGAAGAGCCGTGCTGCTTTTTGCGAAAATATATGCGTTTCACGTCGCGTCAAATCGGTGAGAATATCACCAACCTCCTCCGCTTCAGGGATCGCTTCAACGCCAGCCAGCACATCTGCGCGGTTTTCATTTGCTGCAAGCTGCTCTGATTCGGCGTCCGATGCGCGGTCCGCACGGGTATAAACCGTTGCACCACGTACAGCCCCCGTACTTGATAAAGAGTCAGCATGGATTGATACAAAAAGCGCTGCTTGATTATCGCGGGCAATTTTGACGCGTTCATTGAGTGCAATAAAAACATCACTCTCACGCGTCATCATCACACGATATTTTCCTGACGCTTCAAGTTGTGTTTTGAGCGTGCGTGCGAAATCAAAGACAATGGTCTTTTCCATCACCCCACCACTGGCAATTGCGCCTGAATCGATGCCGCCGTGTCCCGGATCAAGCATAATAAGCGGTCGGGGGTCATTACTGGGTGTTGTTCGTCGTAAAACTACGTCAGAGGATAAGGAAGGTGGTGGCGTACTTTCACGCATCAATTTTGAAAACACGTCACGATCCGTTTGAGCGATTTCCATGACGAATGATGTGGCAAGACCTGATGTATGCAGCTCGCTTTCAAGACGCGTAATCCGCGCGGGGCCACGCACTTCAATGACGGCACGTGAGCGACCGGATGACACTAAACCAAAACGGTTTGAGATGATAAGACCCTCTGCTTTATCAGTTGTTTTAGGGCGCGAAAGCGTGGCTTCATTGGCTGCTGTGAGTTGAAAGCTCACCTGCGGCCAGTCAATGATGATGCGATCGGGATTATCCATGTAACGCACATGCGGCGTTACATCTTTCGAGAGCAAAAAACGATAGCTTGCAAGGGTCGCAGTTTGCGAAAAATCAACCTGTGCCACAACGCCTGACAATCCATTTTTGCCGTTATTTTCAGCCTGTGCAAAGAGAGAATAAAGCGCGTCACTGGCCATGATCACCAGCACACTCATCAATACTCTCAAAACGCGCTCATTTTTTTTTATCAACATGGCGATATACGAAGCGGGTCATGCCTGATTTGTCAATCTTTGCGATGGGAATAAAATAATCAATAATTTTATAATGTAAATTTAATTATAAATTTTACGTATTATATATTTAAATCCAGTCACTATCCTAAAGTATTTGGTAAAAATGATTAAATATCAATGTATATTTTTAAATTGCAGGCAGCATGGCAATGATTATAAGTCATGAATTAATAGGAGATATAATCTAGGATACTATTATGAGCGGCATAAATAAAAAAAGTGACGATTTAAAGCGTTATATACCCCTCACATTTGAAGAGTTGGTGTCTGAAGTATTTTGAAGTTATCGGATAGGCGGTCAACCCATAATCGTGCTTTTTGCGGAAAAGTGGTATTCAGGAAGCCAAGGATGGCCTTCACG
>JBIKVP010000053.1:0-13231 GCA_044356745.1 Beijerinckiaceae bacterium | reverse complement strand
CGTTGATCCGGTTCTAAAAGCGTACCCATACCAAATTGGAATCAAAACAACCTTAATAAAAAGATAACGCCAACTCTTCACTCACGAGGGGTATAGCTTCAAGATCGGCTGCAACTTCATCATATGAGCGAGGAGTATCTTTAGAAGCTAAATATTGCGTGTCTACTCCAGATTCTTTTTTTCCAACTTGCGCAACCATATTTTCACCTTAATCGTTCGCACTAACCCTGTTTACTATTGTTAAGTACCACGAACAATGTATAATTTCAATCATTATTTTAATTTTTATAAATATTTTTTATAATCTATAGTTATATTATAAAAAATATTTATTTTAAATTAAATTACTCCGCCCTGCCAAAAACGCCTCATGCGCCTTGATCAAATTGCCTGAGAGTGCATGAGCAATCAGTGCCCGTGTTTCTTTGACGCCATAAAGCGCAACGAATGAGCCAAAGCGTGGGCCTTTTTCTGCACCAAGCAAAATCTGATAAAGGGCTGCAAACCAGCTTTGAGAAACGCCGGGTCTGCCATCAGGGCTTTTGGATTTACCCGATGTATCAGGAAAGTGAGTGCGCCCCACCTCATAAACAGCCGCCTGTATTGCATCACTATCGGTTGAACCTTCAAGCGGAGCAAGCAATCCATCAAGCGCAAGAAGCGCGGTACGCTCTTCTTGAGATGGCGCACGGTAAATTTTATGAGGCTTGATAAAATCATGATAATAACGGATCGCATAGCCCACCAGCTTATCAAGCGTTGGATGCGTCTCTTTAGATGCATCGGGGGCATATTTGCGTATAAAGCCCCATAACACGGATGGGTCTTCAGAGTTCGCCACGGCCGATAAATTAAGCAGCATCGAAAACGATACACTTGCGTTCGCTTGCCCAATCTTTTCAGGGGCAGGCGGCACACCGTGATGAAGATGCCAAACTGGGTTACTCAAACGCTGTTTATCATCTTGGCGTGTAAACCCATCCAAAAATGCCAAGTATTCATCCACCGCACGCGGAATGACATCAAAATGCAGGCGCTTTGCTTCGCGTGGTTTTTGAAACATGTAGAGTGCAAGGCTTTCCGGAGTGCCGTAGGAAAGCCACTCATCAATGGTCAGCCCATTGCCTTTTGATTTTGAAATCTTTTGTCCCTTGTCATCAAGAAAGAGCTCATAATTAAAACCCTCAGGAGGCAAACCTTTAAGTGCACGGGCAATTTCGCTTGAGAGTTTAACGGAATCGATAAGGTCTTTACCCGCCATTTCGTAATCAACACCAAGCGCAACCCAGCGCATCGCCCAGTCTGGCTTCCATTGTAGTTTTGCATTGCCGCCTAAAAGCGAGGTCTCAAAGCGCTCATTTGTATCAGGATCACGCCAGACAAGCGTAAACGTATCCTTCTTAAGCTCCTCAATTGCAACCTGCATCACGACACCCGTTTTGGGATGAATCGGCAGAAACGGTGAATACGTTGAAGCTCGCTCACTGCGTAGTGACGGCAGCATAATGTTCATGACATCATCATAATACGTCACAACACGTTTAAGCGTCTCGTCAAATTGTCCAGAGGTATAGCACTGTGTGGCAGACATAAACGTATAATCAAAACCAAACGCATCCAGAAAAGCGCGCAAGCGTGCATTGTTATGGGCGCCAAAGCTGTCATGCGTCCCAAAGGGATCCGGCACGCGGGTGAGGGGTTTGCCAAGATGCTGAGTCAGCATCTCTTTGTTGGGCACATTATCAGGGACTTTGCGCAAACCATCCATATCATCAGAAAAGGCAATCAGCTTTGTCGGAATGCGATCTTGCGTCAAAACACGAAACGCATGACGCACCATGAGCGTTCGCGCCACTTCGCCAAACGTGCCGATATGCGGCAAACCTGAAGGGCCATATCCTGTCTCAAAAAGCACCTCTTTTTGACCGCTTTTTGTGGTTCGCTCAACGAGTTTACGCGCTTCTTCAAACGGCCATGCATTCGCGTTGTGAGCAAGGGTGGCAAGTTCAGGGGTAAAGATTGAGGGGCAAGTCATAAGAGCTCATTTCAAAACAAGGCATACAAGACTGGTTTTGAGGATGTTCGCGCACGTGTCAAGTCACATGCAACAAACTACAATCCACCCATCGCACACACTTTGTCCCACTCTTGTGGCGTGACGGGCTGCACGGATAAACGCATAAGACGCACAAGCGCCATCTCTTTTAAAAGTGGCTCAAGTTTAATCTGAGCCAGACTAACAGGCTGGGGCAGCGCCTTGACAGCGCTCACATCAACCATGCCAAATTGCCCCTTGGGATCAGAGGGATCAGGATAATATTCGCGGATGATTTTCACAATCCCGACAATCTCTTTACCCTCATTGGAATGATAAAAAAAGGCCTGATCATCACAGCGCATCGCCATTAATTGCTGTTTAGCCAGATGGTTACGCACCCCGTCCCAGTGCGTCCCTGTTTCTTTCGCCGCAACCTGCTGTTGCCACGACCATTTGAACGGTTCAGATTTGATCAGCCAGTAGTTCATGCTGTTGTCTCTTTTTAAAACTCCGCCTTTTGCGGACGGCTCATAAGGGTGCGCACGGCTTCATCAAGCGGCCATTGGCGTGAAAGCACCGCATCAACCGCCGCCACAATCGGCATATCAACGCCAATCGCTTTCGCCTGGCGATGTAAAATGGTTGCGGTATAAACACCCTCAACCAGCTTTCCTTTTGAGGCATCTTGAAGCGCGTGCCCTTGCCCCAAAGCCAGCCCCAAGGCATAGTTGCGCGATTTTTCTGAATTGCACGTCAGAACCAGATCCCCAAGCCCCGATAAACCGATCAGCGTTTCCATGCGCGCCCCTGAAAGCGTGGCAAAGCGGATCAACTCGGCAAAGCCTCGCGCGATCAAGGCCGCACGCGCACTTTCTCCCAGCCCTTTTCCCGTGACAATCCCAGCAGCAATCGCAAGCACGTTTTTTGCAGCGCCGCCAATTTCAACACCGCGCACATCATCAGTGTGATAAAGCCTTAAATAAGAAGACGATAGGGTTTTTGCGAGTGTTTCAGCGCGTTGCATCTCAGATGCGGCGAGGGTCACCGCTGTGGGCAACCCCGCAATCACATCTTCAGCAAAGCCAGGCCCTGATAAAATCGCTGTTTGCACATGGGGTAAAACTTGCGCGATAACCTGCGTCATATACAGACCCGTCTCTTGCTCTATGCCTTTCGCACAGGCGATAACGGCTGTATTTTGAGACAGGACAGGAGCAAACAAAGCGCACACATCGCGCGTCACTTGGGCAGGAACAACCATCAACGCAATCGACACAGAGGCTAAATCAGCAGGATTTGTCGTCAATGTGATGTGTTCAGGACAATTGCTCAGCGCCATCTCGCGACGCGCCCACAGCACAACGGGTAAACCGCTTCGTGCGATGGCGTAGGCCAGCGCAGTGCCCCACGCACCCGCGCCAATCACCCCGATGGTTGGTTTGGAAAGGTTTGGATCGTTATGGAGATGAGGCATCAGCTCACTCCTGAGCGGTAACGTGATGATGCCGCAAATGGGGCGCTGATCTCTTCAAGTGGCCAGCGTGGACGCACAGGAATACTTAAATCATCAATCAAGCCAAGCGACAAACGCTCTACCCCCGCCCATGCCACCATCACGCCATTATCAGCGCATAATTCAAGCGGGGGTGCGATAAATTTGAGCCCTACTTCCATCGCTAATCGTTGCAGTGCACGGCGTATCGTTTGATTGGCCGCAACTCCGCCCGCGACGACAAGAGCGGTAGGAGCCCCTGCCACAGGCACAAAAGCACGCAATGCCGCCCGTGTACGATCTTCGAGGACATCGACAATCGCAGCTTGAAGTGAGGCGCATAAATCCGCGACAGTTGCAGCATTAAGCGGAACCATTTTTTCAGCTTCAACACGTAAAGCTGTTTTTAAACCAGAGAATGAAAAATCAGGATTGGCACGCCCCAGCATCGGACGCGGTAACGCAAAACGTTCAGGATCGCCCTTGAGCGCTTGCTCTTCAACATGTGGCCCACCTGGATAAGGCAATCCGAGCATTTTCGCAGCCTTATCAAACGCTTCGCCCACAGCGTCATCAAGCGTTGTCCCTAAACGCACGTATTCCCCGACCCCCTTTACAGCGAGAAGCTGCGTATGTCCTCCCGAGACGAGAAGCAGCAAATAAGGAAATGTCAGGCGATCGGTCAGACGCGCTGTAAGCGCATGCGCTTCAAGATGATTGACACCAATAAGCGGCTTTTGAGCGATAAGTGCGAGCATTTTAGCGCTTGTTAAGCCGACAATGAGCCCCCCAACAAGGCCGGGGCCAGCCGAGGCAGCGATCCCATCCATATCGTCAAGCGTTAAACGTGCGTTTTTTAATGCCCGATCAATCATCAAATCGAGCGTGTCCGCATGGGCGCGCGCCGCAATTTCAGGAACAACACCGCCATATGCAGCGTGTTGCGCGATTTGGCTCAACACCTCATCAGCAAGCACCAGACCAAGACCATCCGCATCGCGCTCTACAATCGCGACAGCCGTTTCATCACAGGTGGTTTCTATTCCAAGAACGCGCATATATATCGTATTTCAGCCAGAAAGCAGTTGCCTTGTTGATGTATAGTCGTTCAAAGGGCTAAGACGCAACCAAAGCCTGTGAATGAACGGCACATTTCCTGCGTATTTAAGAGCAAGGATGAAGAAATTGACAGCTTCTTTTCCCATCGGCACACGTGGCAGTCCTCTGGCGTTAGCACAAGCCCATGAAACACGCCAAAGATTAACCAGCGCGCTAAGACTTGATGAGCAAGCGGTAGATATGCTTTTTCCCTTGAACGTGATCACAACAACAGGCGATGCGATTACGGATCGCGCATTATCAGAATCAGGCGGTAAAGGGCTTTTCACGAAAGAAATTGATGCCACACAATTGGAAGGCAAAATCGCGATTGCGGTGCATTCTGCAAAAGATTTGCCAACGCATCTTCCCGAGGGTTTGCTCATCGCGGGATATTTGCCCCGTGAAGACCCGCGCGACGCGCTCATCAGTCATAACAATATTCCCTTTTTACAATTACCACACGGTGCAGTGATTGGAACAGCCTCGTTGAGGCGACAGGCCATGCTGCTTCATGCCCGACCTGATTTAAAAGTTGAACTCTTGCGCGGTAATGTTGGCACACGCCTTAAAAAAGTTCAGTCGGGTGAAGTCAGTGCGACGCTGCTTGCGATGGCAGGTTTGAACCGCCTTCATTTGACACATCACATCAGTGAAGCACTTGAAATCGATCCATTTTTGCCAGCCGTTGGTCAAGGAGCAATCGCTCTTGTCAGCCGCAAAAATGATGACGCAACCGCACAGTATCTTCATCAGATTATGTGCCAGAAAACAGGTGAAGCACTTGCTGCAGAACGCGCTTTTCTCACTGTTCTGGATGGTTCATGTCGTACACCACTTGCAGCATACGCCTATCATGACAATAACGCACTCATCTTCAACGGCATGGTACTGTCTCCAGATGGACAGCATGTCTTTAGCGTTTCGCGTCATGGTGCGCCTCATGATGGTGTACAGATGGGACGTGATGCAGGCGAAGAGATAAAACACCGTGCCAGCCCCTTCATTGATTGGCTCTAAAGCGCTAGGCTGATATTGATGAATGTTTTAATATATCGCCCACAGCCAGCAGCCAGCCGCACCGCCCGTGCAATTGAAGCGCTGGGACATCATACGTATCTTTATCCGCTCTTTAATCTCGTCACGCAAAAACCCCTTTCTCCAACAGAAGCTTATGACAACGTCATCATCACCAGCGAAGCGGTGTTTCAGGTAGGCGTTGATCTTACCCCCTACCTTGATTATCCACTGTATGTGGTGGGACAACGCACGTATGATGCTGCTGTTGAAACGGGATTTAACAACGTTCATGCCGCAACTGAAACCTCTCCTGATTTGAGTGAGCGATTATTGCGTACTCATAAAAACCCAGAACACTGGCTTTATATCTGTGGTGTAGATCGTAAAAGTGATCTTGAGCGCCGTTTAACACAGGAGGGGCATACATTCACTGTGTGGGAAGCTTATGCTTCACGTGCGATGACACAGCTACCTCCTGCCCTTGCGATGCATCTTGCGACAGGGCATATTGATATCATTGTTCATTATTCATTGCGCAGTGCCGAGGTGTTCCGCGATCTTGTACGCAATGCTAATCTCATCAATGCGCTCGCAAAAGTGCACCAAGTTGTTATATCAGAGAGCATCAAGCGGGTGTTCCAACACATCCCCGTTGCCTCCATGCATGTCGCCATAAAACCCGATGAAGATGCACTGCTTGAAACACTGAAGGCACTTGCTCATGATTAGGCACTGTGCTCAAAGATAACACCATTAAGCTCGTTATTTTGTCTGGAATGTCTTATGCGTGAAGGTCTGTTGCCGCAAAAACCCACCTGTGTAATGCGTCTTTCAACAACTGAAAAAGCAGCACGACATACCACGGATTTGCTGGGTGAAATGTTTGATCCCACCGAAACAGCCGTCGCTGCTTTTGAAACTGACGCTGGTGATTGGCTGCTTGAAGCCTACTTCGCCCATGAACCTGATGAGACATGGGTACGTGATCTCATTCGACCGATTGTGGGCGATGAAGCGAACCGCGCTCAATTTACACAGCTCACTGCGCAAGACTGGGTTAAAGCGAGTTTAGACGGCCTTAAACCGGTGCGCGCGGGTCGCTTTCTCGTGTACGGCGAGCATGATACTGGAGTTGCCCGTCCTCATGAATGGGCTATGAGGATTGATGCCGCCCTTGCTTTCGGTACAGGTCATCACGGCACAACACACGGATGCCTCTTGGCGCTTGAAGCCGAACTTAAAAAGAAGCGCCCGTCATCTGTGCTTGATGTGGGAACCGGCACAGGTATTCTTGCCTTTGGCGCGGCACGTGCACTGCATATGAAAATTGTTGCAGGCGATATTGATCCAGTCGCGGTTGATGTTGCACGTTCGAATGCATGGCTTAATCGCCTACACCCTTGGCTTGATTTTTACGTTGGTGCAGGATTACAGCATACGCTCACAAGAGGTAAACGCTTTGAAATCATCATGGCGAATATTCTTGCACGGCCGCTCTGTCGACTTGCTCCCACAATGAGCCGTGCTTTATCACTACATGGCCGCCTTATTCTCTCGGGTCTTCTAGTATCCGATGTACCAGCTGTGTTGTCGGCTTATCGGACACAAGGACTTTATTGTGTTAAGAGAAGTGTCAGGGAAGGTTGGGCAACGCTTGTTTTAGCCCGTGGCACAGAGCGCCCCGCTTTACATCACCACAATTTATAAGGTGTCCTCATGAGCGATTTTGAAACACACGCTACGCGTCTTCAAGCATTGCGTGACGCATTGAGTGCACAAGGTCTTGACGGTTTTATCGTGCCACGCACCAATACGCATCAGCTTGAATATGTGCCTGCATGTGATGAGCGCATGATGTGGCTTACAGGCTTTACAGGAACAGCGGGCACTGCGGTCATTCTTGCCACAAAAGCCGTCCTCATAACCGATGGACGCTACGCGCTTCAAGCTGAACATGAACTTGATCAAACACTCTTTGAGATTGCCATCTTGCCCGATGTAACACTTGAAACATGGGTGAAACGCCACGTTCCGGCTCTAACACGTTTAGGATATGATCCAGATCTGCACACGCCCTCCCAGATTGAAAAACTCACAAAAGCTGCTGGCTTAGCCGGCGTGGAATTAATTGCGCTGAGCGCTAATCCCATTGATGCATTATGGATTAATCGCCCTGCTCCACCCTGCGCACCTGTTGAAATACATGATCTGATTTTTGCAGGAGAGAGTCACGCTGATAAATTGGCGCGCCTTCACACCAAAATGGCAGAAGAAAACATCGCGTTTCTTCTCATCAGCGATCCGCATAATCTGGCATGGCTATTTAATATTCGTGGTGCGGATATTCCTCATACCCCTTTGTGTCTTGGCTATGCGATCATTCCCCGTGATGAAAAGCCAACGTTATTCATTCATCCTGCTAAACTTTTTGTCGATATTTGCCCGATTTTAGAAGAAGCAGCATATATGAAATCACCTGACGCCTTAAAAGGTGAGCTTGAGGCCATCTGTGCACAGAAAATCAGAATTCGATGTGACACTCATAGTGTGAGCTCAGCATTTGCACAGACGATTACCGCAATCGGGTGCGATCCTGATCTTGGGGAAGACCCCATAACCTTGATGAAAGCCATTAAAAATACCACTGAGATACAAGGCGCACGCAATGCCCATATACGCGATGGTGCAGCACTTTGTCGCTTTCTGATGTGGCTTGAAGATGCCTCACAAAACATCCCACTTGATGAAATGCGGATTGCGCAACAGCTCCTAGCGTTTCGCAAGGATACAGGTTTATTGCGTGACTTATCCTTTCCAACAATTGCCGGCACAGGGGCTAATGGGGCAATCGTTCATTATCGTGCCAGTCTTGAGAGTTCGAGAGTGTGGGGTGACGGTGAAATCCTGCTTCTTGACTCCGGCGCACAGTATCGTGATGGAACCACTGACATTACCCGCACCTTGGTACGCGGCACGCCCTCTGATGAAATGAAAGATCACTACACACGGGTGCTTAAAGGTCATATTGCCATCGCGCAGGCTGTTTTTCCTCAAGGCACAACAGGGGCGCAACTTGATACATTGGCGCGTCAATTTTTATGGCAGATCGGTTGCGACTATGATCATGGCACGGGTCATGGTGTCGGATCTTATTTGAGCGTACACGAAGGGCCGCAACGCATTTCAAAACTTGGGAAAGTACCCCTTGAAGCAGGAATGATCCTCTCCAATGAGCCAGGCTATTACAAAACAGGCGCATATGGTATTCGGCTCGAAAATCTCATTCTCGTGCGTGAGCATCATATAGAAAACGCAACCCGCCCGATGCTTGCATTTGAAACGCTCACGCTGTGCCCCTTTGATAGGCGCCTCATCGACACTGCTCTTTTAACGCAAGCTGAACGGGATTGGCTCAATGCGTATCACCACAACGTCTATAAAACGCTTTCGCTTCACCTTGATGCAGCAAGTACCACGTGGCTTAAAGAGAATACAGATCCCCTTTAAAAGCTTTTCGTAACCTGTCCGCGTTAGATTGAGTAAATCATTACTCACGTATCTGGAACGCTGACATGCACCGATTTCCTCACGATCCCGTGATTTGGATGCTGCGCGGACTATATGATCCGCGTGGACGCACTAACCGCTATGGCTTTTTTCTCACCCTTGTTCTCGCGGCTATGCTTACCCATGGAAGTATGAGGCTTATTGGCGGCTTTGAGAGCCACAATGTGTTGAGTTGGGCAGTATTGACACATGCGCTCTGGATCAACACCATTCCTTGCCTGCGCCGCATTCATGATGTGGGTTATAACAGTATTAAGCTTTTGCTTGGCGTGCCTGTATTGATGTTGCTCAGTGTTGGATTGGGTTGGTTTTCCCTCCAACTTCTTGCAAATATTGCACCCGAAACTCTAATATCCCTCTCGCCAGAGCAACCCCTATATTGGGGGATGATGTTGATCTATATGTTACCACTCCTTGCGGGAATGATCTGGCTGTCAACCGCACGAGGTGAAGATAATGCCAATGAATATGGCGATATTCCCCAATTTTACGGACATTCAAATATGCATCAACTGCACAAAGTAAGCGAGCAACATATTCCACATCATGCTTATACGCCTGAAAGCTAAGCATGAGTACCTTGCCCATCGCTTCAATCAGCCCGCACGTGCTGTCAGAGACCATTTTAACAATGACGATGAAGCGTGGAAGCGACAAAAGCATTTGCCCCTCAGAAGTGGCACGCTTGCTTGTCGGTGATCATCCCGATCAATGGGGGCAGCTCATGATTCCGATTCGTCGTGTCGCGGTCGACCTGATGAAGCAAGGGCGGCTTCTCATCACACGTAAGGGTGAGATTGTTGATCCTGATAACTTTAAAGGAGTTTATCGCCTTACGTGTCCGAGAATCGATTAATAAATTATCGCCGCATCTGCCATAGGCGCGAGATAATAAAAAGTGGCACGACGATTAATGCACCAGCCACAAGCCAGCGCCCTATTTCACCAAGCGAATCAAGACCAAGATCAAAAATTTGGACAAGAAAGCGCCAGAAACGAGCAAATAGCTCTTGAGGCGCCAGACCCAGAAATGCCAATACTGCACCGATAATGATTGATAAAATGATCAGGCGAATGACGACTCCAAAAAGTGAGCCGCCCAGAAACGCTTCTAATCCACCTCGACCTGCCATGTTTCACCTTTATAAATAGGATGTAAAAGTAAAAGCCCCTCATTGAGGGGCTTTAAGAGGTATGATTATATCAATTTGCATCTTTTAATTAAGCCGCGCCATCACATCATCTAAACCGCTTTTCAGCAGTTTTTCAGCAGGTTTTCCGCTCGAAAAATCACCACGTAAGACTGTTTCAGCAGCGTGAACAGCAGCATCCGCAGCTGCCGAGCGCACGTCAGCATAAGCTTGAGCTTCAGCCATGGCGATCTTTGCTTCTGCTGCCGCTGAACGGCGCGCCACAAAATCTGTGAGTTTGGCTTCAGTTTCTTCGGCTAAACGTTTCGCATCCGCTTTTGCAGCATCTAAAATTGCCTTTGCTTCAACTTCAACGGCCTTGCGTTTGGCTTCGTATTCTTTGAGCAACGATTCAGCTTCTAAACGTAACTGACGCGCATCCTCTAAGTCTTTGGCGATTTTTGCTGAACGCTCATCAAGAGAATGCGTGGCTTTTGTAAAAACCCCCGCACGCCATACAAGCGCAAAAAATATGACAAACGACACAAAGACCCAAAATGTGGAATTCTCGAACATAGTTTGTTCCCTTACACGTCATAACTGAACGTCAATGATTGAAGCGTCATATCGCTAAAGTAATCAAGCTGCCTTTTTCAAGGCTTGAGCAATTGTATCGCGAGACACGGACGTTGTATCACCCGTAATCTGATTAAGCACCTCGTGCGCAGCATCAACAGCAATGTCATGAACATGGCTCATTGCTTCAACTTTGCGCGCTGAAATAGTGGCCTCTGCTTCTTGAAGACGCTTTGCAAGCTCTGCGTCAAGTTGCTTGCGACGCGCATCTGTTTGAGCCAATGCCTCATCACGCGCCTTTTGACCGAGAGCTTGAGCTGATGCTTTAGCTTCGCTTAAAGCTTTTTCATAAGCAATAGATGCAGCTTCGGCTTTTTCACGCGCTTGAGAAGCAACAGATAAATCACCGTCACGCTTCTCGCGACGTGTTTCAACAATCGCCGTCAAGCGCGGCGCAATGACACGTGCCATAACAACGTAGAGAACCGCAAACGTAACCGCAAACCAGAAAAGCTGAGACGGAAACGTGGACGGATCAAAAGGAGGAAAAGTGACAGCAGCAGCATTTGCACTTTCAGGTGTAGCCATCTGTTATTCTCCGATACGTCACAAAATTGTTTTCGCATCGTGAAGACGCGAGACAAAAAATAAAAAAGGAACGGATAGCCATCATGCCACCCGTTCCCGAAAGAGGGTGTGAACTTACTTCACGAACAACAGGACGAGAGCAACAACGAGTGCGAAAATCCCAAGACCTTCAGCAAGTGCTGCACCAATGAATGCACGGCCAAACTGACCATCAGATGCAGAAGGATTGCGCAGAGCACCTGACAAGAAGCTTGCGAAAATGTTGCCCACACCCATAGCGGCAAGACCCATTCCTAAACAAGCCAAACCAGCACCGATGTATTTTGCAGCGACGGGATCCATTATTATTCTCCTAGAGTTAAAGATAGCGACAAGGGGTTAGCGCAGATCACGAACTGTTTCCAGTCCAAATTGATCTTTTTTCTTCATTTAGAGCATGTTGCGCAAAAGTGGAACCCAGTTTTGCGTAACAACATGCGAAAAAACAAAGAGTTAGAGCACGTTTCTGTTTGCGTCAAAAAACGTACTTTAATGCCCAGGATGCAGTGCATCGTTGAGATAAATGCAGGTAAGAATAGTGAAAACATAGGCTTGCAGAAACGCCACAAGAAACTCAAGAGCCGTTAATGCGACAGCCATGAGCAACGGAAGCAATGCGCCCACAGGGCCAAGCACCGTGCCAATGCCGCCAGACGCTGCCAGTGCACCCAAAGCCACAACAAAGCTTGCAAACACTTTCAAAGCAATGTGACCTGCAAGCATGTTGGCAAACAAACGCAGTGATAAACTGATCGGACGCGATAAAAACGAGATCAACTCAATCACGACCATGAAGGGCAAAAGCCATGCTGGAACACCAGAAGGCACAAACAAATGCAAAAAATGCGTCCCATTTTTGACAAAACCGACAACGATCACTGTACCAATCACCAGCGTTGCCAATGCAAACGTAATAATGACATGACTTGTGACCGTGAAAAATCCAGGGATCATGCCAAGCATGTTGCAGGTCAACACGAATAAAAACAGTGAGAACACGAGCGGAAAGAATTTCATGCCTTCTTTGCCAGCCGCATCACGCAGGGTTCCGCCCACGAAATCATAAAGTATTTCTGCCACTGACTGCGCACGATCTGGCACAAGCGCAGCACGGCGAGTCGCATAAATCAAACCAAAAAGGATCACAGACACGGCCAGCACCATAAAAAGCGCTGAATTCGTGAAAGCGATCTCATAACCGCCAAGGTTGGCCACAGGAGCCAGCGCCTTAATTTCAAACTGTTCAATCGGATTCGTTGCCATGTTGCCTACGTCCGCAAGAAAATGGAAAATTGAGTTATGTTGTGTTCAACCGTGATCGTCACACAACACGCGGGGTTCTGTTGACACAGAGTGCAGGTGAAAATCAACCCATAATCACACGAAAAAACGAATTGCTGTGAGGTTACACGATCTTCAAGACGTTTTGAGTGCAAACATAGGCGTTAATGAAGGCTTAATCCGTCATTTTATGCATTGTGTCATTGTGAGATGTTGTCATTTATGATGGAAGTGTTTAAAAAATTTAATTGAATATTCCCCCCGTTTGAAAGCCTATATACCCCTCGTGAGTGAAGAGTTGGCGTTATCTTTTTATTAAGGTTGTTTTGATTCCAATTTGGTATGGGTACGCTTTTAGAACCGGATCAACGTCAGGAGCTTTTGAAACGCCACCGCACCGAG
>JBIKVP010000012.1:0-40648 GCA_044356745.1 Beijerinckiaceae bacterium | reverse complement strand
TACCCATACCAAATTGGAATCAAAACAACCTTAATAAAAAGATAACGCCAACTCTTCACTCACGAGGGGTATACACAGGTAACAACCATGTCATCGGCAAAAGCGCTTCTAGCTGACGTCGCTTTAGTGCTTGCCGTGCGGGAAGGATCATTGCCACAAGCCCTAAAATCAAGAGCACAATGACCTGCGCGTATATGAGATGATTGAGCCAAGGCCATATCGTTAAGCCGTTGAATGGGCCCATCCACACTGTGTAAAGTCCTAAAAGTGTAAAAAACGGAAAGCTAAGCGCGGTCAATACTGTTCCAAAGGACAACGCGATCATAGCCAGAAAATTGACAATTCCGAGCATTTTAAGTGCGAGAACGGGATGGCGTGAATGGGTGATACAGACCTGCATCCAGCCTTTGAGCCAACGCGTTCGCTGGTTGAGCCATGCACGAAAATAGCTCGGTGCTTCCTCAAAGGTAGGTGACGGCAAGTCCCCCACTCGGTAGCCGCATTGTGCCATGCGAAAACCAAGATCCGCATCTTCGTTGACATTCCACGCATCCCACCCCATGACGTCCCGCAAGACAGTATTGCGAAAATGATTTGAAGTTCCACCAAGAGGAACGGGCAAGCCAAATTTCGCCAAAGTGGGATTAAGGCCGTCAAAGAGCTGACAATACTCAATCGTGAATAGTTTTGTGAACCAGCTATCGGCTGTATTATCAATCACCAGCCGTGCTTGCAAACAGGCGACATCGGGTGATGAAGCGGCAAATATTGCAACAGCATGGCGTAGTTGCAGCGGATCGGGGACATCTTCCGCATCATAAATCACGAGAAAATCACCACGTGACTCTTTGAGTGCAATATTTAACGCACGTGGTTTTGTGCGCGGCTGCCCATCTGGGGCAATGACAACATTAATCCATGTTGGCAAGAAGGCATTCCTTAAAGCCTCTTGCGTCAGATGATCGCCCTCTTCAATAATAATTTTCACATCAAGTTTTGCGCTGGGATAATTGAGATTTCGTAGCGCTTGAAACAGTTGCGGCACAATGCGTGTTTCGCGATAAAGTGGGATCAGCACTGTGTAAACAGGGAGTTGTGCTTCCGGAATTTCAAACGCTTTATCGCGTGGTAAAGCAATGGGATGTTTCTCCCACGTCGATGCTAAACGTAAAGTCATTAGCACGATGAACAACATGCTCAACAGCATGGTTTCAATCACCATAAGCGTTATCATCATGCTCAGTGGAATGAGGACAAGGAGTGTGGCATGAATGAACAGCCAGCTTATACTCCAGCGCTTTTGTGCCGATGTTAAACCATCACGAATAGACAACGCCGCATGATGATCAGCCAATGCATTCGCGCCTTGATACGCAATGAGTGCGGGAGCGTGCGAACGGGCAATGCTGCGTAAAACGTTTGGTGTCGTAAGCGCCATGCTGTCAAGATCAAGCATTGTGCGCTCATCGCGCTTTTGACGCACAAAACAGGCTAGCTGTGTCAAGTGCAAGCCACTTGGCGCAATGGCAAAACGGATGGGTGAATGATGATTCTGTCTCTCATCACCTTCATTCATGCGAACGGGTAAAATGCCCGTTTGGGGCATTCGTGAGACGGGTGGCAGTGTGCAAATCACCTCATCTTCACGGGCGATAAAGCGGCAATTCAGATGACGTGCGAGCGTGCGATATAGCGTTGCCTCATCCATCACATCAAGGGCGAGCAAAGCATCAAGTGGCTCCACACCCCATGTCTGGGCGGTTTTAACGCATGTCATCAATAGATCGCGTGATATCCCCTCGTTCATAAGAAAAGTGAGTTCACGCGGTATCGTTTCGCTTTGATCAGCTTGTGGTGACGGGCGCGGCATAACATGATGCCTATCTTGATCGGCATCTGTTAAAACCGTATTGAGAGCAGCGTCGGTGTCCGCTGCGTCAATCTCTGATTGATCCACCAATGCCATTAGAGGTCACGCATCATCATTTTTACACAGCTGTAAGATGAGCGATTATTATAAAATCAACAATCAGTTGTTTTTAATTGCAAACATGGGGACAAAAGTTATGCCCAGATTTCACGTCAATCTTAGCGATTTATAATCGAAAAATGTATGATCTAACCAAAAAGCGCATCAATATCGGCCTGATTGTGTCCATTACCATTTATCTGGGGGCCATGCGCAAGACGCTTTTGACGACGTTTAGCGCGCTTTATCTGTTTAACATCAAGATTGGCATTAAGCGATCCCACACAAAAACGTGAATGCGAATCGTGCAGCGCTTCAACAACACGGCTTAAACGTTGCCCTGTCATATCTTGGAATGAACAGGCCTGAAGAATGTGCATAAGGCGATCAGATAAATTGCCGTCTTTATCAAGAGATACAAAATTTTGATCTGACAAAATTGTTTCAACTGTTTCAATAATTGCATTCACAGCTTGTGCGGTTTCATTCACAAGCAAACTCACATCCTGTTGCGCTGCTTCAATGACATCAACCAGTGTTTCGAGGACATCATGTCCACAATCAGATTCTTTTTTAGCACCATGTTTTTTTACACGTGCAGAGGGTGTTTTTTGAGTGCGCACGGCTTTAGCCGCCACACTCAACAAGGTGGGGTCTGAGCGCATATGCTTGCTCTTTTGGGCAATTGAAAACGCTTCGCGCTTTCAGGCTGAAAGGAAGGCTGAACATGTTTTTTTCATTGTATAAAAAAGACATGTAATCAAAACTATGGGCGAAAATCTTTTAAGATCCGCACACAGCTTCAATTTTAGCCTTGAGTGTTTGTGCATTAAACGGCTTGACGATGTAATTATTTACGCCTGCCTTTTTTGCAGCAATAACGTTTTCCGTTTTCGATTCAGCCGTTACCATGATGAACAAAGTGTTGCGCAATTTGTCATCTGAACGCACGTTCCGCAACAGTTCATAACCTGTCATCGGCTCCATGTTCCAGTCTGAAATCACCAGCCCATATTTTTTCTCGCGCATTTTAGCGAGTGCTGCTGTTCCATCATTGGCATCATCGACATCTTCAAAACCAAGTTGTTTCAACAAATTGCGGATGATACGCACCATCGTCTGATAATCATCTACGACAAGGATCGGCATCCTTAAATCCAAAGCCATGTCCCCTGCTCCGCTTCTTTAAAAAACCGATAAAAAATAATCGGTACTGATTAAAACCAATCAGGACCTGTCCGTCCACATCTAATGAAATAGCGCAAACCTCGTTTCAAACGCGTTAATAGCCTTCAAAAAAATGGCTATAAACCTTACAAGATGCCCCTAACGTGCGATTATCCTTAATGTTTTGCGAAAAATCACGCAGATCGCACAGCAATGGCGATGGCTGCAATAAGCATCATCACTGCCGTGGCATGATTAACGATGCGTAAGGCTCGCGGTGTCTTAAGCAAATGACGCGCACGGTCTGCAAGAATCACGTAAGCGCCTAAGGATAAAAGTAAAATTACGACAATAACACTTGCAATCACGCCATAACGGATGAGCGACATATCCTCAATATTGATCACTGTTGGTAGCAAAGCCAGAAAAAAGATAATCGGTTTGGGATTACCTAAACAGAGGGCAAGGCCCCCTAAAAATAATTTTAGCCCCTCTCCCTTGACATCTGCTGCTCCTTGATTGACTTCTGGTGATGAGCGCCAGATTTTGTAAGCAAGATAGACAAGATATAAAGCACCAGCATATTGCAGTGCGAGAACAATGGCTTCATAATGACGGGCGACTGCGGCAAGACCTGTCACTGCAAGCGTAAACCAAATCACATCACCCAGTGCGATCCCAAATAAGAAGGGAAATGTGCGCCTTGCCCCTGTAGCAAGGGCACGTGCAACAATCGCTGCAACGGCGGGGCCGGGAGACGCCACAAAAAAGGCATACGTTAGCGCGAAAATAGCCAGCCCTGATAATTCAAACACGATATGTTCAAAAAATGTTGACATGACACACACGTGCTACAGGATTAAAGTTGATACTGGCAAGGTTCTTAAATGACAAGCTTGTTAAATGAAATGCATAATATTTTGTACCGTACATATTCTGCGATGCGCCGTATTTCAGTGAGTGCGCTAGGGCTGAGCATGCTTATCCCATCGACTGCTGTCGCGCATCCACATGTTTGGGTTAATGTTACGTCAGCACTTCATTATAATCCCCAAGGGGAGGTGATGGGTGTGCGCCATGCGTGGACATTTGATGAGGCTTATTCGGCATTTGCGGTGCAGGGTCTTGATAAAAATAATGATGGCGTTTATGCCCGCGAGGAACTTGCTGACCTTGCAAAAGTGAATGTGGAATCGCTTGTTGATTTTGCTTATTTCACGTTTTTGAAAATGGACGGCAAACAACAAAGTTTTGATGCACCTAAAGATTATCATCTGGAATACGATAAAAAGCAGATGACGCTTCACTTTACCCTGCCCTTAAAAGATGCACAAAAATCAAAACAGGCTGTTGGATTAGAGATTTATGATCCCACCTATTTTGTGTCATTTACGCTTAAAGAGACAGATGATGCTGTAAAAGTTGTCGATGCGCCGAAAGGATGCACAGTCAAAATTTCGCGCCCAACACCTGATCCAAAAGTGCAGGAGATGCTTGCTCAGCTTTCACAGGACGTCTCTCTAGAGGGAACAGAGTTCGGGGTGCAAATGGCAACGAAAACGCTTATTGTTTGTCCATAAGAGCATGTCTAACACGTTTCGCATTCCCCCGTTTTTAATTCGCGTGCTGCTCATGCTCATCGCTTGTTTGAGTGCTGTCGGATTGATGGCGCTGGTGGGGATAATCTTTTTTCCTGAAGCGTCAGCGCCTACACCTGTACGTTCCCCATTCGGAATTGGTATGCGTGAAACAGCGGGTAGTGTATCAGGCATAAGTGCGCAACTTCTTGCATGGCAAAGCCAGTTTTATCGTGCGCTGACACAGATGCTTGGCAAGCTCTCTGAAACCGGCGGGATGATCACTTTTTTAAGTCTTTCATTTGCCTACGGTGTTTTTCATGCGGCTGGCCCCGGACATGGCAAAGCTGTCATTGCCGCATATATTGTGGCAAGCGAAAATCAGTATAAGCGGGGCGTGATGCTCAGTAGTGCAGCGGCCATGTTGCAAGCCTGTGTTGCTATCATCATCGTCGGACTTCTGGCTCTGATTTTGAACCAGACTTCTCAACAGATTACGCATAGCACCCACATCATTGAAAAAGTGAGCTACGCGATTATGGCGCTTGTTGGCTCATGGGTGTTGTGGCGACGCACGATTGTGTGGACAAAGGCTCCCTCAGACAGCCTGCATGTATGTACCGATCAATGTACGCATGGTGCGGATGTGATGACACAAGCCCTTGTTAAACGCTCACCTGTAGAAACCTTTAGTATTATTATCGCCGCTGGCATTCGTCCCTGCATGGGAGCAATTGTTGTTCTGGTTTTTGCGCTTTCCCAAAATCTTTTTATTGTGGGTGTTATCGCCACTTTCGCCATGGCGTTTGGTACAGCGCTTACGACCAGTTTACTGGCTGCACTTGCGGTCTTTGCTAAGAGCCTAGCTTTAAATCTCGCTGAAAAACGCACATCAAAACTTTTTACGGTTGTTATGCGCAGCGCCGAGCTTCTTGCTGCCGCATTCATTGTTGTTTTGGGATTAAGTTTGTTTTGGCAGCGTTAAGCGGGAATAAACCGGCCTGTGAAGGCACTGCCCACACCGCGCATGAAATCATTGAACGACATGGCGGCTTTTCCTGCGCGTTGCACCTGAAGCAGACGTATCGCGCTTTTGTGAGTGTCATCCCCGCATACGACAACACCCGTCTCGTCTAAGATTGCTCCTGCTCGCGCCTCAGAGGGTATAAAGTGGTTTTCAATGTGCTGTGAACGCAAGACTTTTATGCGCTCAGAACCTTTGCCAAAATCAGCAAACGTATAAGCACCTGGCAAAGGGGATAAACCCCGAATAAGATTATGGATGTGCTCAGCCGACAGTGACCAATCTATCCTTGCGTTGTCATTTGTGATTTTTGCTGCATACGTTACACCATCATCAAGTTGAGGGATAAACTGAAGCGATCCACGTGAGAGCGCTGCAAGCGCTCGTGCCATCAAATCAGCCCCAAAAACTCGCAAGCGATCATGCAGCTCACCTGACGTCATATCAGGGGTAATGCTCAGGCGCTCCACCATGCCAACCGGCCCCGTATCAAGCCCTGCTTCCATGCGCATCACGGCGACACCAGTATGAGTATCTCCTGCCATAATCGCGCGTTGCAAAGGCGCAGCACCACGCCAGCGCGGTAAAAGGGACGCATGAAGATTGATGCAGCCTTCGCGCGGCATATCTAAAATCGCTTGTGGTAAAAGCAATCCGTAAGCCACAACAACCGCGACATCCGCATCATGCGATTGGAATTTTTGCTGAATTTCCAATGATTTCAAAGATTTTGGTGTAAAAATAGGGATTGCAAAGCGTTCTGCCATTGCTTGCACAGGTGAGGGTTTAAGAGCCATCCCCCGCCCTGCAGGTGCTGGTTCACGCGTATAAACAGCGACAACGTCATGTCCTTGACCGATGATTTCCGATAACGTTGCTGTCGCAAAATCAGGTGTACCCATAAAAACAACGCGCAAGCTCATCCGTTATGCCTCTTTGCGCTGGCGCGCTGCTTTAGTGAATTTTTGCACGCAACGATCACGCTTGAGTTTAGAAAGATAGTCAATAAAGAGCACACCATTGAGATGATCGACTTCATGTTGAATGCAGGTCGCGAAGAGACCATCTGCTTCAACCTCATGCTTTTTGCCTTCAATATCTTGATAGGTGAAGCGCACACGGTCAGGGCGTGTGACCTCCTCGTAATAATCCGGAATCGATAAGCAACCCTCTTCATAAATACGTAATTCTTCTGACGACCATACAATATTCGGATTTATAAAGACTTGAGGCGTGCGCTCTAATGGCAAATCGCCATTTTCATCAGGGCGCGTTAAGTCCATGACAACAAGTTGAATCGGCACACCAATCTGAATGGCGGCAAGGCCAATGCCGGGTGCATCATACATTGTCGCAAGCATGTCATCGACAAGCGTGCGCACATCCGCATTGATACTCTCAACGGGTGCAGATTTTTCACGCAAACGGCTATCTGGTAAAATCACAAGGGGACGTATCGGCATAACAAACTCATCAAAACAGGATGATTTAAACTAACCAGTCTTTCCCACAGGCACAATGGCGTAATTGAAAAGGTGTGTTAATCAAAATGAAAGTGGAAAGATTTATGATCACGACAACTCTATATGTCAGCGAATGAGACGATGCCCCACACGTGCGAAACGGCTCCCCTCTACTCCCTTGTCATCCCCATTTTCAATGAGGAGGCGGTCATCCCGCTTCTTCTCCACCGCCTTGATGCGCTGCTCACACGCCTTGACGGGTCTGTGGAAGTGATTTTCGTTGATGACGGAAGCAAAGATTGCTCGCCGATTGTGCTCGATGCCAAGGCTAAAAGTGATCCGCGCTACCGATTCATTCAGCTCTCGCGCAATTTCGGCCACCAGATTGCGATCAGCGCTGGCATGGACGCAGCTCAAGGCGAGGCCGTGATCGTCATGGATGCGGATCTGCAAGACCCCCCTGAAGTGGTTTTGGAACTTATTGCGAAATGGCGCGAGGGATTTCATATTGTTTACGCACAGCGTCTTTCACGGGAGGGAGAGAGCGCGTTTAAACGCTGGAGCGCGGATGCGTTTTACCGTTTGCTTGACAAAGTCGCGAATGTAAAAATTCCACGTAATACAGGGGATTTTCGCCTCATTGATCGCAAGGCGCTTGAGGCTTTCAAAGCTATGCCAGAGAGAAACCGCTTTGTTCGCGGCATGTTCGGATGGATTGGTTTTCGCCAAACAGCCGTGCCGTTCCATCGCCTTGAGCGCGCGGCGGGGGAGAGCAAATACCCCTTGTGGAAAATGATGCGTCTTGCAGTTGATGGTCTTGTCGGATTTTCTGAAGCCCCTCTTCGCCTTGCCCTGTGGGCTGGGTTTTGTGTCTCAGTAGTTGCGTTTCTTTATGGCCTGTATGTCATTGGCATGTGGTTTCACGCAAATCATCTGGTGGAAGGGTGGGCGTCTACCATAGTGATTCTATCTATGCTGTGCGGTATGAACATGGTGATGACAGGCATTGTTGGTGTTTATGTGGGGCGCATCCATGCGGAAGTGAAAAATCGCCCACTCTATGTGGTGGAGCACGCAACAGGCTTCACGAATGCCCCCAAATCCAAGCTTACACCCAGTGATAAATTTGCGATAAAAACAACCGCCAAACGGGTTCAAAAAGGACGATCTGATGCCAGCATCCTCTAAATCTGTGGCTGAGACCTCTTTTGATGCCTATCAAGACACCTATGCCGATGTGGTTCAGGATTCGATCAACTTTAGCGGTCTCAAGCATGATTTTTTTCTTCAGGCAAAAGCCGACTTGCTGAAAAAGGTGATCACACGTCATTTTGGGCAACGTGCTGATCTAAAAGCCCTTGATGTGGGCTGCGGCGTGGGCAAATTTCACTCCCTCCTCTCTGCTCATGTGCATGAACTCCATGGCACCGATGTCTCGCAACCCTGCCTTGATCAAGCGCGCACAGCGCACCCCAACGTGTCATACACTCCTTATGACGGTCATAGGTTGCCCTATCCTGATGGACATTTTGATGTGACGCTCACGGTGTGTGTGATGCATCACGTCCCCCCTGCGCAATGGCGTGAGTTTGTCATGCAGATGCGCCGTGTCACGAAATCGGGGGGGGTCATCGCAATCATTGAGCATAATCCGTTTAACCCCCTCACACGGCTGGCGGTAAGCCGCTGTCCCTTTGATCATGATGCCGTTCTGTTGCGATCAGGGCAGGTGGAAAATCTACTTGATGGAGCGGGATGCACCCAGATCCACAGCCGTTTCTTTCTGCTGTTCCCTAGCGCCCATCGCATCGTACGCGCTGTGGAAGAAGGATTTTCGTGCCTGCCATTCGGGGCACAATACATGGTGACAGGACAGGTTGCATGAGCTGGCTCGTCAACTGGTTTAAGATAAGCCGACTCCTGCGTTTTGGATCAGTTGGCGTGTTTTCAACGGGTGTGTACGGTGTGTTAGCAATGGCTTTTGATGTGTTCTCTCAACTCACATCCACGGCGGCCTCGCTTCTCGCCTATACGGTTGCGGCTGCCGTGTCATATCTGGGGCAAAAACATCTCACATTTGTGTCTTCAGGTTCACATGTGCGGGAAATCTCCCGCTTTGCGGCCCTCACGGCACTGGGTTACGGGCTGGCGTTTCTTATCCCGTTTTTACTCACAGATCAGGCAGGATTTAATCCGCTCGTAGCGATTTTCGGGGTATGCGTTGCAATCCCCGCCATCAACTTTCTGGTCATGCAAAACTATGTATTTCGCCCTTAAAAACCTCCAGATAAGCCATACAGCAAAAATGCTGGCAGCACTTGGTGTGACCGTGTCTTATGCTCTGCTGGATCGGTGGCTCAAACCCCTTACGACGGATGTGTCATGGTTGATCACGGTGAGCGAGAAAATGCTCGCCGGTAAAGTGCTTTACGTGGATATTTTGGAAGTTAATCCACCTGCTTCTGTTTTTATTTATTTACCGTGGGTGTGGCTTTCCTCCACACTGAACATTCATCCGGAGTTTATTGTTGGGCTCAGCGTGTTTGTGGCCGCTCTCATCAGCGCTCTGCTGGCACGGAAGATATTTTTGCTCTCACCAGAAAATACGCATTGGCTTGATGGATGGGCCACCCCTGCATTGGCTGTTTTGGTATTGTTAGCATACCCAGGTGACACCTTTGCTCAGCGCGAGCATATCGCTGTGCTTGCACTCTTACCCTGTCTTGCCTTGCTCATTGTACGCATTCAAGGGGCAAATGTCCCTGCCATACTTGCGATATTAGCGGGTATCGGAGCGGGTATTGCCGTGTGTATCAAGCCTCATTTTGGTGTCGGAATTGCCCTACCATTTCTAGCCCTGATGTATGTCCGGCGATCGCTATGGTCCATTTTCAATCTTGAGAACATAATCGCAGGTGCCGTATGTGCTGTTTATTTGGCGATTGTGATCAGCTTTTTTCCCATTTTTATCTCAAAGATGCTGCCGCTTGTGGCGGATACGTATTTAGAAGACCGAAGACCGCTTATCGGGTTGATTTATTATCCAGCTTTTTGGTTATGGCTCTCTCTCACCTGTGTAGCTTTTGTATTTGCCGAAAAACACAAAAATGATCCCCTCGTTTATCTGCCCCTCATAAGCGCATTTGGCATGGCTATCATTGTCGCTGTTCAGGGAAAAGGATGGCCGTATCACACCCTACCAGCCTTGATGCTTGGCACGATCGCGCTGTTAATCTCTACAAGCGCTTTTACGCGGCAGGATCAACCGGTTAACATAAAACTATTCAACGGATTAACCGTATGCATACTCTTTGGATTGGGAATAGTCTGGTTTAACATGAACGTCGTGTCTACTCTTTTACACGCGCCTATTTCGCAGCACCTGCTGAAACCACGCATGATTGTTGTGACAGATAACATTGGCATCGGTCACCCCCTTGTGCGTCATCTTAAGGGAGAATGGGTTGGAAGACTTCCTAGCAACTGGATTGCAGAGGCCGTAAGCGAGCGCCTGAAAAATCCTGACCTGCCCCAGGATATGCGTACGCGCCTTGAAAAGTATGACGCCTACGACCGGCAGATTCTGCGTGAGGACATCGAAACACAAAAACCAGATGTAATCATCACTGTTGTCGGTACAACCAACTGGGAAGCCTGGATGCTCAAAGATGCAGCAATTGCTGAGCTGATGAAGAGCTATGATGTCAAAGCAAGCGTTTCAGCGCCAAAAGGAGATGAAAAAGCCAACATCTGGGTGCGTCGCAAAGAGTAAAGGATTTAGGTTCAGACCTCTATACAAAAGCACTCGACGTTTCGTGAGCATTGGGATACCACTGGAAAACGTTTTGTGTTTTTGTACAAGGCCTTGTCGTTATACTATTTTTCCTGATACCGTCTTAAAATGCGTGAACCAGCTCTGAACATTCCCGCGATTATTGTGCTTTATGCATCTTTTTTGCTGCTTGTCTTTTTGTGGCAAAACCAGCTCCAAACGACAGCGCATATGGACATCATGATGCGTTATGGCTTTGTGCCAGCGCGTTTATCCATAATACTCAATACGGATTCCCTCAATGATATTTTGAATAATATCAACATGATATACGATCGTCGTGAGCGTCAGACGAACCTCACTCTGGCTTGGCAAGCGCTCGGTTTGAACCCGTTGGGTATCAAGCAAAATGCTGATGGTATCTCCGTTGTTACAACCACGGTGAGTTATGCTTTTCTGCACGGCTCGTGGAGCCACGTCATCATGAATACGCTCTGGATTGTCGTTTTTGGCACGCCAGTTGCGCGTCGTTTAGGGATGGTGCGCATATTGATCTTGATTGTTCTGACCGCAATTGCTGGTGCTTTTGCACATTGGGCGTTTAATCGCTTTGAGCTTATACCTATGATTGGCGCGTCAGCCGTTGCGTCAGGTTTTACAGCCGCTGCTATTCGCTTTGCGCTGGGTAGACCAACAGATCATGGGGTCTTTTTATCGCACACTCATGCCCCGCTTTTAAGTTTGCGTGATCTTATCGCTCATCGACAAGCGTTTGCATTTATCATGGTCTGGCTCATCATGAATTTTGCGTTTGGCATTTTATCCCAGCCCCTTGGTTTGACCGATAGCCCCGTGGCATGGGAAGCGCATTTAGGCGGTTTTATAATGGGTTTTGTGCTTATTCAAATTCTGGATAAGACGCACACTGCTTGATTATGATCATTCTGAAGACTTGAGCAGGAGTAATCCGTCCAGAACAACAACCGCAAATTTTTTATCTATTTTTGCCCGGAACCCAAAGTACGTCGCGTGCGCCTTTATCATTCACATAACGCGATGCAACAAACAGAAAATCAGACAACCGATTCAGATATTCTATTGCGGTCACTGATACACGCTCTCCCTTATCGTGAACAAGTTCAACTGTCAGCCGCTCAGCGCGTCGGCAAACGGTGCGTGCTAAATGAAGCATAGCTGCAGCAGGTGACCCACCGGGTAAAATGAATGAATTAAGCGGTGAAAGTTCGCTATTAAGCTGGTCAATCTCGTCCTCCAAACGCTTAACTTGGGAGGTTGTGATACGCAGTGGCTCATAGGGTAAAGGCTCATCGGATTCAGGGCAGCATAAATCAGCACCTAAGTCGAATAAATCGTTTTGAATACGCCCTAACATGAGATCAACAGCGCTTAATATGTCATCGGATGCACCGCCGGTGTATAAACGCACCATCCCAATGCAGGAATTTGTTTCATCCACCGTGCCATAAGCTGCAACGCGCAAATCATATTTAGGGCGGCGCTCACCTGTCCCTAATCCCGTCGTGCCGTCATCACCTGTGCGTGTATAAATTTTATTGAGCTTGACCATGTGCTAACCCTGTTTTGTTTTCCACCACACCGCGGCCATCAAAATGACAATCGCGACAAATTGAAGAATGACGCGCCAACGCATTAACGTTTGTGAGCGGTTAGCATTATGACCGCGTAACATGTTAATCAAGCCAAGGATTAACACAAATGCAACCGCACCGATTGCGATCAAAATGATTGCATTTTCAGGATTATTCACGATTTTCTGCTCCTTAAGAGCATAAGACACAAAAGCATATCCTCGTGCTTACTCAAGGATATATAGCGATTTTGAGGAAACTTATGCATTAACAAAAACTTAGACAGGTATGGTGTTTCCATCATGTCAACCGACTCTCTTCAGGAAGCATCGCACATTTAAGGGTTAGATGTCAGCGGCAAAAATTCATTAATGACCTTTTCATAGACACCTCGTTTAAAAGGAATAATGAGATCAAGTAAATGGCTCATGCGCACCCAGCGCCAATCATCAAATTCAGCACGATGTGCGCCACCACCAGGTGCATGAATGTCAATTTCGTGATCATCACCCGTAAAAGAAAATGCAAACCACTTTTGTGTTTGCCCTTTATAACGGCCCCGCCATGCTCTTTTTGTGAGTGCATCGGGAAGATCATAAGCATGCCACAAAGCAGTTTCAGCAAGCAATTTTACGGAACTAACATTTGTTTCTTCGTATAGCTCACGTAGTGCAGCAACATAGGCATCTTCGCCTTGATCAACACCACCTTGAGGCATTTGCCAAGCATGATGCGCATCAACGTGTTCTGGTCCACTTTCTTTGCGTCTGCGACCCGCAAAAACAAGCCCTTGCTTATTAATTAGCATCACTCCCACACATGGCCGATAGCCAATGTGTGCCGTTAATTGAGGGTCTGCCATACAATAAAACTCGCTTTTTTCTTCTTATTAGTCATTAACGCTTTGATTGCGGAGTTGTTCCCGTCAAGAGAGAAGAATCTTCTAAAACAACGGAGCTGACAGGGACAAGCATTATTCCTCGGCTTTCAAGCGTCTCACTCCACCTTGCAAGACGCTCTAATGTGATCGGCAAGGCTGAAGCGTTAGCAACAACGACGCCTTTTTCACGAGCTAGAACTTCAAGCTTGGCAAGCTCTTTATCAATCATATCGCCACGTGCCACTGCATCAACGACAACATCTGCTTTTGTCGCTTTGGTTTGCACGTTTTTAGAGGCAATCAAGGCTTGTGAGCGGACAGATGTACCGTCGTCCATAAAAAACAAGCCGCGCTGCCCGATCTCTTGTGCAATTTTGCTGAAAGCTGATTGATCAGCTGTGAGTTTGGCTCCCATGTAATTGATGATGCCAACATAACCAGAAAAACGTCCTAAAACCCATTGCAGCTTGTCATTGTTTTCTTCAGGCTTACCAGAAACGGTGAGTGTATGAGGACCTGGATCACTATCAGGATAATCGAAGGGCTCCATGGGCACTTGAAGCATGACCTCATGCCCATCATCACGTGCTTTAGTGACATGACGTTCCAAATCAGAACCATAAGGGGCAAAAGCCAGTGTTACAGCAGGTGGGAGTTTAGAGATTGCTTCTTGTGTAACGCTTTGGCTAATCCCTAACCCACCAACAACCAGTGCAATACGTCCAATAGGTTGCTGTCCTGACGCAAGTGTGGGGGCAGCCTGACGTGCATAAACCTGCATCGGCTTAATCCCGCCCTGCCCTACTTTTGGGAGCACACCAAATCGCGTGCGTTCACTTACCCGTTGATCGGGTGCAGAATTAAGTTTGATCGTCACAGGTTCATTCAAGCGTATGACAACAGAATTAGGCGCTGATTCACCACCAGCACGCACTACACTCACACCCGCATCTGCTTCAAGCTGGCTTGCATCGGCTCTGCCGTTACTCCGTTGTGGCGTTACATTCTGACTTCGAACAGGTGATGCATTAGCATCCTCTGGCCTGTCAACGCGCACCTCTTGTGCATGCTCTTTAACGATTTCGCTTATAACATACGGTTCACCACCGAGCGGATTCTTCGCGACAATTGCGAAACCACCAAAGCCAATAACGCAAAATCCTAAAACGACATATAATGTTTGCGTGAAGCTGGGTAAAGAAACACGCGATGCAGATAGGCGCTGGGATCCACTTTTTCGCGCCTTGGTGGACATACCACCAAGGGGTTTGTTGAGGTCATCTGACAATGGTGAAGGGGTGTCGCTCATCAATACGAATCGCTTTCAAACAGTTCACCCTTTTGATACAAAGCCAGACTGCCTTGCGCAATGCGAAAAATTTATTGCTTTTTCTCAATGTTCTCAGCAGGTTTTGGCGCTTCGCTCGGTTTATTATCATTGGATGGTGTTGCTGCCTTCGTATCTTCCTTTGAAGGCGCAGCAGCGGTCTCACGTTTGATGCCACGCAATAAATCCATTGCTGCAATCAACTGTTTATCTTTGGTTGCATCAGCTGGAACATATGCAGATGAGCCTGAACGCTCCTGTTTATCTTGAGCCCCCAAATGCCCTCTTAAACCCGCTTCGCCTTTGGTTTCATCTTTACCTTTTAGCTCATCGGGTACATCAGGCATGACCTCAATATCAGGATCAATGCCCTTCGCTTGAATAGAGCGGCCAGCTGGTGTGTAATAACGCGCTGTGGTAAGACGAACCGCGCCATTTGAGCCAAGTGGTATAATGGTTTGTACGGATCCCTTACCAAATGAGCGCGTACCTAATACCGTTCCACGCTTATGATCTTGCAGAGCGCCTGCCACAATTTCAGATGCGGATGCTGAACCGCCGTTGATGAGAACAACGATTTTTTTACCACGGGTTAAATCCCCCGCTTTTGCGTTGAAGCGCTGTGTTTCCTCGGCATTACGTCCACGTGTTGAGACAATTTCACCGCGCTCTAGAAACGCATCAGAGACAAGGATCGCTTGGTCAAGCAGTCCACCCGGATTGTTGCGCATATCAAGCACATAGCCCTTGAGTTTATCTGATCCGATTTCTGTATTGAGTTTTTCAATCGCGGCTTTCATATTCTCGTAGGTCTGTTCATTAAACTGGGTGATCCGCAGATACCCTACATCGTCGCCCTCTTTACGTGAACGCACCGCACGAATGCGAATAACAGCGCGTGTGAGAGTCACATCAAGGGGCTCTGTACGACCAACGCGGCGGATTTTTAGTTTTACATTCGTGTCAACGAGACCACGCATTTTTTCAACGGCTTGATTGAGTGTCAGCCCTTGCACCTGCTCATCATCAATGTGTGTGATCAGATCGTTGGTCATAATGCCTGCTTTGGCCGCCGGTGTCTCATCGATGGGGCTAACGACTTTGACAAGTCCATCCTCCATCGTCACTTCAATGCCGAGACCACCAAATTCACCTCGAGTCTGCACCTGCATGTCGCGGAAATTTTTTGCATCCATGTAACTTGAATGTGGATCAAGCGATGTCAGCATTCCATTGATTGCTGACTCAATGAGTTTGCTCTCTTCTGGCTTTTCAACGTAGTCTGTGCGAATTTTTTCGAGCACGTCGCCAAAGAGGTTAAGCTGACGATACGTTTCAGACGACGCTGCAACAGCTGATGTGGTCACACTCGTTTGTTGCGATAGCGTGCCCATGTGCGGCACAACATACGCGGCGCCCACACCGAGTACGATTCCCATTGCCAGCAACGATACTTTTTTGAGCACCCGCACCGATCCCATCATTCTTTTCCTTTGATCTTTAAAAATCTGACTTTGCCACACTTACACGACATATAAGCAGCATATGTTAACGCAGACTCACCTTTTGAGTGTTGCCTATGACATACGAACAAAGCAAGAAAAAGGCCACATCTTATATGTGCATTCTTTTATGTTCTTTCTTTGGCAGTTTTGACAACTGATTTTGTCCACCAAGGTGATGGGTCAATTGAGGTGCCGTCTTTACGAAATTCAATATAAACAACAGGGTCTTGAGGGGAAGATGCGCTTGCGCTTGTATTAGCAATCAACTGCTCGTTTGAGCTCTCGCTTTTTGCACCAAACACGTCTGATAAGAGTGACGCTTTCTCGCCCATACTCCCTAATGGCTCGCCAGCGAGCACAAACTGTCCCAAACTTACATTCATGCGCTCCATACCCGCCAATAAAATATAATAGCCGCCACCTGCATTGAGAATAAGCAACTGACCAAATGAGCGAAAGGGACCTGCGTATACGACCCACCCATCTGAAGGGGCAGACACGAGCGCTTTTGGACGGGTAACAAGCGTTATTCCTCGCGTGATGCTGCCGTAGCCATCAGGAGTGCCATAGGGTTTAATCATCGTGCCCGAGACAGGAAGCGGGAGTAATCCGCGCATATCTGAAAAAGCTGCCTTAGGAGCCAATCGTGCAGGGTCTTTAAGAGCAGCACTTGCAAGCTTTTCGCGAATATCTCGGCTCATGCTATCTTGAAAACGCCGGCTTTCATCAAGCGAGCGATTAAACACCGCAAGCTCTTTGTCAATTGCGAGCATGAGTTCACGAATATCTTTTGATTGTAACGCCAGCGTTTGAACGCGAGATGTCTGTTCAGACACACTTTTTTCGCTTTGCGTAGCGGCATCCTGACGCGCTTCAATCAATGAAGCCAACCGATTGCGTTCTTGAGAAAGCACGACCATATCACGGCCAATGTCTTCACGCTCACGCGCTAAAGCTTCTCTCAACCGCACCATTTCGCTTAAATCTGTGACAAGCGCTTGAGCCTCTGTCCACAACTCTGGCAGAACTGCGCCAAGTAAAATAGCACTGCGCACACTGCTTAGCATATCATCGGGGGAGACAAGCACCGCAGGAGGTGGCCTCCGTCCCATGCGTTGCAGCGCGGCGAGCACATCCCCAATAATATCACGACGTGCATGAAGTGAACGTCGTAAACCCTCTTCAGATGTGGTCAATGTGCGTAATCTAATTTCCGCACTGGTGAGCCGCTCTTCCGCATCACGCACGCGTTTTGATGTCTCTAAAAGCGCTGTATTTAATCTTGCGCGATCCTCTTTGAGTAGAGCCAATTCCTGCTCAAGGCGCGCTTTCACATCACTGGCTGCTTTTGCCTCATGCTCTAGCCGCTGCAACTCGCGCTCATGACGCTCACGATCGGCAAGCTTTTCCTGAACAGCAGGAGGGGGCGTTGTGACTGGATTAGATGGTTGAGTTTGTATTGTTTGTGCTTTTAATGGCGATATAAATGTTAGAGTCATCACACCAACAAGTGCATACAGGTTTATGCGCTTCAAATATATGTCCACATTTAAATTAAAAAACGACATGCGAATCAATCACGGTGATAAGGGTGTCCAGTGAGGAGTGTCATACACCGATAAAGCTGCTCCATCACCAAAACTCTGACAAGTTGATGCGGCAATGTCATGGCACCAAAAGAAAGACATAACCGTGCTTTGTCGCGGATGGTGTCATCAAGTCCGTCTGCTCCGCCAATAATGAACGCGATGCTTGATTGTCCTTGATCACGCCATTGTGCGATGTGCTCAGCAAATTGACGCGACGTTACAGCGCCTCCCCGCTCATCAAGTGCGATGAGAAGGCTTTCACCGCATTTTTCAATGAGTGCTGTTGCCTCCTCGCGTTTGCGTGAATTTGCGTGAGCGGCACGGCTCTCTGTCACTTCAAAACTTTTAAATTCTGTGATGCCAACAGCGCGGCTTAATCCTGTAATACGTGCGCTATAGCGTGTGACTAACTCACGCTCTGCCCCTGCCTTTAATCGCCCCACGCTCCCAACAATGAGTTTCATGGTGGCAATCCCGTGGCAAGTTCAATGTATCACTTTAATTAGTGACGGGTTCTTTAGGGCGATCTGTACCCCACATTTTTTCTAAGTTATAAAACTGGCGCACTTCAGGGCGGAAAATGTGCACAAGCACATCACCTCCATCAATAAGCACCCAGTCACAAGCGGGTAGCCCCTCAATACGTGGGGCAGGATGACCACATTGTTTGAGCATCGCGCTAATACGTTCAGCAATCGCACCCACATGGCGGTTGGCACGTCCAGATGCAACAATCATCGTATCAGCAATTGATGTTTTGCCTTGAAGATCAATTTCGACAATCTCTTCCGCTTTCATCTCATCAAGACAAAAGCGTACAACCCCAAGCGTTGTCGTGTCAGAAGGTAGGGTAACACGCTCGGCGAGTGCTTGACGCAAAGCATCTCCCGTTTCTTGTTCTGTTTGTTGCTCGCGTACGGAAGAGTTTTTCGTGGCCGAATGCTTGGCAAATATCGCAGCATTAGCGGGAGAGGTTTGAGACGCCGTCTCAGAAAATTCAAATGCAGTCAGTTGAGTGCCCTCGCGCTGGAATGATTTCAAATAAAATCTATATGATTTTATGTTGAGAAATCACGTTTAAAAAACTTGTAATCGAACCATAAAACAAAAAATTTACTTGTCACATTGTCATATCGAATTATCTTACGACATGACAAATATAACACAAACTGCGACAATGGCAAAGTGTTCATCAAGCTATAATGTAAGTTGTTATTTTGCTTCGCTCAGTAATGGTGACCAAGCAGGATCGGCAGCAAACCCAGGCGTTGGAACAGGTGCTTCCACACGTCCTGTGATGTCAACCATATAAAGGCGTCCACCTGATTGACCGCCTGGATCACGATAGAAAATAATATATTGCCCGTTTGGCGCCCAGCTTGGACTTTCATTGTGAAAGCCTTCCGTTAAAAGACGCTCCCCTGAACCATCCGCTTTCATAATCCCAATCGCAAATCCGCCAGCTTTACGTTTGGTGAAAGCAATAAAATCACCACGTGGCGACCATGTTGGCTGTGCGTATGAACCTTCACCAAATGAAATTCGTTTCGCCTCGCCACCACTGGCTGCCATCAAATAAAGCTGCTGTGATCCGCCGCGATCACTTTCAAATACCACTTGTTGACCATCGGGCGAGAACGCAGGAGATGTATCAATGGCCGCTGTTGATGTGAGGCGCATCGTCATGCGTGAGCGTAGATCGACTGTATAAAGATTTGCATTTCCACCTTGTTGAAGAGAGAGCACGATCCGACCACCATCGGGAGAAAAACGGGGGCTTGAGGTCATATCTGGAAAATTGCCCACACTTTGAACCTGCCCTGAGTCAATCCCCAAAACATTAATGCGTGGCTGTTCACCTATGCGCTGTGCCATGTAGGCGACATCTTGTGTCGTTGGTGAATAACGGGGTGTAATAACAATTTCATCACCCTTCGTCAGATAACGCACATTAGCGCCATCTTGATCCATCACCGCTAAACGCTTGCGCCGATTTTCTTTGGGACCCGACTCGTCGACAAACACAACACGCGTATCAAAAAAACCGCCTATACCTGTGATTTTTGTATAAACACCATCCGAAATAATATGCGCAATGCGGCGCGCGTTAGCCGTATCGGTCATATATTGCTGGCCTAAACTTTGTTGGCCTGACAAAGCATCCCATAAACGAAATTCAACCTTAAGCCGTCCTGAGGCATCACGTGTTACGCGGCCTGTCACAATCGCCTGCACACCCGCACTTTGCCATGCTGCAAATTGGGGAACCGCATCAAACGCCAATGCTTTTTCTGGAAACTGCGCACGGTCGATTGGCACAAAGTAACCAGAACGGCGCAAATTTGACGTGACAATGCCTGAAATTTTGCCCGCTGTTTCAGGATCACCAGAGAAATCAATCACCGCAATCGGTAAGGGTTGGAACTGCCCCCCCGGCCCCACACGAAAGCTCAATTGTGCGTGAGAAGGTGTATGAAACACGACAGCACAAAGCAAAGCGAGAAAAGCAATCAACGCAGTGTGCTGAATTTTTAAATAAGAAAAACGTATTATCATTTTGTTATCAATCGTTATTGTGGTTTGAATGTTGCAAAGGTGATGTCTCGATCATTAGCAAATACGTCGAGTGTGGTGTTTAGAACATAGGAAAACAAAATAGAAATGACACAGTGGGTTAAAACATCTTTTTTAATTCGCTATGCATTTTGTATTTTACGTTCTAAACACCACACTCGACGTATTGATTTATATTGACGGAACCTCAAACTCGACATTGAGAATCTTCCAGTCATTAAAGTACGGAACAAATGCGGCAGGAACGCGGTAAGGAGCGCAACGGCGCACTGCCCGCAATGCGGCATCGGCAATCGCCCTTTCACCTGCACTATTACCTGCCCGCACAACACGGGGCTCACTCATTAAAGAACCATCATTGTTAAGGCGTATATCGAGAAGTGGTAAGGTTGAAGCGCCTGTGGATGCTCCAATCGGTGGGCTGTAACATTTTTGCATTTGATCTTGCAGCAATCCGATAAGCTGACTACGTAAAGAAGGGCTAAGCTTTGCACCTGCTGCTGTTGCTGTACCTAAAGAAGCGGTGCGCTGTACTTCTCTACCCGCTGAACCTGTTGACTGGGCGGCTTCTTTTGATTGAAGCAATTTACGAATATCACCTGCATTAAATTTATCAGCAAGCGCGGCTTCTTTGGCAGCTTTAGCCTCTGCATCGGCTTTGGCCTTTGCTTTCGCAATTGCTTCTTTTGCAACTTTTGTGGCGGCCTCAACCTTGGCTTTTTCAGCCTTTTCTTTATCGGCTTTTTCTTTTTCAATTTTTGCTTGTTTAAGCTTTTCTTCTTTAAGTTTGTCCTGAAGTTCTTTTTTAGCCTGTTCTTCTTTTTGGCGTGCTTCTATTTCACCTTGCTCAATGAGCTTGGTGAGCTCTTGGCGGTTAGGTTCAGGCTTTTTTTCTGGTAGCTTTTCTGCTTTTGGTGGCTCTGATTTTGTTGGTTCAGGCTTAACTTCTTCTACCAAACGTGGACGTAGAGGGGGGGGGGGCGTTGAAGCTTCAACAGGCTTATCATCTGTTTTCATATCAGCGGGACGGGTTGGCGGTGAAGCGACATCTCGCTTAGCTTCACCCGGATCACGCTCTTGCTGAGTTTCTGCAACGCGTTCTGCGCGTGGTTTGGGTGTTGTCACCTCTTTTGCCGAGCGCTCACCTTTTGTGATCTCATTTGTAGGGTTTTCGACGATGATATCAATTGCAATCGCCTCTTCTGCTGGCATCAAGGGCTGTGTGCCTGAAAACACAACAAGCGCCGACGCAAGCGCAAGCGTATGCAATGCGCCAGAGACAAATAATCCAGGTTCTGAGCGATTAAAACGCAACCGCAACTTCCTTTATTCAAATAGACAAAAAAGCGTATATCATAATATGAGCAAATAGCGAACTGTGAGGACATAGAACTTAGTCGTCATATGTAGAATAAAAAACGAATACTTTTTTCTACAACCCACAAACATTCTGTTTGCGTTTTTACTGCGTCCTAAGCACAATATCTTGTATCCTTATTTACCATCCTGTTCCGTAATTAAGGCAACTTTCTTAAAACCTGCGCTTGTTACAATCGACATCACTTGCGCTACACGGCCATAATCGACTTTTTTATGTCCACGCACATAAATACGCTCTTCTAAACCTTGTTTAGCTTCCTGCTGCAATCGTGATGGGATATCCGCTTCAGTAATTGCGGTTTCACCAAGAAAAATCTCGCCTTTCTCGGTAACGGAAAGGGTTAAGGGTTTTTGCTCTAAATTAAGCGGTTTTGCAGCTGTTTGCGGCAGATCAAGGGGCACACCCGCCGTGAGCATTGGTGCAGCCACCATAAATACAATCAAAAGTACAAGCATTACGTCGATAAAAGGTGTCATGTTAATGTCTGACATGACTGCCATTTTATGGCCCCGCCGACGTCTGCGCCCACCTCCACCACCTGCTGCACCGGTTGACATTGCCATGTTGTAAGTGTCCCTTGGTTAAGCTGCGTTCGCAATGCGCTCATCAATTTGGCGCGAGAGAATTGCAGAAAATTCATCAGCAAAACCACCAAGACGATTTTGCGCCTTTGAAGCTTCTGCCTGTAGTTTATTATAGGCGATCACTGCAGGAATAGCTGCCACAAGACCAATCGCCGTTGCAAATAGCGCTTCGGCAATCCCTGGCGCGACAACGGCAAGTGATGTATTTTTAGAGACAGCAATCGCTTGGAATGAGTTCATAATGCCCCAAACGGTTCCAAATAACCCTACGAACGGTGTGGTTGAGCCAATGGTTGCCAAAACAAGTAATTTTGATTCAAGGCGCTCACCTTCACGTTGAATCGTCACATCAAGCACTTTGTCGATGCGCTGAGAAAGACTCATGACAGAGCGCGCAGAACCTTCAAAAGAGCGCTTCCATTCACGCATCGCCGCAACAAACACTGCTGCCATGCCTGATACATCTCGGTTTGCAAGTGATCGATAAAGCTCTTCAAGAGACTGCCCCGACCAGAATGTTTCTTCAAAATCATCCATCTCCGCGCGCACACGACGGAATAAAAGCATCTTATCGACAATAATCGCCCATGACCAAACCGAGGCAGCAATCAGCCCGATCATGACCAGTTTAACAACAATGTGCGCTTGCCAGAACAAGTGCAAAAATGACATATCTGTCGCGACATCAGCAGTGGGCATACGTTCACCTCTTTATTTAACATATGTGCTTGATGCACAAAACTGGCAAAAACAGGGCAAGTTTAACCCGACGCTGCTTTCAAGGCCAATGTAACATTTTAAGCACGTGTTGAGGTTAATATTTCTTTAAGACAGCACTTCACATGTCGCATATTGTGCGCACAGTTTATCATATGGCGTCCTGCGTTTCTAAAACTTAGCGCAAATCACCAATACGGCTTTGAAGCTTTTCAACGAGGGGATTTGTTGCGCTGTAAAGTCCGACAAGTTCCGAAACCAGAATATCGGTTGCACCTAGTCGCTCTAAATGTTCGACGATAGAAAATACTTTGTCTTTGTGACAAATGAACGTTGCAGCCCCTTGCGAAAAGTCTTTGCCAAAGGGCGCTTTTGCATCAAAGCGACGCTCAATTTCACGCACTGCTGACCCATCAAGCAAGGGTGTGCGCCCACGGACTTCGCGAAAAGTGCGTGCGCCCTCTTCAGCAGCCATACTTGAAAGCACGGTTCGCACCGCATCACGTGCCATAGGCGACCAATTGGCTTTCATCGACGCAACAAGATGCGCTTCCGATTTTAAAATCAATCCATCGTCGAGAATTTTCAGGTTGTTCGCGACCAAAGTCGCCCCTGTCGTGGTAATGTCGACAATGACCTCAGCTGTGCCTGCAGCTGGCGCTCCTTCAGTTGCCCCTGCACTTTCAACAATACGATAATCAGTGAGGCCATGGTCTGAGAAGAATTGTCGTGTGAGGTTGACGTATTTGGTCGCAACCCGCAAACGCTGCCCCTGTCTTGCCCGCATGATACCCGCGACATCATCAAGATCGGCCATCGTCCGTACATCAATCCACGCTTGCGGAACAGCGACAATCACATTTGCTTCACCAAAGCGCAATGGTGTCATGAATTCAACAACAAATCCGGGATTAGGGATGTACTCACGAACGAGATCTTCGCCCGTCACCCCTAAATGCGCCGTGCCATTTGCAAGCGCAGTGACAATATCTGAAGCCGATAAAAACAGGACTTCAACATTCTCAACGCCAGCAATACGCGCGCGATAATCCCGTGATCCGCCATGTTGACGAAACGGAATACCAGCATGAGCAAAAAAATCAGCTGTGTTTTCTTGCAATCGTCCTTTGGAGGGCACGGCAATCACAAGCGGGCCATCTGGTTGAGATGAGGCAACGCTTTGCTTGCGATGTGAAAAGTCTGTCATAAGTGCTGTGGCAGCATCTGATGCAGGCAAATGATTTTCGTTAAAGACGTTGGTGAGCATCGGCCATCTCCTTGTCTTTTTGTTGTTTCATCAGCACTTCATCGGCAAGGCGATCAATCCAGAGCGAGCCCCCAACACTTCCTAATGGAAGTGGTGCGCCCAACGCACTCATCAAATGGTCATAACGTCCGCCACCGCCAAGCGGCTTGCCGTCACTGCGATTGTGCGAGTGAAGTTCAAACACAAACCCAGTGTAATAATTGAGATTACGGGCAAAATTACCAGCGTAAACGACATTGCCAACATTGACACCTTTAATAGCCATATAGCCACAGCGCGATTCAAAAATATCAATCGCTTCGTCCATATCCAAACCCGCATTATTGGCAAGATAACGTATTTCGCCTGATGCCGTATCAGGATCTCCTTTAATGCTCAGAAATTGACTGATAATTGAAGCGACATCGGCACTTAAGCCAACATTTTTTTGCGCGGCTTTATCCAGAAAGCGGTCGGCTATATCTGCAATTGATCGCCCACCCACGGGAGTAATTCCAGCAATGGCGAGAAGATCCTCAACGAGTGCACGCGCAGCTTGTGGGTCTTGCCCCTCCATCGCAGCAAGAAGACCTAAATAGCGCTCATCAGTCTCTTCAGAAGGTTGGCTCACCTGTTGAAGCGCTTGCAACCCTTTACCTTCAACAATGGCTCTCATAAGACGTCGTTGCAAGTTTTCTGCAACATCAAGCGTCTTAAGCAAAGCATGAAGCAAAGCAATATCACCCATCAGAATTTTAGGTGGCTTGAGATCAAGCGCAGTAAATGCTTCAAGGGTTTGTGCTAGGACTTGTGCATCGCAATGGGCTATATCGTTATGGCCCACCATTTCTATGCCAGCTTGAAGAAACTCACCTGTTTCATTCGCTCTGCGACGAAAAACAGGCCCTGCATACGTGTAGTCAGCCGGTGCACCAATATCATCACGTCCTAAATAAACGCGTGCGACAGGGATCGTATATTCAGGACGCAAACAAAGATCAACACCGTCTGGCCCTTGTGTAATGAGCATCCTGCGGCGAATATCCTCTCCTGACAGTTCAACGAAAACACCTGCAGGTTGCAGGGTTGGCGGCTCAATACGTGCATACCCTTTTTTACTAAACAGATCGACGATCTGGGCGGCAATACGCTGTTGCAACTGCTGTGTTGTCATGATCTAGGCTCTGCCCTAACGCAATGTGATGTCAAACACATAGCCTATTTTACGCGTTCACGTGAACCTTTTTCACGCGTTGTGTGTCTTTGTTATGCTTGTTTTTCTGCTTTATGGGAAATTCATCACGGTTTTGCTCCAAAGGGAATTGGCGGAGCCTCTTTCATCAATGTAATCGTTACACGGCGATTGACCGATAAATATGGGTTATCCGGAAACATCGGCTCTGTATCAGCCTTGCCAACCACTGAGAAAAACCGATCCTCCGGAACGCTGTTTGCAGACAACACTTCGCGCACGGATGATGCTCGCCCCGTTGATAAATCCCATAATGACATGAATGTACGCCCACCTGGTTTTGTTGAAGAGGTATGGCCAACAATCATAACGCGGTTTGGCATACGCCGCAGTGTGGGCGCGATTTTCTCAAGAACACGGCGCGTGCGTTCATAAGGGGTGGTTGAGCCATCGGCGAACATCGAGCGTCCATCCTGATCAACAAGCGTGATATTAAGGCCGTCCTTTGATTCCGTAATAATGATATTTCGCGAGATTTCAGCAATATCAGGCAGTTCATTAAGTGCTTGTCGCAAGGAGGCAGTTGCCAGTCCAAAATTACGATCATAACTTGTTTGCGAAATCCCGCTTTCACGCACTTTAAGTTTGTTGGGTGTTGTAATATCAGACGCTTCATCAACTGTGACTTTATCAACGTTTTTCAAAAAAGCACGGGTTGGCAGTCCATCTGTTTCAAAAATACCCGCATTCACCGTTTCTTTTTGTGTTCCGAAGGCATCCCGCATTGCGCCTGCCACAACATAAAATCGTTCTTTTTCTTGTGACGAAAACGCGGCAACAACCACGAAAAAGCTCATGAGTAGCGCCATCAAATCAGCGAATGTGACAAACCAACCGTGACCACCCGCGTGACCACCTTTTTTCCTGCGTCCCATCGATTTACCTCGTCATGCCTCAGCCAGTTCATGACGATGATGCTGAGGCAGATAAGCGCTAAGCATTTCTCTCACAAGGGTTGGACTTTTTGAATCGCGTATTTGCAAAATGCCATCAATAATGAGGGATCGGGCGATGTCTTCTTCTTCCATTTTACAGTGCAGTTTATCACCGATGGGCGTTGCCACAGCATTAGCAATAACAGCGCCATACAATGTCGCTAGCAACGCTACTGACATGGCAGGGCCAAGCTTAGAGGGATCAGACATGTTCGCAAACATCACCACCATCCCCAAAATAGTGCCGATCATCCCCCATGCTGGAGCACAGTCCCCAATCGCCTTATAAACCTTAGAGGCCTCTTCAAGGTTTTGGAGAAAAATATCACGGTCTTTTTCAAGAGTTTCGCGAATGAACTCTTTGTCATAACCGTCAGCAATGTAACGCAAACCCTGTGCAAGAAACGGATCATCAACCTGAACATTTTCGAGGGCTATAGGACCATTCTTGCGCACAACTTCTGCGACCCGTGTCACTTCTTCAATCAGTTCGCGCGGATGCATACTGCGCATACTGAACGCAACCTTCATCCCCATACTCAGACCGTGTGTAATGACTGAGAACGGATAGCGCACCATGGTGGCAGCGGCTGCACCTCCAAAAATAATAATTACCGCGTGTTTGTCAAAATATGCACCAAAGTTACCACCATCAATCAAAATAATGATGATAATCGTCGCAAAGCCCGCGAAAATACCTATTCCCGTGGAAAGATCCATTATAGCCTCCAGGCAATGTGCCCATAAAAACGCAAAACAAGCGGCAATACGCTCAACGGAAATAATAAAATGCTTTTGGAGCTTAATGCGTCCCACTGAAAGAAGCGTTAAAAGAAAGTCGCTGAGATAGGTGAATTTTTGCCACATTTGACGTGGCAAATACAATTTCAAGCGATATACACAAAAAAACATATGGAGATCATCAATGTATTCCCGCCCAAGTCGTTTTTCAGCACTTGCAATCGTGCTTATGTGTGCACCGCTTGCAATTAATCCTGCACTTTCTCAAAGTGATTTATCGGACACTCAACGCAAATCCGTTGAAGGTATTGTTAAGTCTTATCTCCTGAGCAACCCAGAATTAATTGAAGAGGCTTTGCAAGAACTTGATCGTCGCAAGCAGCTTGCGCAAAAAGCAGCACATGAAAAAACGCTTTTAAATGAAAAAGATGCCCTCTTTAATGCGCAGCATTCAGCAGTTGTTGGCAATGCGCAAGGGGACGTCACACTTGTTGAATTTTTCGATTATAATTGCGGATTTTGCAAAAAGGCGGCTTTAGATTTAGATCAACTGATCAAAAAAGATGCGAAGATAAGAGTTGTACTCAAAGATTTCCCCGTACTTGGACCCGACTCCGTTGAAGCGCATGAAGTGGCACTTGCTGTCAAAAATCAGCTTTCCGGCGAAAAATATTGGCAATTTCATCTGAAGGCAATGAATTTAAAGGGTACGGTCAATAAAGCTCGTATGCTTGATGTCGCAAAAGAATCAGGTGTTGATCTGACACGTTTAAACGCTGATCTCAAACCTCAAGAACAGCGAAAAATTCTAGCACAGAATGTTGATCTTGGTGATAAACTTGGTCTGACAGGCACGCCGAGTTACGTAATTGGCACTGAAATTCTTTATGGCGCTGTAGGAATTGATGCTTTATCCCAAACACTTGCGGGTGTCCGTCAATGCGGCAAGGCAACGTGTTAATGTTATTTTCACCAAGAGCGATGAACGGTTGGCCGCTCTGGTAATGCACCTGTTTTACGGCGTCGCATAAACCTTGAGCGACGCCCTTTAAGCGTTGAGACGCCACGCCGTTGACGCACATCAGGTGTTGTTTCACCAAGGATTAGAGTGCCGATTTTTTCTTCAAAGCGATGCGCTAAGCCATGTTCGTCAACGATCATCAATGATAGGCTGCTAGCCCGTGCGAATGAGCGCCATGCCGCAACGATGTCATCGTTATCAATAATCGCGCATGTTAGAACTTGACCCATCCAATCAACGAGGCCGAGGGACAATTTGAGGCGGCCATCTTCTAATGCGTGAGCTTGTATTGCAACACCCTGAAGGTACTTAAAGTGGCTTGAATCAATTACAAGAGATTTCTGTTCACCAAAAAGCTGGCACGACACTCGAGTCTGTCTTTGTTTTAAAAACCATTGGTCTCTCGATGATGACGCTTTAGCGCACGCTTTTTCATCGATAGAAGGATGTACACCCACCATCTTTTATCGTCCCTGTTATGACTTTGTGTTGAATGCATCTCACTGCATCCTATATGTCACATCAATTTGACGTAAAATTTTTCAAGTGGGCTTAAAAGATGAGGTTAATACTTCATTTAAGACTTAATTCTCAAAAATATACTTGATAAAACATTGCAAAAAAATTTAAAACTGCTGTCAAAACAAAGCAAATCAGATGTAAATCTATATTTTTATTAATCCTTGCTCTAACGCTAGATCTCGCAATAAAACGGCAGGGCGTGCTCCAATATGTGAAATCACTTCGGAAGCTGCCATCGCTCCAAGACGTAAACATGTCTGCGCATCTAAATTTTTTGTAATGCCGTAAAGTACACCTGCGGCGAATAAATCACCTGCACCAGTTGAATCAATCACTTTTTCAACACGTTGCGCTGGTTCCTCAATAATATCACCATTACAAAGCCACAATGCCCCTTGTTCAGAGCGCGTGATAATCGCGATAAAATCAGGACTGATTTTTTCCGCACGCAAAGCCTCTAATGCATGAGATGTATTTGCTTCTGTATAAAGTGAGCGCAGTTCGTGTTCATTCGCGAAAAGAATGTCAATCACACCTTCTCGGACAAGCTGTAAAAACTCATCGCGATAGCGGTCAACGCAAAAGGCATCTGACAATGTGAGCGCAACTTTTCCGTCCGCTTTGTGCGCGAGTTCTGCTGCTTTACGAAATGCAGCTTTTGCGGCTGGAGGATCCCATAAGTAGCCTTCAAGATAAACAATTTTAGCGTTTTTAATCAGGCTCTCATCAATATCAAGATATGTCAGATTTTGGCATGCACCAAGATAAGTATTCATGGTGCGCTCGCCATCTGGGGTCACCAGAATATAACTACACGCCGTTGCAGCGCCTTCATAAGAGGGCAGCGTCAAGAAACGTACACCGAGCGCGCGAATATCATGGGCAAAGTGTGCACCGCGTTGATCATTGTGCACCTTGCCGATAAACGCACCCTGCCCCCCTAAGGATGCCAGACCCGCAATCGTATTGGCCGCTGACCCTCCTGATGTCATGGTTGACGTCGCCATTAAGGCATACAGACGGCTCGCTTCCGCTTCATCAATGAGGCGCATGCTGCCTTTGATTAAACCCTGTTTAATGAGAAAATCGTCGGTTGTATGTGCTATGACATCAACGATTGCATTACCAAGCGCCACAACATCAAAATGTTCTTTCAAATGCTCTGACATCGCTCAATCCCGCAAAAGTGCATTGATGCTGGTTTTAGAGCGGGTCTTTTCATCCACACGTTTGACAATAACTGCACAATAGAGTGAAGGACCTGCACTGCCTTCAGGTAAGGGCTGACCCGGGAGTGAACCAGCGACGACGACCGAATAAGGAGGTACGCGTCCCATAAAAACTTCCCCTGTCGCTCGATCAATAATCTTAGTGGAAGCTCCTAAATAAACGCCCATTGAAAGCACTGATCCTTCACCAACAATGACACCTTCTGCAACTTCAGAGCGCGCTCCGATAAAGCAGTTATCTTCAATAACAACTGGCTCAGCTTGAAGGGGCTCAAGCACGCCACCAATGCCGACACCGCCAGAAATATGGCAATTCTTGCCAATCTGTGCACACGACCCCACTGTTGCCCATGTATCAATCATTGTACCTTCATCGACATAAGCGCCAAGATTGACAAATGACGGCATCAACACCACGCCTTTGCCAATGAATGCACCGCGTCTTACGGTTGAATTAGGAACAGCCCGAAACCCAGCCGCTTTAAAATCATCATCTGACCAGTCAAGCGTTTTTGCAGGCACTTTATCCCACCAACACGCACCGCCTGGGCCACCGGAAATAGCCGACATATCATTAAGACGAAATGAGAGTAGAACAGCCTTTTTGAGCCATTGGTTGACGTGCCATGCACCATCTTGCTTGTGTGCAACACGCGCTTGTCCGCTATCGAGTAATAAAATTGCAGCATCAACAGCATCACGCACATCACCCGTGGTTTGCGGTGTATAAGCTTGACGATTCTCCCACGCCGCTTCAATGGCGGACGCTAAAGATTGGTGTGACGTGTTCATGAGTGGCTATCCATGTGCTCGAGATATAAACGTGAGGCTCTCTTAATATGGAATGCGCACAGACAAAATAGCTATTTTCTTTATTCGTGTCTTTAAGATCATGCGCCGTTATTCAAATGCTTTCAACGCAAAGAAATACAAAGATCGAGAACAAAGCAAGAAATCAATAAAAATAGGCACAAAAATGCACTCAGCCGCCTTAATTGAGTAAAATTTCCTATATTTGACGTATGAAATTTACTAAAATAACAAAAAAATGTATATTCCGATTAAAAAATGTGATTTATATACCATAGGATGGATATAAGAATTATTTTTACGCAAACATACTACAGATTTGAATAAACGCTGTGTACAACTTGGGTTCATACGACACAGGGCTAAGGGACAAGCTCTTGAAGTACGGGCATAAAAGTGTAACCTCACGTCAGTGAAAGTATGAATAATAGGCCGTGAAATATAAATTGAGTGTAACTTATAAAAATAAAAAAGTGTCGGGACACACTTTTAGGGGTGATTTGGGGAATCATAAACTGAACTCTAAGCAATGCTGTGAGTTTATGATGTGTATTACACATGAGGGGTAGAGATAGAATGACAAGGCTCATCAAGAATGGGTCTCATGGTGCTGCGTATGAGCGTACACCAAGAGGGACGGTATCAGGTGGACAAAGCGATTCTCATGAAGGAACGAATCATGAGAATAATTCACAAAGCATCACGCAACATGAGACAACGCTTCAGGCCTCTCAGCCTCCTGCTCCACCCCTTCACGAAGAACAGCTTCCTTTAGTACGTTCATCTGAAGCTAAAGTGACACTTCAGATGATTGCAGATTATTTATCTGTATCAACAGCAACGGTATCTCTTGCTTTACGCAACAGCCCTTTAATAGCAGAACGCACACGAGAACTCGTGCGCAAGACTGCTGATGAACTTGGTTACACACACAATCGCGGTGCAGCAGCTCTACGCACTGCGCAAACAAACTTGATTGCAGTCGCGTTGCAAGATTTCAGTCATCCGTATTTTTCAAGTATTCTCATGGCACTTGAACGCACGGCTGGAACCTTTCAGAAAAGCATTCTCCTTGGTTCCAGTGGTGATCAGCTTTCGCGTCAGGATAACATCTTAGGTCTGCTGCGCGAACATCGCCCTGAGGGCTTAATCTGGTGTCCAGCACAAGGCACGGGTATTGAAGTTGTGCATAGCTTGCAACGTGCGCGCCTGCCTGTCGTTCAAGTATCCCGTGAAGTACCAGGGTCAGGTTTCGATTTTATCGGTGTTGACAATATACGCGGTTTTGAGATGGCTTTACGACATGTCGTTGAGTTGGGACACACCCGCATTGCGTTTATCGGCGGCCAGGAAAATACAACCAAGGGCATGGAGCGTTTACGCGGTTACAAGCAGGCTCTGGCTCGCTTTGAAATGCAAATTGATCCGCGTTTAATTTATTTAGGCCCTGGAACACGGGACACGGGACGCATTGGTCTTGATCACATGCTCACCGTACCCGATGCTCCAACCGCTGTGATTTGTTACAATGATGAGGTAGCATTGGGCGTTATTCATCGAGCTGGTGAAAAGAACCTTGAAATTGGTCGGCACTTGTCTGTGATTGGCTGTAACGATACCGCTGACATCGTCAGCGGCTATCCTGCACTCACCACTTTGCAAACGCATCCTGATGACATGGGTACGCAAGCCGTTCAGATGCTTGTTAAACGGATTAATACACCCGCATTGCCAACGCAGCGTGTTTTGCTCGAACCCAAGCTCATTGCACGAGCGAGTACAGGGCTTAAACGCAGCGTATAAAGCACTTAAAAGCTCATAAATTGTATGATCTTTTGTTGTTTTGATACGAATCGTTTTACCTAAGCATTGTTTTCATGCATGTACATGAATGGTTGATGCTTTGGAGGCGATGTGACAGAGGCAATGGATTCGCAAAGCCCAACACCAACTTATTCTCAAAAAACGCCGATTCTTGTGACGGGTGTCGCTGGGTTTATTGGCTTTCATGTTGCCCAGCGCTTTCTCGCTGAAGGCTATCACGTTGTTGGTGTTGATTGTTTTACTCCCTATTATGATGTGTCGCTTAAAAAAGCGCGACTTACACAGCTTGAAAAATATAAGACTTTTATTTTTCTCAAGCATGACCTTGCAGATGTTTTAGAAACAGCGGCAATTTTTCAAAAATATCATTTTGATTATATTATTCATCTTGCAGCGCAACCTGGAGTACGTGCTGCACTCACGGATCCCCATCCCTATATTCAAAGCAATATCACCGCATTTTTAAACGTGCTTGAGGGATGCCGGCATATAAACGTTAAGCACCTCATTTATGCATCTTCCAGTTCAGTGTATGGCTTAAACCGCCAGCTACCGTTCAGCGAACATACACCCGCAGATCATCCAATTAGTCTTTATGCAGCGACAAAACGTGCGGGTGAGCTCATGGCGCACAGTTATGCTGACCTTTTCCATATTCCCATGACAGGATTACGTTTTTTCACCGTGTATGGCCCATGGGGGCGACCTGATATGGCCGTTTATCAGTTCACCGACAAAATCAGTCGAGGTGTGCCGATTGATGTTGCAAATAATGGCGAGGTATGGCGCGATTTTACATATGTAGATGATGTTGTTGAAGGCATTATTCGCTTGCATCGCTTGCCCCCTCAGCCTGATACTGAATTTAATACGCTCAGTCCTGATCCAGCACGCAGTCGTGCGCCGCATCGTGTTTACAATATTGGCAATGATCACCCTGAAAAGCTTAATGATCTTATCAAGATGATCGAACATGCAGTTGGGCGAGAAGCAAATCGTATCGTTATTCCTCTGCCACAAGGGGATGTGCTGGAAACCCGTGCTGATATTACTGATCTTCGCAATGCAGTAGATTTTGCCCCACGCACTCCCCTGCAAGAGGGGGTGAAGCATTTTGTCTCATGGTATCAAGATTACATGGAAAAAGCACCTCAGCCATGATCTTTGTCGGATTTATCTTTCAAGCTGTCATCTTGCCATTAGCACTCAGCGCAGGATTATGTGCCCTTTTCATCAAACTTTTATTTCCGCTATTACAGCGCTATGCGCTTGCGCGACCAAATGAACGCTCAAGTCACAGCGTACCCACACCACAAGGCGCTGGCATCGCGGTGATTGTGGCGCTGTGTGCAACAAGTGCATTGTTTCAAGTTCTATGGTTCAAGGAATACTCATCTGAGCTTAACATCGTCATCAGTGCTTGCGCTATCCTTGCCATCACGGGACTGATTGATGACTTAAAACCTCTTGCCGCCATTCCACGCCTTTTCATACAGACAATTGCGGTCACCGCTGTGGTGATCTGGGGAACACCATTGACAGCCGATAATCGCATTTTACCTGCTCTGATCAGTGTTGAGATTGAGATGATCCTTCTCATTTTGGCAGGTGTATGGAGCGTTAACCTCACCAACTTCATGGATGGGCTTGATCACATGAGTGTTGTTGAGCTTGTTCCTGTGGGACTGGGTTGCGCGTTGTTACTTGCCTTTGCAGATCAAGGGACAAGTTACCTCCTAGCTTTGAGCCTTGCAGGGGCTATGCTGGGCTTTGCCCCGTTTAACCGTCACCCTGCCCGTGTTTTCTTGGGTGATGTGGGTTCATTGCCGCTGGGCTTGATTATGTTTTATCTGCTTTTAACGCTTGCTCTTAAAGGCCAATGGCTCGCAGCGCTGATTTTACCGCTGTACTACCTCATAGATGCCACCATCACGCTACTCAGACGCATGATCAAGGGCGAGCGCATTTGGCAGGCACATCGCACGCATTTTTACCAGCAAGCCACTGACAATGGCTTTACACCCCAGCAGGTGACGCGCACGATTCTTACTTTGAATACTATGCTTGTCGTATTCGCATTTGCATCAAGCTTGAAACATCCACGAGCGGGATTTGGCTTGGTGGATATGTTATATGCGATACTCGCAATAACATGTGTCAGTGCTGTATTATGGCGTTTTTCGCGCCCGCATCAGAGTTAGCATCATGCCACGTGTGCTGATTACCGGAGCAACGGGTTTTATCGGGCGGCGGATCATGCATGATTTGATCACGCAGGGTTACGACGTTATTGCGGCTTTACGCTCGCCTGCCGTATTGCCCCGTGGCGTTGCACCTGTCATTGTTGGTGATCTTAAAGATCAACCTGATTGGCGCCCTATTCTGGGGTATGTCGATGCCGTCATTCACACCGCTGCAATTGCGCATACCAATGGTGTTTCTGATGATCTCTATGAGCGAATTAATACACAGGCAACGTTGAGTTTAGCACATATTGCTGCTGAAGAAGGTGTCGCACGTTTCATTTTTCTTTCTTCAATTCGCGCACAATCGGGAGCTGTGTCAGAGCGGCTTCTTATTGAAGCGGATGATCCCACGCCAACTGATGCTTATGGTCGCTCTAAATTAAATGCTGAAGAAGGATTAGCGCAAATTCACACGATGGACTGGGTCGCTTTACGACCTGTTCTTGTTTATGGGGGTGGTGTAAAAGGAAACATGGCTGCTTTAATGCGGCTAGTACGCTGGCCTTTGCCACTTCCTTTTGCCCATATATCAGCACAACGCTCGCTTATATCCCTCACCAATGTATCTAAAGCTGTGATAAGCGTACTCGAATATCCCCACCCCTTGCGCTGCCCACTGATTGTCGCTGAGCCAGAACCTTTAAGCATTCCCGAGATCATCGGTGCTTTGCGTGAAGGTGTCGGTAGAGCGCCCCTACTTTTTAACATGCGTCAGGATTGGCTAGAGAACATCGCGCATGTATTTGGCAAGCGTGATATGCTTGATCGTATGACAGGCTCTCTCGTTGCAGATTCAAGCCGTTTATTATCATTAGGGTGGAACCCCGATATAGATACACGTGCTCAACTCTCATCTATGATGGCAAAAATTTATAAACCACAATAGAATGAGGTATATTCGTGCTCATCTTTATACTTTTTTAAGATGACGCTCATTTGTATATAAGAAGCCTGTTTAGAGTCGGTTTGTCGATTTAGGATTATCTTTTTGGCTTTGCGCGATAACGTCCCCCTTTATACACAGGATGACGGCTCTTATTTTACAGAGCAGGAGCCTGTTGTCGCGTTTGAAATTGTGTTGAGCACAGAAGCAGGATTAGAATTACGCCGTGAGCGGCTACCTTCTGGAAATTATTTTATTGGCGGTGAAATGCCAGCCGATCTTGTTCTGCCTGATCTTGATGTTGCAGAATTATGCATTCTTCACCTCACTGAAGAACTCAATGCTTATATTGTTGCGATTACACCTTTAACCGGCGGGATTAATGTTCCTGGACGCATTCTTACGGTGGGTGTCAAATCAGTTCTAGGCGATCAGGCGACGCTCAATTACGAAGGGCTTAATATTGAGGTTGTCGCTCTTAAAGCGAGCTTTGTGGGTGCAAACCGTTATGCACGTCCGATTATGTTTTTTGCCGCGAGTGTTTTGCTGGTTTTGGCCGGGACAATTGCCAGTCAAGATCGCTGGTCTAACATCACGAACCAAAATACAACACAAATTACCGCACCGCAAACACCGCTTGATCCAGCGACCATTTTACGTAGCGCAGAGTTTGAGCTTCGCCGTCGCCTGCGCAATGTCAATCTCGATCAAAGCCTTAAAGTTATTAATGATGGTGTACGTCTTGTCATTACAGGGAAAGTGACTGAAGAAGATCGCATCCGCTTGGTGGAGTCGCTTGCAGCAGCGCGCGATGTGCTTAAAGTGCCCATTGATACTGATATTACATCCAATATTGATGCCACAGGCACAATCGCAGGTGTTGTGCTTGAGCCTCAAGTTTATGTCATTTCTAAAGACAACATTCGTCTCAAAGTTGGTGAAAGCCTTTCTGATGGCTCACGTATTGAGTCAATCGAGTCTAACGGCGTTTTAATTTTACGTGACGGCATTAAAGAGCGTGTCACTTTAACGCGGTAATAGACGCTTTTAGTCTTAAAATGTATAACGCAATGAGCATAAGCAATGACAAAGGCGCGAAATTACGATAACTTAAAAATATAAAATGGCTAAAAAAATAAGAAAAATGCATATTAAAAAGACTTATGCCACCAAAAATGGTCTTGACTTTTCAGATGTCGCATTGCTATATTCGACTATGGTCAAAGGGTGCAAATCACTTTTGCTGCAATGCAGTAATAATGCAATGTGTTTTAGAAGCGATTGTGTACTCAAAAAAGAAAATGATGGGGACTAAAAATGTCTGGATTTGGATTAGATGATTTTGGATTTGGATTAAGTGTTGGCTCTCAATATTTGTCGAGGAGTGAGCCTCTGGTAACCGGTGATTTCTCCTCTCATGTGGCGACTCCAGCCGCTATAGCAGGTAACTCACAAGGTATTATAAATCCAGAGACTGCCTATTCACGTGCGGCCGTTACTTCTACTGCTAAAAATCTTTTAGACGGTTTAGACAACTAAAATTTGCATGTTTCATCGACAGTTGTTACAATCAAGCCGCATGTAGCGGCTTTGTTTGTTTTTGAGCCTAATCGATTTAAGTGTGGGGGATGATGTGAGAAAACCGAATGAAGAAATTATTTCACGGCTCGCATTTTTAATTGATAATGGCAGCGACGAACAGGTGCGCGAGTCAAAAGCACGTTATGCTCTTCTTAAAGCGGCTTATCAGGCAGATCGTGATTTTCAAAGCCGCATACCCCTTTTGCCAACGATTGAAGCCATGATTTGGGAATGGTGGCATCAGATGGGGAATGAGACCGATATTACGCCTGCACCAAAAGCATCTCAAACCGTTGAGCCTGTTAGCAAAAAGCCTGTCAGTGCAACGGATGAGTTACGCGGGTTTTCTGAGTTTAATATCTCAGGTTTTGGTGGGTAAACTCCAACACCATCACCATTTTGATGGCTTTCAATGTTGATTTGTATGGTTGCAACACTCTCAACCAAGGCCTTAATTGCGTACTTTCTGAATGCAGATTCTTTCATTACAGCTTTTAATGCGCTGTATCACGTTTGTATCTCACTTAATTTCTCAAAACATACACTTGCGATTTTATCCAACGCACCGCATGAATGTGTCATCAGATTTTTTATGGCACACGTAGGAGGACAGATGAGCAAGAGTTCCATGAGCAACACGTTCTCAAACGATTTAAAATCAGGTGCGCTTTTTTATCACCGCTATCCTAAACCTGGAAAACTGGAAATCCAGCCTACAAAGCCTTTGGGAAACCAGCGCGATCTTGCGCTTGCCTATTCCCCCGGTGTTGCAGCCGCATGTGAAGCCATTGCCGAAAATCCCCATGAAGCCGCCTATTATACCGCACGTCAAAATCTTGTTGCTGTTATTTCAAACGGAACAGCCGTTTTAGGGTTAGGTGACATTGGCCCTCTTGCCTCCAAACCTGTGATGGAGGGAAAAGCCGTTCTTTTCAAAAAGTTTGCAGGGATTGATGTTTTTGACATCGAGATGGAACAAAAGGATGTCGATAAACTCGTTGATGCGATTGCGTGCTTAGAACCCACATTTGGCGGCATCAATTTAGAGGATATTAAAGCGCCTGAATGCTTTGAAGTGGAAGAGCGCCTTAAAGAGCGCATGCAAATTCCTGTGTTTCATGATGATCAGCACGGCACAGCGATTATCGTTGCCGCAGCCGTGACAAACGCGCTTGAATTTGCGGGTAAAAAAATCGACGCCATTAAAATCGTCACCTCTGGCGCTGGTGCAGCTGCGCTTGCATGTCTCAACTTGCTTGTCTCCATTGGTGCAAAACGCGAGAATATCTTCGTTACGGATATTGAAGGCGTGGTTTATCAAGGACGTGAAAAATTAATGGATAAATGGAAATCCATTTATGCACAAGATACAGAAGCGCGCGCACTTGCTGAAGTGATTGAAGGTGCTGACGTTTTCTTGGGATTATCCGCTGGCGGCGTGCTTAAACCAGAGATGGTTACACGCATGGGGCCGCGTCCGCTTATTCTCGCACTCGCTAATCCCAATCCTGAAATTTTACCAGAAGACGCGCGTGCGGTGCGTCCAGATGCGATGATTTGCACGGGACGCTCGGATTATCCTAATCAGGTCAATAACGTATTATGTTTCCCTTACATGTTTCGCGGTGCACTTGATGTAGGCGCATCAAGCATTAACGAAGCAATGAAAGCTGCTGCCGTCCAGGCGATTGCAACGCTTGCTCGCGAAGCGCCTTCTGAAGTCGCGGCACGTGCTTATGAAGGGGAAGCGCGTACTTTTGGCCCTGAATCTCTTATTCCAAATCCTTTTGACCCAAGGTTGATCCTGCGTATTGCGCCAGCAGTCGCAAAAGCGGCTATGGAGAGCGGTGTAGCAAGGCAACCAATCACCGATTGGGAAGCTTACCGCGATACGCTCAATCGCTTTGTGTTTCGCTCAGGCTTTCTCATGAAGCCCGTGTTTAATCGCGCTCGTGCCAACCCACAGCGCGTGATTTACGCGGAAGGCGAGGATGAGCGCGTGCTTCGCGCCGCACAAGTGGTGATTGAAGAGGGAATCGCTAAACCGATTCTCGTCGGCCGCCCGCATGTGGTGGAAACGCGCCTGAAACGTTTTGGCCTTGTGATTAAGCCTGATGTTGATTTTGAACTGATCAATCCTGAAAAAGACCGCCGTTTTCGCGATTATGTCACCACCTATCTTGAAGTCGCGGGGCGCAAAGGGATCACCCCTGATGCGGCAAAAACTCTCATTCGCACGAACAGTACCGTGATTGCGGCGCTCGCTGTAAAACGCGGGGACGCTGATGCGATGCTCTGCGGCGTGGAAGGACGCTTTCACCCGCGCCTCAAGCATATTCAGGATATTTTAGGTCTTTGCCCCACGGCACATGCATTTGCAGCGATGAACCTTGTGATCACCTCAAAAGGAACGTATTTTCTTGCCGATACGCATGTGCAGTCTGATCCATCCGCACTTGATATTGCAGAAATGGCACTCAACTGTGCGGATCACGTGCTGCGTTTTGGTTTAGAGCCAAAAATCGCCCTGCTCTCCCATTCTAATTTTGGCGCGTCCGATACCCCTTCTGCAAAAAAGATGCGTCAGGCTGTGGCAATGCTTCACGAACGCGCCCCAGATTTAGAGGTCGATGGTGAAATGCAGGCGGATGCTGCACTCTCTCAAATCATCCGTGATAAAATTCTCCCCACCTCTCAGCTTCAGGGGGAAGCCAACGTGCTGATTATGCCGAACCTTGATGCGGCAAATATCGCTTATCACATGATCAAGATTGTTGCTGATGCCCTTCCCGTTGGCCCAATTTTGATAGGAGCGGCAAAACCAGCGCATATTCTTACGCCTACAGTTACAGCACGGGGAATCGTCAATATGACGGCCGTTGCCGTTGTTGAAGCACAAGGGCAGGTGCAGACGCAAACGTCACAGGTTGCTTGAGGTTTAACACAGCTACTTTCCTAAACGTTTACCCTTGAGAGGATATATGTTGTTGCATCTTGAACCTTTAATAAAATTAGCCCCTCAAGAGGAGAAAGAATTTGCACGCTTTATAAAAACCCAGCGTGAGAAAATGATATTACCATTGAAGGAAACCGCGAAAATCGCTATGCTTAAAAATAAGCAACAAATAGAAGAATTTTTATATATACCCCTCGTGAGTGAAGAGTTGGCGTTATCTTTTTATTAAGGTTGTTTTGATTCCAATTTGGTATGGGTACGCT
>JBIKVP010000052.1:0-13349 GCA_044356745.1 Beijerinckiaceae bacterium | reverse complement strand
AGGCCATCCTTGGCTTCCTGAATACCACTTTTCCGCAAAAAGCACGATTATGGGTTGACCGCCTATCCGATAACTTCAAAATACTTCAGACACCAACTCTTCAAATGTGAGGGGTATACATCAAGGTGAGCGTGATGGGACGCGCAGGCGTGCCAGCAGCCGACCCCATTAAAATGCCAGATCAGGCGCTTTATCATCCTGATGCACCCAATAAAGTTATTACCTCCCTTGAGGAATATCTGAAGTGGCGTGCCCCAAAAGCGGGTCAGGCTGTGGTCGGGATAGGCTTTCACCGTCTTGAGTTGGCCAATGACAACATGGACGTCATCGATGACTTGATCCGTCGCATTGAGGCTAAGGGCGGGTTTCCGCTCCCATTCTGGGATCCCAATGATGGGCGCAAAGTTCAGGCTTTAGTGATGAAAGACGGCAAATCCCTGCCAGATGTTTTTGTTGCGTTCACGGGTGTGTACACCAGCGTTGAAGAGCAGCAAAAATGGATGAAAATGGTGGATCGCCCTGTCTTACAGGCGATTGCCTATCAAAGCGGCTATGAGGATGATTGGCTCAAAGATCAGGAAGGCTTACCTGTTGGACGACAGGGCGTGTTTTATACACTCGGTGAAGCGGCTGGACGCATTGATGTCACGCTTGTGAGCGCAAAACGGCGGGGAGATGAAAAGCTTGTCCCCATTGCCCCTCAAATAGACGCACTTTCAGAGCGTCTCATGAAGCAAGCGAATTTGCGCCTTAAGCCTAACGCCGACAAGAAGATCGCGCTGTTTGTCTGGAATACACCCTCAGGTGAGGAGAATTTTGCCGCATCCTATTTGAATGTGCCAGCCTCCATCGTTGAGATCGCCAAAACCTTGCGTGAGGACGGCTATACCATTCCTGAAACAGAAGAAAAAGCCGTTATCGAAAGCATAAAAAAACTGATCCGCCCCTATTATCGTAACAAAGATGATGCTGAACTAAAACGCCTCGTGGATGCTGGGCTGGCTACGCGCGTGCCTGTTTCAGAATATAAGGCGTTTCTGGCGACGTTGCCTCAAGAAACGCAAGACGTGATGGCAAAAATCTATGAAAAGCCAGAAGACACTTATCTCGTTCTAAAGGATGGGGAACGCGCTGATTTTATTGTTCCTCGCTGGCAGTTGGGAAATCTGACGATTTTACCACAACCCTTGCGGGGTGCGCGCCGCTCTGAAGAAGAAGACATTACCCACGATAAAAAACGACCGATTCATCATGCTTACAGAGCCGTCTATTATGGGATCGTGCAAAAAGAAAAAGTGGATGCGATTATTCACTTAGGCACACACGGCACACAGGAGTGGGCACCTGGGAAAGAACGCGCCGCCTCCGTGTTTGATGATACGCAAACCACCATTCAGAACTTGCCTGTCTTTTATCCTTACACGGTAGCCAATGTGGGTGAAGCCATCATTGCCCGTCGCCGTGGACGGGCGACAACCATTTCGCATAATTCCCCGCCCTTCGCGCCTGCAGGTCTGTATGGCGAGTTTACAGAATTTCACGAGTCGCTTCACCTGCTTGAAACAGGTGAAGAAGGAGGCGTGCGTGATGCGATCAAAAAGCAAATCATTGCACAAGCACAAAAGCTGAAAATCGATAAAGACGTTGGCTATGATGACGCAAAAATCGCTGCTGATTTTCAAGGCTTTATCGATAAAGTACACAAGCACCTGCACTCTGTGGGGGCGTTGCCGCAACCTTTGGGGATGCACACCTTCGGCAAAGTGGCCGAGGACGAAAAAACGTTGCTCACTATTCTGCAAATCCTAGGCCCTGAATATCTCAAAGCCTTTGGACAAGACCCACAGGAATTTCTGGCAGAGCCTTTTGAGAAACTTCAACAAACTAAGGAGTTTGATGCGCTTCGCAAGGCCGTATTGAATAAGGCAGATCTTGCGTTCGCTCCAGAAGCAGCGCGTCCGATGCTGGAAGAAGCACGACGCCATTATGCAAATTTTACCCAGCCGCTGGAGCTTGAAAGTCTCAAGCGTGCCTTGCGTGCAGGGTATGTGCCTACTTCAACGGGGAATGATCCGCTTCGCAACCCTGATTCTGTCCCAACAGGCCGTAATATGTATGGCTTTGACCCTCGCAAAATCCCGACAAAAGCCTCTTGGGAAGCAGGATCAAAACTTGGACGTGATTTGATGGAAAACTATAAAGCCAAAAACGGCCAGTATCCAGATAAAATCACATTCTCGCTCTGGTCAACGGAAACGCTTAATCACTTTGGGGTGGTAGAAGCGCAAATCCTTTACATGCTCGGCACAGAACCCATCTGGAATCAGCGTGGAGATGTGGTGGGCGTAAAGGTTATTCCACGTAAAGATCTGGATCGCCCCCGTGTGGACACTGTATTATCGCTGACAGGGCTTTACCGCGATAATCTGCCCGAATTGTTGGCTTTACTGCAAGGCGCGGTGAACAAAGTCGCCGCGCTGGAGCAGGAGGCGGATAATCCGCTCATCCTCAACAATCGAAAGGTCGTGGACGCTCTTGTCGCAAAAGGCATTGATGAAGGGCGCGCCAAACGCCTTGCCCGTGTGCGCATGTTTGGCAATGAGTCAGGCGTGTATGGAACGAATTTGCCCGAAGCGACGGTTGCCTCTGGCGCATGGGATAAGGAAGAAACGCTTGCAAAAACGTATCTTTCCCGCATGTCGTGGCTCTTTGGCACTGATGAAGACACACGCAATGTCAAGTTGGAAGATGTCAATCTCTACGCTGAAGCCCTCAAGGGAACCAAAGCGGCAGTGCTCTCACGCTCAAGCAATAATCACGGCATTGTCTCGATTGATCATCCGTTTGAATACTTGGGCGGCATAGGTCTTGCGGTACGTCAGCTTGACGGCAAAACGCCTGAATTGATGATCTCCGATCTGAGAAATACCCGAGAATTTAAAAACCAGACGGTTGCTGAATTTATGAGTCAAGAATTGCGCTCGCGCTATTTTCACCCGCGTTACGTCAAAGAAATGATGAACGAACGTTATTCGGGCGCCACCAAAATGGTGGATGTCGTCAACAATTTCTGGGGGTGGAACGTGATGGATCGCGAAAGCGCACGTGCCGATCAGTGGCAGGAATTTTTCGAGGTGTATGTCACCGACAAGCACAACCTTGGCATGAAAGAGTACTTTATGGAACATCATCCAGCCGCGCTCGCCCAGATCTCAGAGCGTATGCTGGAGGCTGTGCGTAAAGGCTATTGGGATGCCCCCGAAGAGACCATTCGCAAACTAGTCGAAACGCATCAAGAAATTGCGCAAAGCCGCGATCTTCTGGTTGAGAACAAGAAATTTGCAGAGTTTATTGCACAAAAGGCGGCTGGATATGGCCTTCTTGCGGCGGCAAAACCTGATGCACAAAAAGGCGAACAGCAGGAGATGAAAGACACCTCTCAAACTGAACAGCAAGTAGCTAATGCGCAACAGGTCATGGGTCTTAAGCTTGAAAAGCAAGAGGCTGCACAGCCTACATCAGATTCTTCAATGAACTGGGGTCTTTATGCTTTGGTCTTTGGTATCTTCAGTCTTGGAGGGTTATGGGAAATCATGCGATCCCTTCTCGCACAGCGTTTTCAGGTGTTCGCGTAGTGTGTGATATGACGAGCGCCTAAACGCTCTTCAATCCATCTTGACCTTCGCACTGGTTTGATCCACAAAACGCTGCAAGGTTATGATTAGAGATCACATCACTTGCCCCGTATCTTGTGGACAATCAAGACGGGGCTTTTCATATTTTAAAGGGTGGAATTATGGCCAATGTGGTCGTCGTCGGCGCTCAATGGGGCGATGAGGGAAAAGGCAAAATCGTTGACTGGCTCTCTGAGCAAGCGGATGTGGTTGTGCGCTATCAGGGCGGACACAATGCCGGACACACCCTTGTTATCGGCGAAAATGTTTATAAACTCTCGCTCCTCCCCTCTGGCGTTGTACGCCCCAATAAACTCGCCGTCATTGGCAATGGGGTCGTCGTTGATCCTCACGCTTTAATGGCTGAAATCAAACGCCTTAATGAACAAGGGATCACACTGAGCCGCGAATCACTCGTTGTTGCAGATAACGCAACGCTTATTCTCTCGCTTCACCGCGAGCTTGATGCATTGCGCGAGAATGCGTCATCAGAAGGCACAAAAATCGGCACCACAAAACGCGGCATTGGCCCAGCTTATGAAGATAAAGTGGGACGCAGAGCCATTCGCCTCATGGATCTTGCAGAGCTTGATACACTTAAAGATAAAATCAGCCGTTTACTCACCCACCATAATGCATTGCGTCGCGGCTTTGGACTGGAAGAATTTCAGCTCGAAACAATTTACGACGAACTCGCTTCGGTCGCACCTTTCATTCTCCCCTACATGGCTTCTGCATGGCAGGTGCTTGACGAAGCAAAACGCGCTGGCAAACGTATTCTTTTTGAAGGCGCGCAGGGCGCACTTCTTGACATTGATCATGGCACGTATCCATTTGTGACATCATCGAACACTGTTGCAGGACAAGCCGCGACAGGTTCGGGTATGGGCCCGCGTGCCATTGGCTATGTGCTTGGGATTGCCAAAGCGTATACGACTCGTGTGGGTGAAGGTCCTTTCCCCACTGAATTACACGATGAAACAGGTCAACGCATTGGCGAGCGTGGTAAAGAGTTTGGCACGGTCACAGGCCGCAAGCGTCGGTGTGGTTGGTTTGATGCTGTTTTAGTGCGCCAAACCGTGAAAACATCAGGTATTGATGGCATTGCGCTCACCAAGCTTGATATTCTCGATGGTTTTGACACCATTAAAATCTGCACCGGTTATCGCCTTGATGGACAAACCATTGATCATCTTCCCGCAAGTCAGGGAGCACAAGCGCGTGTTGAACCGATTTATGAAGATTTTGACGGTTGGGAAGGCACAACCGCAGGTGCGCGTTCATGGGCGCAGCTTCCTGCACAGGCAATTAAATACGTGCGTCGTATCGAAGAGCTGATTGGCGCGCCCGTTGCCCTGCTTTCAACAAGTCCAGAACGCAATGACACCATTCTTGTGCATCACCCGTTTGAGAATTAAGCAGGACGTGGTAGGTAGAATGTAAAGCTTAAAATCACGATTTTTGATTTTACGTGTCGATTGCATTTCCTGCGTTCTATTGATCATGTGCAACGAACTTGCTCTTCGCTTTTCTTCCCACTTGACGTTCGGGAGTAGATTGTCCACACCTTAAGAGTATCGAAAGGCATTATTGAATCACATGGCTGATTATTACCCTCTTATTTCTCGGGCAATTGCTGGCCTCAAAGAGGATACCCACGAGACACGTCGTGCGGTGTATCAAAAAGCGCGTGTAGCTCTCGATCATCAGTTGCGTGCGGTTCGCCCTGCCCTTTCAGAATCAGACATCGCGCGCGAGCGTCTCGCTCTTGATGAAGCCATCGGTAAAATCGAAGCTGAACGTACCCGCACAGCAGACATGCTTTCATTATCGTGGATGTCTGCGGCATCTGATTTACCGCCTGTCGCACCCAAAGAAGGCTTGAGTGAATCTCCCCTTCTTAAAGCGCAAGGCACATCACAACCCGATTCACGTCCACGCATGGTGGCGGGTGCTCACGTTTCAGCATTTCATGATGAGCACGAAAAGGGCACTGTCAGTGATGCCGCCCCCCCCCCACTTGTAAGCCCTGCATCTTTGGCCGAGGCGGGTTTAGAGAGCCAGTTAGAGCGTATGCGTCCTCGCATGAATACGCATGAGCCTAGCCTCACGAATCATCATCAGCGTCGACGCATGATTTTGGGTACGGCACTTGGCTGCACCATCGCTTTAATCGCAGGGGTTGCAATTTATTTCCGCGATAAGCCAAGTATTGTTCCGCAAATTGAACAGCCAACGGCACGCCCGCTTGAAGCAGATGCAAAAATCGCTGAACGCCTTACAGATCGCACAGGAACTGCGAATACAGAGCGCACTGTCACAGCAAACGCTAATCCACCTGCACAATCGCTTGCACCCAAACCTGAAATTGCTGTCGCTCAAAAAGCATTTTTGTACGAAGAAACTGAACCGGGCAAAGATAACGCTGCCTATATTGGTCGCACCATTTGGCGTACGGATATGGTCAGCTCCAGTGAAGGACGTCCGCTTGAAGTAGCGCTGCGGGCAGATGTTGATTTGCCAGATGCCGGACTAACACTCACCATGTTACTGCGCAAAAACTCTGATGCTGCCCTTCCAGCGTCTCATATTTTGCAAATGACCTTCGCAAAAACGGCGAGTGTTGTAAGCTCTGCGCAGCGCACGGTTAAAGATGCGGGCGTGCCTCAGTTCAAAACTGACGAAGCCGCACGCGGCATTCCTTTAGCTGGCTTGCCTGTTCCTATTGCAGATGGCGTTTTTCTGATCGGATTATCGAATGTTCCGAATGACATCACGCGCAACCTTGATCTTTTAGCAACGAAAACGTGGATGGACATCCCGCTCCGTTACGCAAATGGTCGTAAGGCAGTTCTCGCCATTGAGAAGGGACTTCCTGGCGAACGGGCGGTTAGCGAAGCGTTTAAGGCGTGGAAGGACACGCCTTAAGATGAATAGACCACGGTATACGCTTGGCCTTGCAACGACATTTCATGATCCAGCAATTGCGGTGATTGATCCTTCAGGCAACGTAATTTTTGCCGAAGCCACTGAGCGTTTTTTACAATACAAACGCGCTCCTAATTGTGAACCCGATCCAGCGCTTTACATGGAAAGTGTGATCAAGCGCTATATCCCCCCTGATGCTGAAATCGTTATCGCGACAACATGGAGCGATGTATTTACAGGATTTCTCAATCAAAGTGCAAAAAGCGGCGTATTTGAGCTTGAAAAGCTGCTGAAAGTTTCAACGGATCTTAATCGCTCACTTGTGCCAGAACGTGCTGAACGCGCATTGATTGCTTCGCTTCATCATGCACAGCAGCGGGCGGGTTTAGGTACGCTTCTCGCGCTTGATCGTTTGGGGCGCGATAAGAGCCTTATCGGTTTACGCCGCTATCCACATCATCTCTCCCATGCGGCTTACGCGTGTTTAAGCTCTCCTTTTGAAGAGGCAGCGTGTCTGATCGTTGATGGTATGGGTGAAACGGGAGCATCAGCACTTTATGCTTATCGTGATGGACAACTCACAGAGATAAAACGGCATCGTGGCCGTGAATCTATTGGGTTTTATTTCGGACTGGTGACAGATCTTGCCGGCTTTGATCAAACACGCGGCGAAGAATGGAAGATCATGGGTCTGGCGCCTTATGGCCAGCCTGACAATGAACTGCTCACCCTTTTACGTCAGCTTTATACCATTCGCGATAGAAAACTTACGTTTGCCGATCAGGATACCGTAAGCCGCACATGTGACGCGATTATTACCCGCCGCCCTGATGATGCATTTGAAAACGGCTGGGCTGATCTTGCCCGTTCAGGACAAATCATTTTTGAAGAGATGATGGATGTGCTTCTCAAAGAAGCTGAAGCGCGTGTCTCATCAAACCATCTTATCCTGAGCGGGGGATGCGCTCTCAATTCATCCTTTAATGGCAAAATTATAAGTCGCACACGCTTTAATAGCCTTCATGTGCCTTCTGCCCCTGCCGATGATGGCAACGCTATTGGTGCGGCATGGTTGAGCTTTCAAGAGGATCATCCTGAGTGGAAGCGGTCGCCTGACATTCTCACGCCTTATCTTGGATCATCAATATACACTGAACCCTTAGAGCGTATGCAGCGTTGGGAAAAGCGTTTATCACATCGCCCTCATACAATCATTGAAGATACGGCGCGTTTGCTAACGCAAGGAAAACTGGTTGGATGGGTACAAGGACGCGCGGAATTTGGCCCACGCTCGTTAGGTAATCGCTCAATTTTAGCGGATCCGCGTCCGCATGATGCCAAAGCTATTCTCAATGCAAAAGTGAAATACCGAGAAGCTTTTCGACCGTTTGCGCCGTCAATTCTGGCTGAAGACGCGCCCGATTGGTTTGAGGATTTTCAAGATAGCCCTTACATGGAGCGCACATTGCGCTGGCGCGAAGACAAGCGTGCGCTGGTTCCCGCCGTTGTTCATGAAGATAATACAGGGCGTTTGCAATGTGTGACACCAGAGCGCAACCCGCGTTACGCCGCGCTTCTCAAAGCATTTAAAGACATGGCAGGTGTACCTGTGCTGCTAAACACAAGTTTTAATGTGATGGGCAAACCAATTTTACATACAACTGAAGATGCGCTTTTAATGTTCTACACCTGTGGCCTTGACGCTCTGGTAATTGAAGACTGGCTTCTGGTGAAAGAAGCTACTTGAAGTATGTTCAGTAGTAATATGGGCTACCCTAGATAACTAGTTTAGATTTTGTTTAACCCATTGTTTGAGTTGTTTAAATTGTGCTTTTGGGTCAAGGTAGTTAAAATGCCCTTTGCTTCGCTGCCCTTCGGGTCGCACTCCTTCAAAAATAGCGCAAAATGTTCTCTGGGAACACCATTAAGTTTGCGCAGGCGACGCTTGACTTGGTTCCAAAAGTTTCTGCTTCGCTCACATCGAGCACATTTTAACTGCGCCAGCAATCCGAGTAGACAATGCTATCCGGAACCACTTTGCGTTCAATAATGGGCATTAACGTTTTACTGGAAGCATAAAGATCTGCGTATACACCCGCCCACCGCGCTTTAACAGGCCAAAACAGGGACTTTACCCGCAGCTCCACTTCCCCGCTTACACTTGCGCGTGCCGCCAAAGCTTGTCCTAGGACTTGATCCGTGGATACGACTCATCAACTTCAATCTCGCCGCCAAAAGCCTCAAAAGTTTCCTGCTCAGTCTGGTCAGCGACAAGCTCACGCAGACGATGAAAATAATACGCCGCAGTCGTTTTGTTCACATCAACCAAACACGCAGAACGAGCCACTCACAAAATACTCAATCAATCGCTCCTGCTTATGCCAGCTTAATCGGCTCTTCTTCATGCAATCCAACATAACACTGATAAGCGTTATCTAGGACAGACTCACAATCCGCTTGGCCAGAATAAGCGTTAATGCAATTTACGCAACTCACTTATGATATGACAACATGACATAGACAGAGATTAGACATAATTGTCATGGCATAACAGAGTGCGGTATCAATCACGGTGCTGCATCCATAAGGTCAAACATCATGTTACTCTCATTCATTTTATCAACACTTGGCTTTGGCCATACCTACATCTGGAAACCCGATGTAACCTTCACAGACTCACAGGTTGTGTCTGTTCTTATGCCTGATCTCGCTCGGTGAGGTGCTGGATGAAGTTATTTCATACCACGCGATACCGACGACAATCGAAACAACAGCAGAAGCTGAATGATACATAACCCTCGCAAATTATTTTGTGAGGGTTTTTTAATGGGTCATTTCAATTTGATTACGTTCACTTGTTAGATTTGATATGCCACCAAACCAATAACCAAACATCATACACTTACTCGCCTGAATCCATCTGAACATAGCAAGAACAAGTATGAGTCGCAGATCAGTCGCAGATTGTCGAAAATAACAAAATCGCATAAGAATTTCATCAATAAAATCATATGCTTATGGTCGGAGTGGCGGGATTTGAACCCACGACCCCTAGTCCCCCAGACTAGTGCGCTAACCGGGCTGCGCCACACTCCGACGAAACTTATTACAAGCTTTCAAATGCTTGTAATGACTCATTTTACGATGTGCAATGAGAAAGGTAAGTCCTTGCGGATTTTTAATTATGCGACACTGCGCTCAATGTGTTCCGACATATGCCGTGTACGCTCAAAGAACCCTGCGAGCATTCTGCGGCATTCGGCAAGCTCATCATAAGCATCTTTAAGTTGCATCCGCTCCAATGGCGTTAAATTCATTGCAATATTTGATGACACCTTAATTGAGTGCACGTCATGAGACATGTCTCTAACTGATGTCGATAGATGCGTATCATATTCATGATCATCATCTAATTGTACTTGTTCATGATTTTGGCTTGACGAAATCATGGGTGCATGATCACACGCATTATGTATTTCAATGCTATCATCATCTTCAAATGCATCAGTGACATGCTCTGAAGACGGCACAGCCTGTTGCGCACGTCCCTGCCCCGCTTGAAGACGGCGAGACATCTGTTGAACAGCTTTTACGCCTTCTTCTTTAAGAATACGCTGAACGCCTTTAATGGTATAACCTTCGCTATACAATAAATGGCGAATGCTTTTAAGAAGCTCAACATCATCAGGACGATAATAACGTCGCCCGCCACCACGCTTTAATGGTTTAATTTGAGAAAAACGTGTTTCCCAAAAACGCAAAACATGTTGTGGAATATCAAGATCTTCCGCAACTTCGCTAATCGTACGGAAAGCATCCACGGATTTAGATGCATCAGCTTTTGCAACGTCCTGAAGTGACGGCTCAATACGTGTCGCCATTATTCGGCCTCATCATCAACATGCAGACCATTGATCCGCGCTTTGAGAACATTTGATGGCTTAAACACCATGACACGACGCGGCTCAATCGGAACTTCAACGCCTGTTTTAGGGTTGCGCCCAACGCGAGCGCCTTTGCTGCGTACAACAAATGATCCAAACGAAGACAGTTTGACTGTCTCTCCTTTTTCAAGCGTATCGCAAATTTCATCAAGTACGGCTTCAACTAATGCTGCAGACTCTGTACGCGAAAGCCCAACCCGCTGATAAACTGCTTCAGCAAGATCAGCACGTGTCACCGTGCGACTTGTATCATTCTCTACAGCAGCACTTGCCACTAATTTTTGATTGCTGCCAGTCATGATATCCCCCATCAAACGCAGCCTAAACAATATGCTCTCACTATTTTGTGAGAAAACACCACCCGTTAATAATCGCTAACCCTTAAGACGCATCAGGTCAATCGTCAACACAGATTAACAGACGTTTGCACGCCGTTAAAAGCCATGTTTTATAAATATGGTGAGTTTTTCACCATCTGATCAATGCCGATCCCCATGTAAAGCCGCCACCCATCGCCTCAATCAACACTAGCTGTCCCTTTTGAATACGTTGATCAGCCACGCCCTGTGCCAACGCAAGGGGAATCGATGCTGCTGATGTGTTGCCATGATCCTGTACGGTCATCACCACTTTATCCATCGACATACCAAGCTTATGTGCCGTTGCTTCGATAATACGGCGATTGGCCTGGTGTGGCACAAACCAGTCAATATCTGCTCCTGTTAAGCCCGTCGTTTTAAGGGCAACGTCAATAGTCTCTGCAAGATTGGTAACAGCATGACGAAAAACCTCGCGCCCCTCCATCCGTAAATGTCCCACATGATCTGTACGGGAAGGCCCACCATCAACATAAAGCTTTTCGCGATAACGACCATCAGAACGCAAATGCGTAAATAAAACGCCGCGATCATTGAGTGTGCCATCGCCCTCTTGAGTCTCTAATACTAATGCGGCTGCACCATCACCAAAGAGCACGCATGTCGTGCGATCTGTCCAATCAAGAATACGTGAAAAGGTTTCAGCACCGATCACCAAAATCCGTTGATACAAACCAGATTTTATAAACTGATCCGCCGTGGTGAGCGCAAATACGAACCCTGAACACACAGCATGAATATCAAACGCTGCCCCTTTTGTATTTCCGAGCGCCGCCTGTATTTGAACAGCCGTTGCAGGAAAGGTGTAATCAGGGGTTGCTGTTGCAACCAAGATGAGATCAATGTCAGCCCCTTCTAATCCTGCTTGCGCTAAAGCTGCTTGCGCTGCTTTGATACCAAGTGTTGATGTGGTCTCACCCTCTGAGGCGATGTGACGACGCTTGATACCTGTGCGCTCAACAATCCACTCTTCTGACGTTTCAACAATGCGTGTTATATCAGCGTTGGTGACAATTTTTTCAGGCAAATAAGACCCAATCCCACGCACAACCGCTCTTTTCACGCTCGGTAACGTCATCGCGGGGTGTCCTTAAATCTCTTCGGGCTGAGGCGTTTGCTCCAGCATTTCACGAATTCGCGCAAGAAGATCATGTTCTGCCATTGCGTGCGCCAATTTAATAGCGCTGGCAAAGCCTATTGCATCTGTGCCGCCATGACTTTTAATGACAACACCTTCTAACCCAAGAAAAACACCACCGTTGACATTGCGCGGATCCATACGCTCTTTGAGCTGACCAAATGCTTTGCTCGCAAGCACATATCCCAATTTACTTAGCCATGAACTATTGATGCTTTCACGTAAATAAGTCGCAATCTGTTTTGCCGTGCCTTCAGCGGTTTTAAGCGCAATATTACCCGCAAAACCTTCTATCACAACAACATCAACAGTCCCTTTGCCCAAGTCATCCCCCTCCACAAATCCGTGATAGGATAAATGCGGAATATTGGCCTCTTTGAGCACGCGCGCAGCTTCTTTAACGGCCTCAACGCCTTTAATCTCTTCAACCCCAACATTAAGTAGGCCAATTGTAGGCTTATCCACGCCCAATACGATTCGCGCCATGGCAGCACCCATGAGTGACATATCGACATAATGCGAAGCATCAGCACCAATCGTTGCGCCCACATCAAGCACAATGCTCCGCCCGCGAAGCGTTGGCCATATCGCAGCAATCGCAGGGCGCTCAATATCAGCCATCGTGCGTAGGCATACTTTTGACATTGCCATCAATGCGCCTGTGTTCCCCGCGGAAACAGCGACATGTGCCTTGCCTTGTTTCACAGCATCAATCGCCATCCACATGGATGAAACACGCCGCCCTGTGCGCAAAGCCTGACTAGGCTTATCATGCATACTCACTGCAATGTCTGTGTGAATCACTTCACTCACACGCTCAAGCTCAGGACGTGCTTGCAACAGGGGAATAATTCTTGCCTGATCGCCTGTGAAGATGAAACGCACACGCGACGCCCCAATCGCATCAAGCGCAATCTGCGCACCGGGCACAACGACATCAGGGCCATGATCGCCCCCCATCGCATCAAGTGCAATAACATGTTGAGAAAAACTGGGCAAAGCGGACATCAGCTCCCGCGCCTTTATGACATTAAAATAAACAGCCCTTGCTCTTTACAGATAAGACAAGGCCTTCACAAGGGCATTTTAAAGGGAGTCATATGATAAGCAAGTAGCACGTGTGATTAGTGCGTTATGATTGGACTTGATCCATCAATCTTGCATATACCCCTCACATTTGAAGAGTTGGTGTCTGAAGTATTTTGAAGTTATCGGATAGGCGGTCAACCCATAATCGTGCTTTTTGCGGAAAAGTGGTATTCAGGAAGCCAAGGATGGCCTTCACGAA
>JBIKVP010000125.1:0-3828 GCA_044356745.1 Beijerinckiaceae bacterium | reverse complement strand
TCGGTGCGGTGGCGTTTCAAAAGCTCCTGCCGTTGGTCTGGTTCTAAAAGCGTACCCATACCAAATTGGAATCAAAACAACCTTAATAAAAAGATAACGCCAACTCTTCACTCACGAGGGGTATATTTACCCAGCCCTTGAAAAAGGCACAATTGATGCCGCTGAATGGGTGGGGCCTTATGATGATGCTAAACTTGGTTTCAATAAAGTCGCTCAATATTATTATTATCCTGGTTGGTGGGAAGGTGGCGCAATGCTCAACTTCTTCATCAATGATAAAAAATGGGAAGAGCTTCCCAAAAATTATCAATCTTTATTTCGTACTGCTGCTGCTGCTGCAAACGTTGATATGCAAGCAAAATATGATGTCAAAAATCCAGAAGCGTTACGACAACTTATTAGTTCTGGCACGCAGTTACGGCCATTTTCTCAAGAGGTGCTTGAAGCGTGTCTTAAAGCTGCCAATGAATTATATGCTGAGACATCTGCCAAAAATGCGGATTTTAAAAAGGTCTTTGATTCATATAAAGCATTTCGTAACGATGAATATCTTTGGTTCCAAGTTGCAGAATACACTTATGACACCTTTATGATCCGTGCCCGTGCGGGAAATAAACTTTAAGGTATAGGGTTTATGGCTTTGCGCACTTGCAAAGGGCGCATCCATGGGCGTAGCAAGACTTTTTCACGTTGACCGTTTATCGTACGGGATGTCTCTAACTGTGCGATAACGGCCTGTGGAGCTGATGAGGTTGATTTATGTAATTTGATCGCGACACTGCCCGTGTTTGACAGTCGTTTGCGATCAAAAATATGTTCTCCAATACAATATGATGGCGCATACACGTTTGTGATGATCACATGTGCACGTTTGCAATCATCTGCGAATGCTTCGCGCCTATTGATATAAGATACAACATGACCAGAAACGGTCGTCAGCGTGCATCCCAAATGATCACAATTAAGATTTTTTGTGAGTGTTTTATCATTCAGCTTGCGACTATCTCCACTTGCTTTAAGCCATTGCTCCTTCACGAATCCAGAGGGGCGACCCATCATGATAAGGTGTCCATCCGCACCTTTTACAGCCGCGCCTTGTCCATCACGATCAATAAGAATATCCCACGTAAGGGCTTGATATGCTAAAATATAACCAACAATTAAAGGTAAAATCGCACTCCAGCGCAAAAACGTTTTTAAAAGCGTACTCATGAGAAGTGCTAACACAAAGCAGAGTAACGCAACCCCTGAAATTGCGGGAATCACAACCGATGCATTCTCAAAGCTGGCAATCCATGCCGCTATAATAAGCACGTATTTCACCGCTACTCCCATGCCCCACCATATTGGAAGATCAAGCCCAACAGGATAAAGCGTCACACCAAGTACGGCCCCAGGCATGACGATCAATGAAATGAAGGGGAGGGCGAGTGCGTTTCCGATAATTCCGAGGGGATTAAGCGTTTGAAAATGATACACGCTGAAAGGCGCTGTAGCCAACGTGGCAATGACAGTTGTGATAATCAGCAACATTGTTGCCCATACAAAATGATTACCCCACCGCCTAAACCATGAAAGGACAGGCATTCCAGTAATATCTGGCGGCTTATTTTGGATATGGACTGCAAAAGCGATTAATCCTGCAACGGCTGCAAATGACATCTGAAAGCTTGGACTCAGTAAACTTTCAGGTTGTCGCGCCAGAACAATCAGTGCTGATATTGCAAGATTGCGCAAACTTAAAGCTGGGCGATCCACGAGAATCGCTCCAAAAATCACAAGGGTCATAATCAACGAGCGTTCAGTTGCAACATCTGACCCAGAAAAAATGCAGTAAACTGTTGCGCCAAGCATTGCGCCCGATGCTGCGATTTTCTTGATCGGCCAACCCAGGGCGAGAAACGGAAGCAACGCAAGAAACGCGCGTAAACTTGCAAAAATTGCCCCTGCGGCAAGCACCATATGTAAACCTGAAATCGAAATAATGTGATAAATCCCCGCGCCGCGCAAAGCATTGTTCGTTTCTTCCGTGATCAAACCGCGCTTACCAGTCACAAGTGCTGCTGTTACCGCACCTTCTTGCCCACCAAACGCATTAGCGATGCGTTCTGTCAGTGCGTTGCGTCCACGATCAACCCATGCTGTGAAGTGCGACATCCATTCAAGATCATCGGGTGTAGGCAAAATTGTCACCGCTCCCACAAGCGATCCAACACTGCCATAGCCTTTAAAAAATGCATCACGTGCAAAATCATAACCGCCCGGACGCGGCGCTTCGGGCAAAGGAAGCAACCGCGCGGTAGCAAAAATATAGTCACCTGCTTTCACACGTGCTCCCTCACGTACACTTACCCGCACGCGAAGCGGGCGTTGGCTATGAGGTAAGCCAGAAAATGCATCAACGCGGATCACAAGTCTTGGGCCTTGTGGACGTTGTTCAACGGTTTCAACAAAACCGGTTAAAGAGCCAATGTGCGTACGTGTGAGAAGCGGTTGAGCAACCCACTGCGTACGAATAATTGAGGCTATAAATCCCAAACTTACAGCGGTGATTGCAATTAAAAGGGTGCGAAATATTATGCGCTCAGATGGACATATAAGTACTGCTGCTACACTAGCCGTTGTGATAACGCTCCCCACCCATAAAGATGGCTCATAATGAAGCGAAAAATAAGCCAAAATTCCAAGGCCAAACGCCACAGGGAGCCATACAAAAGGGGTGAGATGTTCTTGTTCGCGGTGAAGTGCCTCAACAATCGCATGTGTGATTTGACGCATCTGTAACCGGAATCGCGGCCAAGAGGCATTTGTATGCGCTAAAATTGATTTTATCATGTGTATTATTTGGAAAAAAACAGATTTAAATCTCAATGTCTGCACAAATCTGGCATATGTTAAAACATCTATATCAACTTTGATAGCGACAACATTGAGATGTCCCATGCTTCCTGAAGAACGCCAAAAACTTTACCAGAAAACCTATAAAGATGGGCAAAGGCAAACGCTCAAAACAACGATCAATCTTGCCTTGAGCATCATCCCTGTCGCTGTTGTTGCTTATGTTGGTTATGTTGTAACAAAGCCTAATGTTGAAGGTTGGTATCGCGGAATTGCAAAACCTGTCTTTACACCACCAGATTGGATTTTTTCACCCGCTTGGATGGTCATTTATCTTTTAATGATTTTGGCTTGTTATAGATTACTTCGTGCGCCTGAGAGCAATCTCAAATCTTGGGCACTCACATTATTTTCAATACAATTAATTTTGAACGGGCTGTGGAGCCCGACCTTCTTTGGTATGCACAATCCTTTTTACGCTCTTATTATTATAGCACTTTTGTGGATATCAATTATAGTGTGTACGGCGGTTTTCTCAATGGTCGATAAACTCGCATCAGCCTGCTTCGTGCCTTATCTATTATGGGTTAGCTTTGCGAGTGCGCTTAATTTTGAGATATGGAGATTAAATTAGTTGATTATTTTTTATTATGCAATTCAATATTGACACATATATTATTTTAAATAAACTTAACTTTGAAAAGGGTTTGGCATTAAAAACAAAAGTTGAAGGAATATATCAAAGGGTGAAATTGCTTCCAATCCAATTTCAAAGTCAGTTTCTTCGTCTGATGTTGATAAAGAACCCAATCCTTCAAAGCACGTTGAAACAGAAAGGTTTAATGTTGAAGTCAATAAATTTAAAAATTTGGCTTCAAATATACCCCTCGTGAGTGAAGAGTTGGCGTTATCTTTTTATTAAGGTTGTTTTGATTCCAATTTGGTATGGGTACGCTTTTAGAACCAGACCAACGTCAGGAGCTTTTGAAA
>JBIKVP010000011.1:0-41626 GCA_044356745.1 Beijerinckiaceae bacterium | reverse complement strand
CTTGGCTTCCTGAATACCACTTTTCCGCAAAAAGCACGATTATGGGTTGACCGCCTATCCGATAACTTCAAAATACTTCAGACACCAACTCTTCAAATGTGAGGGGTATAGTGTATTATAAAGCCAAATTACAGGAAAGTAGCAGGATTCGGCTCAAGCTTACTTAGAGCATAATCTGCTTCACCATCTGTAATGCCTATAATGCCTGACTTATTGAAATCTAACTTCGAGGCAACTGCAAAAGGATCCATCTCTTTTGATTTACCCATAAGAGCCGATGCATACATGCTAGCTTCTTTACATGAATACCCAAATGTTTCAAGGTAATTTGACAAACCCCATTCATTAATAGTTCCGTTATCTTGAACGTAATTGGAAATAGATGCCTTAAATTCATCCTTATTCAACCCACCATCGCCGCTCTTATCATATGATAAGGCTCTATAAGAACCACCGCCGCCATGCCAAGGATCACAGCAGCTATGGTGATCGTGATAACATGATGATGGTGGAGGGAGTGGCGAACAATTTCCACATGATGTCATAATTTTTCTCCTTTATTATATGCGCTTAACGCTTGTTAAATTTTTAATTAATTTATTGATCTTAACAATTAACCTTAACCTATTTCACAGACTACCTCAAACATAACAAATATCAATTAGAAAAAAGGTGGGTGGAGAAAGTTTTATATGATAATAACGCATGGAATAAATTAATTTTGCGGGACTTTCTCTGGTTTCTATATACAGACATATTCTTTAGTTATAATTTTGTTGCCAAAATGCATATTTCCATGCGCTCTCAATTCTAAATCACTAACTCATATAGACTAAATGATGAGATGATGTTTGTTTACAACCTTTAAAATCTCTCATCATCGCCAATAATGTGCTTCAAGATATCATTGTCTGTAGATTAAATCCGCTGATGAGAATGACAGATCAGAATTTTTAGCTCTCTTAAAAAAGTTATCCCCGCCCTTTAAAGCACTGTTATTCTAATTGTGACATGGCCATGTCACCCTTCGTCATGAATGCATTGACAACGCATTGATGGCGACCCCTTCAAAAAGGGACGGGGAAAATTGCTGACAATGCATGTTGCTGAGCAGCATGTGTCGACACAAAAAAGAAGAGAGCACCAGAGCCGCGGCGAGACGTTACACTACAAAATCTCTTCGCAAAGCTCTGGAGGACGTCAGATGATCTCATAGCAAAAGGATCATCAAGCGCTCTTCCAGAGACTTGTGCAGAGAAAAGAGAGAGAGAAAACGAGGGAAAATGAAAGATTTTTAGAGTAGAAAAAAGGTTAGCTAACAACGTTTGAACACATTTTCATTCCTTCACCGGCCAGTCGATAATGTGATCGATCGCGTCTTCGTCCGTGATAAAACCTTCAACCGCTGTGATGCGCCCGCGCACGCTAATCCCCGCAGTGTGAACCGTGTCTGTTGTGCCCGACACAAGCGGATGCCACCACGCTAAGCCCCTGCCCTCAGCAACACGTCGATAAGCGCACGTTATCGGGAGCCAATGTGTTGTATGAATGAGTGCGGGTGTAAGCTTGATGCAATCCGGCACTAAGCTCAAACGGTTGGCGTAATCACCGCATCTGCATGTGCCCTCATCAAAAAGATGACAGATCACACTCGTAAAATACACATCCTGCGTGTCTTCATCCTCTAACTTGACAAAGCAGCAACGGCCGCAACCATCGCACAAGCTTTCCCACTCCGCGTCTGACATTTGATCAAGCTTTTTTGTTTCCCAAAAAGGAGGAGTATCATTTTGAGGTTGTTCTGGTGGCGTTTCAAACGTCATAGGAGATCTCAGGCAAGATTTATATCATGGATGATCACGCTTAGAAAGCACGCGGTTTCTCGTTTAGCTTAATATACGCATAAGTCCCATGGTGTGTTGAAAAATGGCTAAGCTTGCGTATACTTAAAAAATCGTAAATTTTTGTTCCGGACACGTCGCGCGTGAAACGTTTTTTGCCTCCCGATTGGACAACGCGCATACGTCATGCTGCACTTGATGCAGATGCGTGGCTTAATGATAGCCTTTATCGACTTGGCTGTGCGTTTGCTGAGCGATATGAGCGTTTCAGCATTCGCGCAGACAAGCTCAAGCTTCGTGGCGGCAAGCGCTTTATCGCTGATCTCAGCTCGGAAGCGATGACCCTTGGTGTCGGCGGCTTGTTGATAATGCTCACGCTTGCAACGCCCGCTTTTCAAGAAAGCACCGAAGATTTTCTCAAAAAGCAGGAGCTTGCCGTCACATTTTTAGACCGTTACGGACAAGAAGTCGGCCATCGCGGTATTCGTCTTGATAATTCTGTCCCGCTTGATGAATTTCCTGATCATCTCATTAAAGCGGTTCTGGCAACCGAAGACAGGCGTTTTTTTGAGCATTTCGGTATTGATATCTTCGGCACATTTCGTGCGATCAGTGTCAATGCACGTGCGTCTGGCGTGGTTCAGGGCGGATCATCACTGACGCAGCAATTGGCTAAGAACTTATTTCTCAATAATGAGCGTTCACTTGAGCGTAAAATCAAAGAAGCGTTTCTCTCGCTCTGGTTAGAGGCACGCCTTACAAAAAATGAAATTCTTAAACTTTATCTTGATCGCGCCTATATGGGAGGCGGTACATTTGGGATTGTCGCAGCAACAGATTATTATTTTGGAAAATCTGTGCGTGATTTAACCCTCGCTGAATCAGCGATGCTGGCAGGATTGTTTAAAGCACCCACAAAATATGCACCGCACATCAATTTGCCAGCGGCACGGGCACGGGCGCGTGATGTGCTCTCGAATATGGTAGAAGCTGGTTTTTTATCAGAGGGTCAAATTGAAAGTGCGCGGCAGAATCCTGCAACACCAATCGATCGCAAGCGGGATGCATCACCAGATTTTTATCTTGATTGGGCTTTTTCAGATGTGAAGCGCATGGCAGATCAAGGCTTGTTCGGCTCTCACCGCGTGGTTGTTGTTAAAACACCGCTTGATATGGGTATCCAGCGTCAGGCCGATGTCACTGTTGAAAATATTTTACGCGAGCACGGCACAAGCTATGGCGCTAAACAAGGCGCGATGATTGTAATGGAGCCCGAAGGTGCAGTACGCGCGATTGTGGGTGGGCGTGATTATGGCGCAAGTCAATTCAATCGTGCCACGGATGCGCTACGTCAACCAGGTTCATCTTTTAAGACGTTTGTTTATGCAGCGGCTCTTAATGCAGGATTATTTCGCCCTGACTCGGTTGTCGTCGATGCGCCCATCTGCTTAGGGAATTGGTGCCCAAACAACTATAATCGCTCTTATGCAGGCGCAATGCCGCTCACCGTGGCGTTGGCTAAATCCATCAACACAATACCGGTGCGCATGTCATTACTGTTGGGAAATGGCAACGCGAAAGCGGGACGTGCCAAAATCATTGAGATGTGTCGTAAAATGGGTCTAACCACAGAACTCAAAGATGGCTCATCTCTTCCCATTGGTTCGGCAGAAGTCACTGTGCTTGATATGGCCGCAGGTTACGCCGTGCTCGCCAATGGTGGCCGCAAAGCGACACCGTATGCTGCCATTGATGTCTTTAGCAGCACGGGCGATTTGATCTGGCGGCGTGAACGCGATGCCAAACCCTCACAGCAAATTCTATCAAGCCAAGTGGTTCACGATATGAATTACATGCTTTCCAAAGTTCCCGAAGAGGGCACAGGGCGGCGAGCAGCACTTGTGGGCATTCGTTCAGCTGGAAAAACCGGAACAACAAACGGTTATAAAGACGCATGGTATATTGGCTATACAGGAAATCTCGTTGCAAGCGTGTGGTATGGCAATGATGATTCAAGCCCCACAAATAACATGACAGGCGGCTCACTTCCAGGGATGACGTGGAATCAAGTCATGAGCTATGCGCATCAAGGTGTTGAAATTAAAAACATTCCTGGCCTACCGGCTATGGACATTCCAACACCGTCTATGGGCACAAGTGTCGCCATCGGTGGATCAGCTGCGGGGATTACAGATCTTTCACGAGGGACTGTATCCGCCCAGCCTTTATCGCGTCGCTCTTATGAGGTCATTCAATCCCTTGGTGTCATGTTTGAAAAAGCACGCACCCCAACCAGTCCTCGTGCAGGGCTTATGCGAGAGCATCTCGGTACACAATCTGCGTATGTCGATTTCTCAAGCGCGAGAGCACAGCGTGTAAAAATCATCCGTGGTGGGCGTGAAATACGTTGAGAACGCAATACCTACGACAAGGCTTTCACGGTTGTAATCATATGCTAAGAATGCAGAGGATGTCCGCGTTTTTGGTGTGATTCTGGTGCGCCTGTCTTTTATTCTTCCCCTTTTAATCATTGCAGCGCTCACAGGGCTTGGGGCGACGTATCTATTACAGCAAGCACATTGGCGACCTGGACGCGTTGCGCTTGGTGGTTGGATCACATGGCCGGTTTATAGCGCAAAGGACACAGACCCCTACACCGCAGCGCTTGTTGCACGTCATGGCGATATGCCTCTTGGACAAGGTGAAGGGCTGGTTTTTGTGCGTGAACGCGATGATCAAGGAGAAAAACTCAGTGGTCGCTGTCATTATCAAATGACAGGCTCAACACCCGCTGCGCGTATCTGGACACTCACCCTGACAAATCCGCAAGGTATACCCATTGGAAACCCATCGAACCGATACGCACTGACATCAATGGAGCTGATCCGCGAGCCATCGGGCCAATCATTGATCAACATTGCGCCTTTTCCTACAGGTGGCAACTGGTTGCCTGTGGGGTCAAAAGATGAGGTTAAACTTGTATTGCACATTTATGATACACCAATTAGCAGCGCGACTCAGGCGCTCACAGCGCATCAACTGCCCCGTCTTCACAAGGTGGCATGTCTATGACAAAACGCGCACGCAAAACAACGATGAAAACATCTTTAGCCCCTGCCCTGCCGGTTAAAGCGATTGAAGATTTATCATCTCTCAATCAAGAGAAAGCATCTGATCCTTCACGCTCGAAACGCGCACTACAACGTATTTTTGCGTTTTTACACCGTGGCTTAAAACGTTTTATGAAAGCATTGCATCCACGACACTTGTGGCGGCACATTTCATTTTTATCACCCATTGTGCTTATCTTGGGATTAGTGCTTGGCGCAATCGTTCACTTAGCCTCAACGTTATTAATACCCATACTGAGCCAGAACAGCGCTTACAACCGCCTCATGCGTGTCGCAGCACCCTACACCACCGTATTGATTTCATCCACGACACCCCTTGATGACGAGCCATATACTGATCCGCTGATGGTGCGTTCAGCATGCCACTTTAATCTGGCACAAGGCCCTGTGCGGATCACGCTGCCTGTCTCAACATCTATTGTACAAACACTCTCCATTCATGGTGAAAAGGGCGGAGTGTATTACGCAGTCTCTGATCGTGCCGCACAGCAAGGTTTGCTCTCCGTTTTATTGCTCTCTCAACGCGATCTTGATGAGCTTCAAGCGATGGACGAAGATGATACGATCGTGCGTGATGTACGCCTTGCATTGCCTGTTCAACGTGGTTTTGTATTAACACGTGGGCTTATTCCCTTCGCCAGTTTACGTGAAAAGGCCGAAGACGACGCATCGCAATTGAGCTGCGCTCAAACATCTCTCAAATAAAATCATTTATAATCAACATATTATGACTGGCTTTGCGATTAAAAGTTCAGCTTAACGCGATGATTATGCTTATAGATGTTTCTATATTGACACGTGATTATGAATTAACTATATAATATATGCATTCTAAATGCACGCTATTCGCGCGTTAAATTATGCTCATCACGTAATGCTCTTAAATTGATATAGGAATGTCGAAATGACAAATGAAATTCGGGATCAATTCAGTGACTACCGTGATGGCACTCGACATCTAGAAGGTAAAGAGGGGTTTGAGTTTGGTGATGAATGCGCATATGTACTTAGGTTACAAATAATCCTGATACAAGAGAGCTATTAGGCACGCCTAATGCTGGGATCAGGTATGGAAAAGATGGCGCTACTCAAGACGAATTGATTGATTCTGCAAAAGGCTTTGTAAATGAATACATGTATATAGACAGCGATATTAATGATCCTTATAATGCTTCGTATTTCGAACATATGTTTACCGATCCTAAACTTGCAGCTAACCTTCAGCAAATAGAAGTGAGACGTGAGGAATTGCGTAATCGTTTAAGAGGTAATCTCGTTAACGCTGAGATGGCAAGGTTGGAACAACAGATGCAAGAGTTAGGAGAAGAGCGAAGCGCAGCGCTTGACGCCTTGAGGCAAGATGCTCGCGCTAGGCTTGCTAAGGTAGCTGAAGGTGGTGATAGCAATATTCTTTCAACTGACGAAATGATAAATTATATTTTAAGTGTAGATAAGAATAAAGATGGCATTATTGCTAATGATGAAAGTAGGGATCCAGTATAGAATTAATAAAAAAAATGAACATCTGCAACATATTGCTTATAATTTTTTATATTCATCTTATTTTCTTTGGTAAAGTACGGCGCGCATGGTGGCGTTTGAAGGCCAAGCTAAAGCAGGTAGTGATTATCGTTATGTGACACCTGATGGACGTATTTTTGTGCAAGGCAAGATTTTAGAGGCGATTGCACCCCAAAAACTTGTTGCAACTTTCAAAGCCGAATGGATGCCCGGCATGGAAAATGACGCGCCAAGCCGCGTGACATATGAAATTTTGCAGCAAGGTGATTGTTGCCGACTAACGCTTACGCACGATCTGTTCGAAGGGGAAACCGCAACTTATCGCAACACTGGCGGCGGTTGGCCCGGAATCATATCCGGCCTTAAAACGCTGCTCGAAACGGGTAAACCCTTGGATTACAATCCAATGGCAGCATAATAAGGCGCGATGTGAGCCCCAATATTCTAAAGCCCTTCCTTGCAAAGGGCTTTCTTATGTATTGATCATTACCGTTGTTAATCATATTCATTCATCGTTGATATTAATGGTAAATAAAGTCTTTATTTGTCAGCATTAGCACTATCTGTCAATGTGTGTTCATCAAGATTGCTTCTAACTTGAATGTAATAGAGAGGACACCATGCAGCTTATTCAACAAATTTCTCGTAAATCTATTGTGATTGGGCCATTAGGAAATCCATTAACCTTGGCTGATCTACCTTCAGGCTCAACACGTCGCTGGGTTCCACGTCGTAAGGCAGAAGTTGTTGCAGCAGTGCGCGGGGGTCTTCTCACGCTTGAGCAAGCTTGCAGCCGCTACAGCCTTACCACAGAAGAGTTTATCGGCTGGCAGGCTTCAGTGGATAGTTATGGCCTTAAAGGACTTCGCACAACGCGTATTCAAGATTACCGGCACTGATCTCTCTCCTCATTGTTTGTGCCGATACTTGGGCGCTAACTGATGTTAGCGCTCTTTTTTATGGTGAAAAGCCCAACGATATTTCAATAAATCATACACTTTCCTGTACGAAAAAAGCGAAATAACAGCGCAAGTTAACGGTTCATTCACCCTGAAAGAGGAAATTCTTGCCTAGTGGGATTTTTCTAACCCTCAAAGGCAATGAGACGTGAATAGCATTATTGAGTTCATACGCACGCTGGGCGCAGCCCGCATCGCGGCCATGGCGGTCGTGACGCTGGTATTGCTAGGCTTTTTCGCGTTTGTGATCTCAAAAGTTAATCAGCCAGGCATGGCTGTTCTCTATACTGATCTGTCATTTCAAGATGCTACAAGCATCACGCGCGAGCTCGAATCACGCAATATTAAATATGAAACACGTGCGGACGGCGCGACGATTCTTGCCCCCAAAGATACAATCACCAAGCTACGGATGGATTTAGCCAGCAAGGGAATGCCAAGCGGCGGCGGCGTTGGTTATGAAATTTTTGATAAAGGGGATGCGTTCTCAAGCACCAGCTTTGTGCAGGGCATTAATCAACTGCGTGCGCTTGAGGGCGAACTCTCGCGCACGATCCGCTCTATTTCTCGTGTACAGGCGGCACGTGTGCATCTGGTCATTCCTGAGAAGCGCTTATTTGATCGTGACCGTGAAGCGCCGCGTGCGTCTATCGTGCTTAAGTTGTCGGGAGAACTTGATCAAGGACAGGTGCGCGCGATTCGGCATCTTGTAGCCACCGCAGTTGAAAGCTTGAAGCCTGAAAAAATTTCCATTGTCGATGAGCGCGGTCGCTTACTTGCGGATGGTGCGCAAGATGGTGGCGCGTCAGGCCTTGGACTTGATGATAAACAGGCATCTTTTGAACGTCGTCTCAAGATGCAGGTTGAGGAAATTGTCACAGGCATCGTGGGCGTTGGCCGTGCGCGGGTGCAAGTCTCAAGCGAGATTGATGTCAACCGCATTGAGAGCAGATCAGAATCGTTTGATCCTGAAAGTCGTGTCGTGCGGTCAACCCAAAACCGCACAGAAAGTCAGACAACAACTGCTGATCAAGGCGCGGTGAGTGTGGGTAATGAACTCCCCAATGCCAATGCAAGCCAAAATAATGCAGCGGGCAAAGATAATTCTAACAAGAGTGAAGAGGTCGTCAATTATGAGATTTCACGCACCACACGCACGGAAGTTGTGGAAGGTGGACGTGTGAAACGCCTCTCAGTCGCCGTGCTCGTTGATGGCAATTATCAACGTGGTGCAAATGGGGAAATGGCTTATCAACCACGTACGCCTGAAGAACTTGAACGCATTTCGGCATTGGTACGCTCTGCAATTGGTTTTGATACCCGTCGTGGTGATCAAATCGAGGTCGCGAACCTGCGTTTCGCTGATGCACCGATGCAGATTGAAGCAGAAAAACCAACGGGCTTTACGGCACAGCTTTTGGCGTTTTCGAAAGATGACATCCTGCGTTTGATTGAGCTGAGTGTACTTGCGCTCCTTGTGATTATCGTCCTGTTTATGGTGGTGCGCCCGATTGTTAAAAAAATGCTCGCCCCTGATCCCAATGCACGACGCACGCCAACCACAAATACAACAAATACGATTACGCGTACGGTGACGGTTGTGACACCATCAGGGGAAGTTCAGACATTGCCTTCAACGCCAGATAATAACGATTACAACATAGAAATCGCACAAAATGGATCGCAAGGAGCATTACCAACAGTGCGTGAAAGCCAAGCCGCGCGCATGATTGATATTGCGCAGATTAATGGGAAGGTACAGGCACAATCCATTGAGCGCGTGGGAGGTATTGTTAAAACTGACCCGCAAGAGTCCGTTGCTGTAGTCCGTCAATGGATTCATGAGGGAGGTTAGAGATGGCGGATATTACCTCAACAACACAGCTCAAAGGCCCGGAAAAAGCAGCAATCTTGCTTCTCGTGCTTGGTCCCCTTCACGGAGCACCAATCTGGCATGCGCTTGACGAAGAAGAGATCAAAATCATTTCTATTACGATGGCACAGCTTGGCACTTTAACCGCTGATGTCGCAGAAAAAATCATGGTTGAATTTACGAATCAAATGTCAGCATCTGGGGCGATTTCAGGAACTTATGACCGCACAGAAATGTTGCTCAGCCAAATTCTGCCCAAAGGACGCGCCGACACAATCATGCAGGAAATCCGCGGACCAGCTGGGCGCAATATCTGGCAAAAGCTCACAACGATTGATCCTGAATTGCTCGCAGGATTCCTTAAAAACGAATATCCTCAAACGGCTGCGGTCGTCCTTTCTAAACTCAAGCCTGACAGTGCCGCCCGCGTGTTGCTCTGTTTTGCTGATGAGCTCGCGGTTGATATTATCAATCGAATGCTCAAGCTTGATAACATTCAAAAAGAGGCGCTGGATCATATTGAAGGCACATTACGCGCTGAATTTCTTGCGAACAAAGCCCATACGAAACGCCGCGATCCTCATGAAATCATGGCGGTTGTCTTTAACTCATTTGATCGACAAACAGAAAATCGTTTTCTGGCAGCTCTTGATAGCACCAACCGCGATGCGGCAAAAAAAATTCGCGCACTCATGTTCACATTCGAAGATTTGATGAAACTTGATCCAGCAAGTATTCAGACTTTAATGCGTTCTGTTGAAAAAGACATGCTTGCTCGCGCACTCAAAGGTGCTGGTGAGCCTGTTAAAGAATTCTTTTTGGGGAACATGTCGAGCCGCGCAGCCAAAAACATGCAGGACGATATGGTCGCCCTTGGACCGATGCGTATGAAAGATGTTGATGAAGCTCAAAGCAAAATTGTCAACATTGCCAAAGAATTAGCAGAAAAAGGTGACATCATGATCAGCAAAAACAGTGCTGAAGATGAACTTGTATACTGATGGTGTATTGATGGAAGCGCAGAAATTTCATTTTGATAACGATTTTGGCTCCGGCGCTCCACGCAAGCGCCTCACGGAAAATGATGTGCGTGAAGCGCATGAAAAAGGCTATGCGCTCGGCTTTAAAGCGGGACAAGATGAGCAACACATGATCGGCTTAATGCGTCATGTCGGACAATTAGCGGAATCGCTTCTTACACAAGTGCAAGCCATGCACAGTGACATGGAAAAAACAGCGCTCAGTTTTGCACTTGAATTTGGACGACAAATTGGCGGCGCGGCCATTGCGCGCGCTCCTCTCGCACCAATTGCTGAAGCTGTAAAACAAGCTTTTGAACACGTACAGCAAGTGCCGCATCTTGCAATACGCGTGCATGAATCGCTGGTTGAAGACACGCAGAATGTTCTTAAACGCATCACTGCTGAACGGGGATTTGACGGTCAGATGATCGTCATTCCTGAGCCTGATATGCCATTAGGGGATGTGCTACTTGAGTGGGCCGATGGTGGCATGTCGCGCTCTCATGAGGTGATTGAGCAGGCTGTAAAATCTGCCGTTGAAACATGGCTGGAGACTCCAAATGTGCAACGCTAATTTTTTAATACTGGAAGGGATCACACGATGAGCGATGATAACGATCTTTCCTTGCCTGACTTGGGCGCTCCGGATGATATCGATTTTTCAGGCATGGGCGGCGGCTCGGGTCCTATCCCCGAAAAAAGTGCCAATGATTTAGAGCAGATTTTCGATGTGCCTGTCACGGTCTCCGCTGTACTTGGACACACCAGTATGCCGGTGGGCGATTTGCTGCAAATGATGCCCGGTAATATTCTCAAACTTGATCGCAAAGTGGGTGAAGCGATTGAGATTTACGTCAATAATCGCCTCGTTGCACGTGGTGAGGTGGTGCTTGTCGACGACCGTCTTGGCGTGACAATGACTGAGATTGTTAAAGTGGAGAATTAAAAGGGCTCGATTCTCTCACCGCTTCGCGGTTAGCTGGGGATGACAATTTGGCTCGATTACCTATTCATTATTGGTTTTAATTGATCATTTAGAGTCAGGAAATACTCAACATGCGCCTTCTTATGGTCGGACACCTTTCAGGACAGCTTTCCACGGCAAGCCGTATGGCGATGCAGCGTGGGGCTCAGGTGACCCATGCGGAGAGTATTGATCAAGGCTTGATGGTACTGCGCACAAAGGGTGCAGATATGATCATGATTGACGTTGCGCTTGATGTGAAAGCGCTTGTCACTGCCCTTGATAATGAGCGTATCCGCACCCCTGTCGTGGCCTGTGGAACAAGCACAGATGCGCGTGCCGCCGTGCTTGCTATTCAGGCAGGAGCGCGTGAATATATCCCCCTGCCCCCCGATCCTGATTTGATAGCCGCTGTCATTGAAGCGATTGCCAATGATCAGTCATCTCTCATATGGCGTGATCCTGCGATGGAGCGCGTGTTAAAACTTGCAGATCAGATTGCGCGCTCAGAAGCCAGCGTGCTCATTACAGGGGAAAGCGGCACGGGTAAGGAAGTGGTCGCCCGTTACGTGCATCAAAAATCAGCGCGTAAAAACAAACCGTTTGTGAGCGTGAATTGTGCGGCGATTCCTGATGCCCTGCTGGAATCAGAGCTCTTTGGTCACGAAAAAGGCGCGTTTACGGGCGCTGTGGCACGGCGTATCGGTAAATTTGAGGAAGCCACTGGCGGCACGCTTTTGCTGGATGAAATTTCGGAAATGGATGTACGTCTGCAAGCCAAACTGCTGCGTGCACTTCAAGAACGCATCATTGATCGTGTGGGCGGCACAAAACCCGTTCCTGTTGATATTCGTGTTTTAGCGACATCAAATCGCAATCTGGCGGATGAAGTTAAAAAGGGCACATTCCGTGAAGATTTGCTCTATCGGCTTAATGTTGTTCATTTGCGCCTTCCCGCATTAAGAGAGCGCCCTGCGGATATTCTCGCACTCGCGGATCATTTTGCACGTAAATATGCTGACCTTAATGGCTTGCCACAACGCGCTTTGAGTGATGAGTCACGGCGTGTGCTGACCCTCAATCCATGGAAAGGCAACGTGCGCGAACTTGAGAATACGCTGCATCGTGCGGTATTGCTCTCCATTGGTGAGACCATTGATGCAGATGCCCTGCGTTCTCCTGAAGGGGATAGCTTGCATCATGAACCATCATCGCGCGCTTTTGCCCCTGATCCAGCCTCGCGTGCTGTGCAAACGGCTGATGCGGTCACACGAGGTCTCGTAGGACAAACAGTTGCCGATGTTGAAAAAAATCTTATCCTTGATACCCTAGATCACTGCTTGGGCAATCGCACCCATGCCGCGAAAATCCTCGGTATTTCCATCCGCACATTGCGCAATAAACTCAACGAATATTCAGATTCAGGAACACCCGTACCAGAGCCAGGGACGACGCGCACAGCTTAGTGTATTATTAATCAAGCCGCGTAACGTCATCGGGATTAATTCCCTTAAGCACGGTATCGCGTGTCATACCATTGATGCGCATATCAGGGCATATTTCAAACAGCGGAACGAGAACGAAGGCACGCTCAAGCACATGTTTATGGGGGATGCTGAGGTGCGGCGTATTATGGCTTTCTTCGCCATATGTGATGATGTCAATATCGATTACACGTGGCCCCCATTTTTCATCACGCAGCCGTCCCATGCTCTGCTCAATATGCTGACAGGCATTTAAAAGATCATCGGCATTCAATGAGGTTTCAATCAGCACGCAAGCGTTGATGAACCAATCCTGATCTGTTTTGCCCCATGGTGCCGTGCGATAAAGCGAGGACGTGCGCATTAATGTGATATTCGAATGCGCAGACACCGCAGCAATAGCCTCTTGAAGATAAGCCGTTTTATCGCCGATATTACTGCCCAAACTCAGGACAGCTTGAACAGGCTTTAAAGGTTCGTCCATGCCTGATTAGCCCTCACGCCGCCGATGGATGGCAACTTCCACCGTCTCAAATGCGAAAGGAAGCGGCGCTTGCGGTTTTTCAATACTCACGTGCACATCATTAACGCGCTTGAAGACACCAAGCACATCATCTGCAACCGCTTGTGCCAACGCTTCTAATGTGCGAAAGCGCCGCGTTGTCGCCAAATGATAAATGTGTTCAGCGAGTGTGGCATAATTCACAGAGAGCTCGCACGAATCGTGCATTGCAGCTTCACGCACATCAAGACCGCACGTGACAGAGATTAAAAACGACTGCCCTAAGCTTTGCTCTTCAGGCAGTACACCATGATGTGCAAAGACTTTAAGACGTTTGAGGGTGATGGTGTCGCTTATAGACATACGCGTGCCATTGACATCAAACCGCCCCTGCTTTGATCCAATTATGGCGGACGGGATAGCCTTCTCCTTCAAGAAGCGAGGCGGTCTCTTGTAAGGGCAAGCCTACAACAGCGGTATATGACCCCACGAGTTTGGTGACAAATGCGCCCGCTAAGCCTTGGATGGCATAACCACCCGCTTTACCTTGCCATTCAAGAGAGGCGAGATATTTCTCTAACTCATCACGGCTTAAACGCTTGAAACGCAGGCGAGTCTCAACCAAACGATCGCGTACTTTGCCTTGCGGTGTGATCAAGCATAGGCCTGTATACACACGATGCGCACGACCAGAGAGAAGACGTAAACACGCATCTGCTTCGTCACGAATCTCAGCTTTTGGCAACACCCGTCGCCCAACTGCAACCACCGTATCAGCGGCAAGCAGATAAGCATTTTGATATTCTTCTCGTCGGCTGGCAATTTTAAGGGCGCTGTGCGCTTTTTCGCTGGCTAACCGACGCGCCAATTCGCGCGGACGCTCACCTTTAACAGGTGTTTCATCAATTTCAGCCGGTAGAATACCGTCCGGCTCAATACCAATTTGCGCAAGCAGCGCCACGCGGCGCGGCGACCCTGACGCTAAAATAAAACGTGGCACAGGTGTTGAAGCGGCAGGAGCCAGAGGCATAATGTGTCCCCTCCCCCTAAACGGCTTATTTAAAGCGATACGTGATGCGCCCTTTGGTGAGATCATAAGGTGTCATTTCAACGAGCACCTTATCTCCCATGAGCACGCGAATGCGGTTTTTACGCATTTTACCAGCCGTATGTGCAATAATTTCATGCTCGTTCTCCAGCTTCACGCGAAACATCGCATTTGGCAGAAGCTCGGTGACAATGCCCGGGAATTCGAGGAGTTCTTCCTTCGACATGTTGATCCAGTCGTTTATGGTTTGTGTTCAGTTGATCTTGCATACGCGAAACATAAGCGAATGTGAACACCTGTTATGTGTCAGATAAGCCACTTTTTGACATATCTTTCGCGGATTCTTCTCTTAAGGGTTCATTGTCAAGCGGTGGCACAAGGCTCATGGAGCGCTCATGCTCTTGTTTGAGTGTTTTATGACGCAAAAAGCTGAGAGGAATTGTGCCTAAATATACCACCGCAATGATTGTGAGCATCTCAAACGTAAAGCTTGCCAGCAATGCCGTGAACATGACCGCAAGCACAAAAAGTGGCAGTACATAGGTTCGCGGCACACGTGTTCCTGCATTTTTTCCAGAGAACGTTGGAATTGTGCTCACCATGAGAAACGCAATACCCATAAGATAAAGCGCAACAAAAGGGGCAACATACCAATTCACAGGCAAACCCAAAATCGACGCATAAAGGGGCAAAAGCGCGGTTAAAGCCCCCGCCGGCGCTGGCATTCCTGTAAAAAATGCTTTCGTCCATTCAGGACGTGCTGGGTCGTCAATCATAATATTAAAGCGCGCCAAGCGCAGCGCCGCAGCACATGCAAACACCAATGCCGCCACCCAGCCTAAGGATTTAAGCGAATGCAAGCTGAACGTATAAAGAATAACCGCAGGAGCAACACCAAAACTAACAAAATCCGCGAGCGAATCAAGCTCTGCCCCAAAGCGCGACGTGCCTTTAATCATGCGCGCGATACGTCCATCTAAACCATCAAAAATGGCAGCACCTAAAACGGCATAAGCGGCAAATTCAAGACGACCTTCCAACGCAAAACGAATCGCTGTTAGCCCTAAACATAAGGCCAGCAACGTAATGACATTGGGTACAATCAGACGCAGCGGAATAGGCTTAAATCGGCGCTTGCGCGATTCATAAGGATCAGGCTCAAAGGCAGGAAAAAGATCAGTCATTGGCTCTCATCGTATCCTTTTTATGCGCTGAGAGACAAGTTGTGTCATTTTTTAACAACTTAAAACAAATTTGATCTACTTTTTCTATTTTGAATTTTGGCGGTGAGCCTTTTTTCCAAGGTATATAATGGTTTTTATCAAGCCAAATTCTAATATCTTTATGAATTAACTCTGAACAATTATTCCAAAATGAAGACTTATCAATATTAATAACTGTACAATTTTCTAAATCAGGCAAATTAAGATGTATATTTTTAAAATCTTTAGAGAAAAATTTATCTCTATCAAGATGCGATAGCTTAAGGCCGTAGCTATTTTTGCCGTTATTCCAAGCTGTTGCTTGAAAAATGTTCATAAAAAAATCCCCGCAGCATATATTTAATTTCAAATATTTGAAAGCATGGCTGATTTACTTATATAAATCAGCCATAAAATAATTTAAATAGTATCAATTCTTCGCTTTATCGACCAAGGCTTTTGATTTGATCCATGGCATCATGGTACGAAGGCGCTCACCCACTTCTTCAATCGGATGAGCTGCCATGCGCGCACGCGTCGCTTTAAAGGATGTTTGGCCGACCTTGTTCTCAAGCATCCAGTCACGGGTGAATTTACCCGTCTGAATATCATCGAGAACGCGCTTCATTTCTGCTTTGGTTTCAGGCGTGATGATACGCGGCCCCGTGACATACTCGCCATATTCCGCCGTATTGGAAATGGAGTAGTTCATGTTGGCGATACCGCCTTCGTAAATCAGATCAACGATCAGTTTAACTTCGTGCAAGCATTCAAAATATGCCATTTCAGGGGCATAACCTGCTTCAACAAGCGTCTCAAAGCCGGCCTTAATTAACTCAACAACACCGCCGCAAAGCACAGCTTGCTCACCAAAAAGATCCGTTTCGCACTCTTCACGGAAATTGGTTTCGATAATTCCAGAGCGACCACCACCCACAGCTGACGCATAAGACAGCGCAATATCAAAAGCATTGCCTGATGCATTTTTATGAATAGCAACCAGACATGGCACACCGCCACCTTTTTGATATTCACCGCGCACCGTGTGACCAGGGCCTTTAGGAGCCACCATCAACACATCAAGATCAGCGCGAGGCTCTATGAGGTTGAAGTGCACATTAAGGCCATGAGCAAATAAAAGCGCAGCACCTTGCTTGAGATTATCATGCAGGCTCTCGCGATAAATATCCGCTTGAAGTTCATCGGGGGTCAGCAACATCACAACATCCGCCCATTTAGCAGCGTCTGCAACCTCCATCACTTTGAGGCCAGAACCTTCTGCTTTTTGCACAGAGGGTGAGGATTTGCGCAAGGCAACGACAATATCTTTGACACCAGAATCTTTGAGGTTAAGGGCGTGAGCGTGCCCCTGAGAACCATAGCCGACGATCGCGACTTTTTTGCCTTTGATCAGATTGATGTCCGCATCGCGATCATAATACACACGCATCGTTGTTTATCCTTAGAGCTGTTTAAAGAAGATTGTGGAGAAAATGTTGCTCGCTTCTAAAGCATGATCTCAAAAGTGTGAAGCGGTTTTGAGACAAATCATGCGAGAAAATAATTAACTCACCTGCGCGTTAGCAATACGCTGGATAAAAAGCGCCAGCGCGGTGAGGATAAAGCCTATCCACCACGCCCGTGAGCGAAGTTGAAACTTCTGCTCAAGGGTTTCAGGCTCTTGAGGTGAACGCCCACGCAAACGCTCAACAATTGGCCACATAAAAAAGCCAAAGCCAATAATCGCTATCAAAATTGAAAGTGTATGTAATGATAAAGTCATTTGATCTTCTAAATCAAAATATGAGGTACACGCAAGCACCTCATATTGTGCATATCAAGCCGCAAATGTATCCTCAGCATTCACAACATCACGCACTTTTTGCGGTATACTTTGTAAAATCGCTTCAGATTTTTTAAGCAAATTATAGGCATTATCTGTGACGCTTTCGATTGTTGTATTGCCGATTTTAACTTTATCAGTAATGCTACTCATTCGTTCTACAACGGTATGCGCAGCTTGATTCGTTGCATCAAGCGTTTGTGCAAATCCTTCTCCAGCTTGCCGCTGTTGATCTGTCGCACTTGAAATTGAGGTTGTAACTTCATTCAATTGATCAATTGCTTCACTAATTGTTGCAAGACTATGAACCGCCAAACGGGTCGTGCTTTGTATTTCATTGACCTTGCTCGAAATTTGCTCAGTTGATTTACTGGTTTGGGTTGCTAATGCTTTCACTTCTTGCGCAACCACAGCAAATCCGCGTCCTGCTTCACCCGCACGAGCCGCTTCAATGGTTGCGTTTAAAGCGAGCAGATTTGTTTGATCCGCAATGGACGTAATCACACTTACAATTTCACCGATATCTGATGCTGCTTTAGCCAAGGCATCAATGGTTTCTTTGGAGTTATTCGCTTTTTCAACCGCATCATTGGTGAGGTGCGTGCCACGCTGGACATTCCCTGCAATGTGACTGATCGCCATATTCATTTGATCGGACAAATGGCGCGCATCTTCATTAAGAGCACGAGATGTATTCGCTTGTTCTACTGCTTTAACAGAATCATCACACACAACCGACATGGCTTGACGTACATCCCGAATTTGACGTTCAAGGCCTTTGCGACCTATTTCAAGCTCTTGCGTGCCAAATTCGACTAGACGATCAACTTCAAGAGCAAGATCACGAATCGCTTGGCGTCGCGCTTCAATCACAGTATACTCCTTTTCAACACGAATTTGCTCAGCTTGTGATTGCTGCTGCATCGCATCGCGAAACAAAGCAATAGCACGCGCCATTGCGCCGATTTCATTTTTTAAATTGAGATAAGGAATACTTTGGTCAAATTTACCTTCGCTAATTTGAAGCATTGCGTCGCGAATTAAATTGATTGGCTTTGAAATGCCTGACATCACAACCCAAAAAATAACAAATGCACCGACAACCGCAATCATTGAACCTAAAATCGTCAATGTTTTGATAAGAGATTCAAGCTTCTCAACGTGTTGTTGTTCTAATTTTGCTGTATTTTCTATTGTATCACCTGCTTCTTCCATCGCTTTTTCTAAAAATGTAAAAGATTCATCAAATGATACAAGTTCTAAACGCGCTTGAATTTTATTTGTAAAAGCATATTCGACAATTTTATTAGCCTGAGCGATATATTGATTAAGTGGTGCACGAAGATTTGACAAAGATTCTTTGACATTATCAGGCAAATTCAGCTGCTCATTAGCCTCTATTTTGTTTATGAATTCTTTAGCCATCTCATTTGTTTTATCTAAAATTTCATTTTGTTTTGAAGAATCATAGTCAGCATAAAAAAGCGCAGCATAAACATTGCTACGCAAACCATCATGAAACATATCACCATTAGTGTGATTACGAATGGCGGTAGCCAATGTTGATGTGCGATCAAGCGCACCTGTCATGTTGCGCGCCGAAAAATGTACTAAAAATGCAAGAAAAAAAGAAATTGTAGCGCCCAAAAGACATATGAGAACAAATCTTAGCTTCAAAGACATAAAAAAACTCCATAAAATACGGAGTTGTTTTAAAGGTTCATCACTAAATAAATGCTAATTTTCATTCCTTTTGCACTTTATAATTGCATATTTTTAAATGGCCTCACCGCCTCGGCTCATGGCGGCAATGCCAGTACGTGACACTTCAATAAGCCCCACAGCCATCATGAGCTTAATAAAGCGCTCAATTTCATCAACCGTGCCTGTCAGCTCAAAAACAAATGAGTTGAGTGTTGCATCAAGTGTTTTCGCACCAAAAGCAGTCGCAATGTTGACAGCTTCTAACCGCTGCTCCCCTTTACCAACAACTTTAATCAGCGCAAGCTCACGCTCCAACGCTTCGCCCTGTTCGGTAAGATCAATAACGCGATGAACAGGAACCAGACGTGCAAGCTGCGCTTTGATTTGTTCAATGACGCTATCCGTGCCTGATGTCACAATCGTAATGCGCGAGAGATGCTTTTCATGCTCTGTCTCTGTGACGGTGAGACTTTCAATATTATAAGCACGCCCTGAAAACATTCCCGCAATGCGTGCAAGAACACCAGGCTCATTATCGACAAGCACAGCCAACGTATGGCGATGAATGGAACGGTTCCCAGTGGGGTCGGGATAGTGAGAGGACATGAGAATACCTTATCATAATTTGCTGCAATTTTTATTGTCTACGTATCACTCCCTTGCGCATCATGTCAAAAAATACGCTAAATTTAACGTGTCATTCTCTTTTCTATATCCCAGTCTCAGATTTACCGTACGTTATGCAGCTGGAGGCACTTTTGATTCAGCAATGGTCGATTTAACCGTTTCAATGAGTTGCTTGAGCGTAAAAGGTTTAGGCAGGAAGCCAAAATCTTCACCGTCGGGGAGATTTTTCTTAAATGCTTCTTCGGCATAGCCAGAGCAAAAAATAATTTTTGCTTTAATACCGCGCTTGCGCAATTCGCCAAGCAGAGTGGGGCCATCCATCTCTGGCATCACCACATCAGACACGACAAGATCAATTGGTTGATCAAGTTCATCAAGTCGCTCTAGCGCTTCAATACCCGATGATGCCTCAATCACCGTGTAACCACGTGAAGCAAGTGCCCGCGCTCCGAAGGCACGAACCGCCTCTTCATCTTCCACAAGCAAAATCGCGCCCCGCCCCGTCATGTCAGCGGCGTTAGCGGCAGCAGCTGCCGTCTCAGGAGTTGCTTCAATTTGAAGCGCTTCACTAACCACTTCTTTAATGACAATGTGACGTGGCAGGAAGATACGGAAGGTTGTGCCTGTGGCCTCCCCTTCCTTGTCGGAATAGACACTGTCGCAATAGATGAAACCACCCGTCTGTTTGACAATGCCATAAACCGTTGACAGCCCCAGACCAGTTCCTTTGCCAACCTCTTTCGTCGTGAAAAATGGCTCGAACATTTTATCCATGACATTTTGAGGAATACCGGTTCCGTTGTCTTCAACGTCAATCAACACATAATCAGCATAGGGCAAGCCGCGATAATTATAGTTGGCAATGTCATCTTCACGAATATTCTTGGTACGAATCGTGACTTTACCGCCCTTTGTCATGGCATCGCGCGCATTGACGACAAGGTTGACGATGACCTGCTCGAATTGGTTAACATCCGCCTTCACAGGCCACAAATCCCGCCCGTGTTTCAGGTCAAGCTCAACGCGCTCACCCACAAGACGCTTAAGCAGAATTGACAGATCAGAAAGGACATCACCCAGTTCCACGACTTGAGGACGCAAGGTTTGACGGCGTGAGAATGCCAAAAGCTGCCTTACCAAACTTGCCGCACGGTTGGCATTTTGCTTGATCTGCATAATATCTTGAAAGGATGGATCAGTGGGACGATGGTGGGTTAGCAACAGATCAGAATAGCCGATGATCGCTTGAAGCACATTGTTAAAATCGTGCGCGACACCGCCCGCAAGCTGACCAACGGCTTGCATTTTTTGAGCTTGTGCAAACTGAGCCTCAAGCGCGCGTTGCTCGGTTGTTTCTAAAATGTAGATGACGGCAATTTCACCTGATTCAGAATCATCCTCAGTGGGGCTGACAAAGAAACGTGCAGAGCGCTCTTCATCGCTGGAGAGCATTAAATCAATCGGTGCAATTTCAGAGCGCCTCTGTTCAGCTTCGGCAAGCGCCGTTTGAAGACCAATATGCTCTTGCTCACGCACGATTTTGGCAATGGATGGCTTTTGCCCTGATCCGATTTTGCCTAAAATGTCACCAAATTGTCGTGCGAAAGATGCATTGGTACGCACCAATGTGCCGTTTTTATCAACCGTTGCAATCGCAAGAGGCGTATCATGAAAGAAGCGCGCGAACTTAACTTCAGCAACGCGCTGGCTCTCGTCTGCTTCCTCACCTGACATGCGATTCATGACAAGGGTGCGTGAAGCGCCCGCCTTACCATCCTGTCCAAAGGCAACACGGTGATAAAGACGAACCGGCAAGGAATGACCCGAGCGTCGATTCAGATCAATATCAATGATCTCAGTTTTGACTTCGCTAGGTCGCCCTTTAACGGTGAGAATAAGCGCTTCTGCACGTTTTGAAGCGATATCGTGAATTTTAAGACCACCTGATCCAACCTTGGCAAGATCATGCCCTAACCAAGCAGCAAGCGTGGCATTCATATAGATGATTGAACCATCTGCCTCAATAGAAATAAAACCTGCAGGCGCATGGTCAAGATAATCAATCGCATGTTGTAATTCCTGAAAAACATTTTCTTGGCGATCACGCTCGCGGGTGACATCTGTCACTGTCCATAAAATGCAGCGCCCTGTTGGACGATGAACTGAACGCGCTTGAACCCGATACCACCCCATCGCAGCCTTATTACCAAGAGCAGGTGTCAGACGTATTTCTTCCGTGGCAATGCGATTTTCGCGTGCTGCTTGTGAAAGACGATATATCGCATCAGACACATCCGCCGCCCCCGAAAACAGCCGATCCACCGGGCGAAGATCAGAGAGCGTTTGTGCATTCGTCAGCATCATGTACGCTTCATTCGCGTATATGACACGGCCATTATCTTCAACCGCGATCATGCCCTCGTCAGCGGTATCACATACGAGCTTCGTGAGATCATTGCGAGCACCAGGGCCTGCAAACTGCACAAGTCCAATCGAAAATGCAAAGAGTGCAAAAACACCCACAACGGCTAAGAGCGCGAGCAATCCAACGATAAAAGGCTGCTCTTGGCTTCCCGCTAGAAATGACAAGGCAACTGCCGCGCCAACAAGCAACCCTGCGAACAACAGCAAAAACCCAATCCGTCCCGGACGATCAGAACGATCGACTGATAAAGGTTGAGAGGCATCAAAATTTGCTAAACGCCGCAAGCGCTCTTTACCAAAACGATCTTGAGATTTGGGCGCAGTTTTCGTATCCTTCAACTTACGCGTTGAAGGCTTCGGATTATCAAGAGGTGTTGGGCTTTGTTTCTTTTGCACCAACGTTTTACCTTGCCCCGTATCCATCATATCCTGATTGCAAACCTTATTATCACGTAAAACACGCCCATAAATGAGCTTGCTTCACATTTTCCGCATTAATGAAGCTCACTCACCTTGGCTTTATCTTGGTTAAGAAGGGGTTATAGCGCTCACATCAATCTTAACTTTATCATATTGTTCTTGAAATGTTCATGTGGCATGACACTATCCACAAGCCTTTTTTTATAAAGCACCTATCAAGAGCGTCGGCGCAACCGCGATACATAACCAATGACCTCAGCAACCGCCTTATAGTGCTCAATGGGAATTTCCTCATCCACTTCTGCTGAAGCATGAAGTGCACGTGCGAGGGGAGGATTTTCGACAATAGCAACACTATTATCTTCCGCCAATTTACGAATGCGTAAAGCGAGAGAATCAACGCCTTTTGCAATGCATACAGGTGCTTGCATCCCTGATTCATATTTGAGCGCAATCGCAAAGTGCGTCGGGTTGGTGATGACAACGGTCGCCGTGGGAACATTCGCCATCATGCGTTTGCGTGCACGTGCAACACGAATTTGACGAACTTTCGCTTTAATTTCAGGGCTTCCCTCAGATTCTTTAAACTCTTCTTTCATCTCCTTGATGGTCATGCGATTACGCTTTAGCCACGTCATGCGTTGATAAATATAATCAACCCCAGCCACAACAGAGAACAGCGCAAGCACACCGATCAAGAGTTTAATGGCCATCGCCTGCATAACGGGCAGCATGATGAGCGTATCCACCCGCGCCATTGATTCAAGGCGATCATGCTCACTCCAAAGCACATAAACACACAACGCTCCGACAATCGTAATTTTCAGAAGCCCTTTCGTAAATTGAACCCATGCTTCTTTGCCAAAGATGCGCTTAAATCCCGCTAAGGGAGAAATTTTAGAGAATTTGGGTGTGAGAGGTTCGCTCGTCCAGATCAGACGGCCTTGGCTCATGGCTCCCCCTAGAGCAAGAAAAAGTGCCGCACCAAGGGGCAGTAGCAATGCCCCCATCACGGCAAGAAATGTTTGCCGTCCTGTTGCAATAAAACCGGTTGAATCTACAGAAAGTTGATAGCCTTGCGCGAGATAAGGCGTGAGATGTTTGACGAGAATATGTGACGCAGGCGCAAGAGTGATCATCACCGCAAGCATCAACCCGAAGAGGACAAACCACGTATTGACCTCGACACTGCGTGCAACATCCCCGCGCTTAATCGCCTCATCTAGCCGCCGTTGTGTTGGCTCTAAGGTGCGATCTTCACTGTCTTCCGAACCACCGCCTTCAGCCATTGCGGATGCGCCTTTGTTTTATTGCTACCTGCGAATAAACTCAGTGAGATAGCTCGTAAGATGATCCGTATAGACCCCCATCAACACATGGAGTATCACCATCAGAATCACCATACCGATTAGGATAGTCGCCGGCATCGCCAAAAAGAAGACCTGAAGTTGCGGCATCAGGCGCGAGAGTATCCCTAAACCTAAATTAAACAACACAGTAAAGACGATAAAGGGCGCGGACATCTGCACCGCAAGTTTGAAGCTGCGTGACATCGCGGTAATCGCAAGCGTCATCGCGTCATTCGCTTCAGGCATTCCACCCGGAGGAAGCAATGTATAGCTATGATACATCGCGGCAAAAACAAGATGGTGCAGATCCATCACAAAAACGAGCGTCATCCCTAATAAAGTGAGCAAATTACCGATAGCTGCGTTTTGCGTACCTGCTGTGGGGTCAACCGTCATGGCGAAAGACAAGCCGATTTGTTGAGAAATAATCAGACCTGCCGTTTGCAGCGTTGTAACGATCATACGCACGCTCAAACCAATCACCAACCCGATGAAAATTTCACTGATCAAAAGCGTGATAAGTGCAACGCCCTCTTGATTAGATGGTGATGCGGGAAGCCCACTGCTCACGCTGGGCAAAAACGCCAGTGTTAAAAATAATGCAAATGTTAAACGAAGGCGCATCGGCACAAAACGCTCGCCCACACCCGGCAACAACATGATCAACGCTCCCACACGCGCAAACACGAGCAGAAACGTCACCGCCAAGTCGGGGAGAAACGCTAAATTCATAGATCAATCGTTACGCAGATTCGCACAAGAAGGCGAGATGATCTAACACTCACGCCCCCCTACCCTCTCCAACGTTTAATGAGGCGCGCACGGCTATCAGGCATATCAAGGCCGCGGGGGCCAAAAACATGACGTTCTAGAAAAAAGCCTGTGAGCGCAAAACCATCGAAAACGTCAGGTTCTGATTGTGTTGGGCGCATATTTAAATGTGAAGAATGCGTTTGTGGCAGCGCCTTATCACGTAAAAAGGAGGGCAAGCGTAGTAACTTCGCATGATAAGGAGCACCTGCAGAAGCACTTACGGCTTGTGCCGATTTGGGTGATACATAAATAAGCTCATCGGTTAGCCCTGTCGCAGCACAACATGACAAATCCAGACCAAATCCAAGTTCCTGCAAAATAAGAAGCTCAAAACGCACAAGCGATGCGCCACAAAAATCAGGCTGGTCAGCCTTCTCGCACAGCGCTTGTAACGCTTCATAAACCATGGGATGTGGAATGCGCTCTGGCAACATCCGCACATGAACACTGCACACATTCAGCAGATAAAGCGCGTTGGGGGCACTGAGAAAACGATCTGTGCGTATTGTGAGCGGCTCAACATTAAATGTGCCGAGTTGTTCTTCTAGGCGTGCCCGCCATGTAACGCGCAATGAGTTCCCTAATTGAAGCAAAGGGCGAAGCGTGGATGACATGCCCGAACGCACAAGACCGTTGGTGCGCCCTTGCTGTGATGTCATAACCTCTAGCACAGCATTTTTTTCACCGTGCATACGGCAGCCAATTACAAGCGCATCATCAGTCCACTCAACCATAAAGGCATATTCTCACGTTATGATAGCGCTTGAAAGCACATGTGAATCGCTCCCAGGTGTCAAGAGAAAGGATGTAAGATAGGGCACGCAGAAAAAGTGTTCGTCAAACCGACGATGTACAAATCTTAAATGCTATGCCTCTTTGTTGGCCTCACTGGTGCGCACTAATACAACTTTTCCGCCTTTAGTTTGTCCAAGTTCAGATGCGATGGCACTTAAAGCTGGCGTTGTTTGACCTTGGGAAATCACCACAACGACATTATCAACACGTGTCAGCAATGTTGGAAGAACCTTGTGCGCGCTGTCAGCAGGTAACCCACACAAGACCCATGGATAAGTTTGCTCAAGCGCACGCAGCACCACATCAAGCGTTTGTGTGTCTTCAACGATTTCATCGACAACACCTAAGCCCGCTGGTATCCAATGAAATGCGCGTGCACTATCAGCAATGATAACATCCGAGAAAGTCACATCACCAGCAACAAGATCCGTAAACCCTTCCAGATCAGCACTTTGCTCTGACCCAACAGGCCCTGGATACGTATGTGCATGTTGAGGAGGCAGTTGAACATAAATTCCGCGCTCTTCAAGTGACAGCTCATTCAAAACTGAACGAACAGTCGCTTGCGCTTGGTCATTATCCTCGAAAATACACAACACGCGCCGTCCCCGACCGTCATCAATTGGTACACGGCGCATATAACGCAATAATTGCCCCGTCTGTTTAAACGGATTTTCGATGGCCTGCTCAATGTCAGGATGGCGATCTAGCGTGTTATTATCATGAAGTGCACTCTGATCATTATCAATGCTTTTGGAATGATCTTGACGCGTATCATCATCGTGCTTTTCACGAAGCCTCACTGGCATAAAGGGCGATGCAGCGATACCTTCATCATCAGTATTAACTGCTGAATGATGGTCTACTGATTGTAAAGGTGAAGGTGTTTGGAGATTTTTATCATCAAAGGAAGCATCTTCTGGTTTATAATTAGATGAGGACGACGCATTTTTTCTGCGCATCCGATTGAGAATATCAAATGGATGTCGTGTACGCGTCACTGTGTCAGAAGCGGCGGCTTCACGTGTCACGGGTTGAACGACAGAAGAAAAAGGCGCGGTTTGGCGCAGCGGCACGCTATAGCCCGTTTGTGACACGCCAATCCGATAAGGATCACTCAACAAATGACGCGCTAACAGCAACCCTATGCTCAAAAATAAGGTCGCAAGTGTAACAACAGCAATGGTTGGACCTTTCTTCGGAAATGATGCACGCATCGGCACAATCGCACGCGATACAATCCGTGCATCGGCGACAACAGCATTTTCGGCATCGCGCGCAAGCGCTTCGCGATATTTTATCATGTATGATTCAAGCTGATCCCGCTGACTTTTAGCCTCACGCTCATAATCTTTAAGTTCAATTTCACTTTCATTCGCACTCACGACTTGTGCTTTTTGCGTTTCAATCGCATTGAGCAAGCTGTCCACACGCGAGCCGACAATCATCGCCTCGTTTTCAAGTGAGCGGACCACACGTTCAGCAGCGGAGCGCATTTGATCTTCAAGGTTATAAAGTTGAGCTTGCAATTCTTTGATGCGTGGATGCTCTGAAAGCAGTGTCCGCATCTCTAACGCAAGTTGTGCACGCATTGTAACACGCTGTTCAATCAAGCGCCGGATCAAGTCATTATTAGCCACATCTGGAATTTCAAATGCACGCCCCTGACGAATCGCTTGACGGATAAGACGTGCTTTTGCCTCAGCTTCTGCTTTCGCTACACGTGCACTCGCAAGCTGACTGCTCAAATCTGTCAGCTGCTGTGAGACGATTGTTGTGTTATTGACACCCGTTTGTAAAAGACCATTGCGCGCACGATATGCTTCGATTTTCGCTTCGGTCTCAGATAATTTACGGCGCAATGGATCAATCGTATTAGCAAGCCAAGCTGATGCGGTGCGTGCTGTATCTTTTTTGCTGGTTTCAAGTTTTTCAATGTAGAGTTCAGCAATTGTGTTTGCTGCGCGTGCTGACAAATCAGCATCTTTTGAACGGAATTCCACCGTCAGTACGCGCGAGCGCCCTGCAGGATAAACAAGTAAACTATCATAATAAGCACTTAGAAGTCGCTCTTCAGGCGATTTATCGACAGGATTACGTGATAATCCAAGAACAACAAGCACTTTACGCAAACTGCCAAGCTCATCAGCGAGCGGATCAAATTCTGGGTTACCCACTAAACCTAGACGTCTGATGGCGTCTATCGCAAGATCACGCGACATCACCAGCTGAATTTGCGTTTGAACTGCTTCGCTATCAAGTTGCTGGGCTGAATCGCGTAAATCCCCTGTAGGACGGGTAAAATAACTATCGCGATTTTCGAGAATAATTTTGCTCTCCGCAGTGTAGCGTGGCGTAAGCAAATTCACGATAATGAAAGATAAAATAAATGCAACGAGCGTTGGAAGAACAATCATCCACCAACGCTGTCGAAATAATACGAACAGATCAGAGACTCGTGCTTCACCTTTTGAAGGCGCACCAATCGTCGTTCCATACGACGCTAAAGATCCAAGCGCAGCACGCATACTCAACCACTCCACATCACAACACTTACACAACTTTGTCTGTTATGCGCTTGTTAGGGTTGATACGAAGTTAAAATAATCCTTTTTTAGGCTTAATCATTTTTAACGTTTCTTCGTTTAGATAGGGTCAGTGTTGTCTCAAAATGGAATAATGCCAAATGCTACCGCGTTTATCGTCCTTCAAAGGGTTTGTTGTTGTTGCCATGCTTGCACTTTCCGCGTGTGCAAGTGCTATGTATGACAGCGTACTGATTGATTCACTTAAAGCACCCTATCGCGTTGGGTCTGGCGATAAACTGCGTATTATTGTTTTTGGACAAGATAATCTTTCAAATCTCTATACAGTTGATGCAACAGGAAGAATTTCTTTCCCACTTATTGGAAATGTGCCGCTTAGAGATATGACAACACGCGATATTGAGCAGACCATCGCTCAACGTTTACAACAAGGCTACATTCGCGAACCAAAAGTGAGTGTTGAAATCGATGTTTATCGCCCATTCTATATCATGGGAGAGGTAACGACATCAGGACAGTTTGCGTTTGTCAATGGCATGACAGTACAAACGGCTGTCGCTATTGCAGGTGGCTTTACGCCACGCGCTAACCAGCGACAGGCAACGATTACACGCAAAATCAATGGTGAACTGGTAACGGGCATCGTCCCCCTCACTCACCCTGTGCGTCCAGGTGACACAATCATGATCGCTGAACGGTGGTTTTAGTATTGCCGTTGACGCCAATAGAATGAATACAGCATGGCTGTTAACAGGTGACAGCTTGCATAAAGTGGATGTTACAAATGGAAAAACGTCAGATTCCATTAAACTCACAGGCCTTCCTAAAGGCATCCGCGATATTGCTGTTTTATCTGCACAGTAAATGATGTTACGTTTTTAAATTCTACACTTTTTTGATTTAACGATGTGGAGGCCAGTTTTTAACTAGGCCTCCATTTTTTATGAAGTCAGGTTTTTCGATGGATAAGTTGCGCATACTGCATATTTTTCGCGCTCCTGTGGGAGGGCTTTTTCGGCATGTAATGGATGTTACACGCGAACAGGCCGCACGTGGGCATGATGTCGGTATTTTTTGCGATAGCACCACAGGAGGAGAACGCGCCGAAAAACAACTCACGAGCTTAGAGCCTCATTTACGCCTTGGAATTAAACGCGTCCCCATGAGCCGTAATCCTAGCTTCACCGATCTGAGTGCATTGCTTGCATTCAACCGTCATACAACAACCTTAAAGCTTGATGTCATTCATGGTCATGGCTCAAAGGGAGGGCTTTATGCACGCCTTCCAGCCTTTTGGGGGCAACAAAAACAAGCTATTCGCGCTTACACCCCCCATGGCGGCAGTCTAAATTATCGCCCTGAACTCATGATCAGCAAACTATATATGCAGGTTGAATCGTGGCTTGAATACAAGACAGACATATTTTTATTTGAAAGTGATTTTATCAAACGGATGTTTTATGAAAAAGTCAAAATCACATCACATCTACATCCTGTTGTTGTGAACGGTGTCACTGAAGATGAGTTCGAGCCTGTCCACCATCAAAAGACAAAATATGATTTTTTATATTTGGGAGAATTAAGATACGCGAAAGGTATCGACACATTGCTTAACGCGATGACACAGATGCGTGCACCTGACGGCGTCACCCCTAAACTACTGCTTGTTGGTTCAGGGCCTGATGAAAATGCATTACGCGAACGTGTGAAAATGTTGGGTATTGGTGATTTTGTAACTTTTGAAAAGCCTATGCCCATTCGCGAAGCGCTTGAAAAAGCGCGTATCATGGTTGTGCCATCGCGCGCGGAATCATTACCATATGTTATTTTAGAAGCCGCCGCAGCAGCACAACCACTTGTTTCAACCGATGTGGGAGGTATACCTGAGATTTTTGGCCCTTACACCTCGCGTCTCATTCCGCCCAATGACCCTTTGCGTCTTGCTAAAGCCATGCGACAAGCACACGATAATACAGATGAAACACTCAAGGCCGATGCAATGCTTTTGCAAGATTATGTTCGCACACGTTTTACACTCAAACACATGGTCGATGGTATTTTAAGTGGCTACAAAAACGCACTGTCTAATAAACGGGAAAACATAAGGTAGTGGCCTCAAAAATAATGGTTTCTTTTTTCTTTGTGAAAGTAAAAATAATGAATCATCGAAAAATTGAAGCAATTTTTAGGCTAAAATAAACATTCATCTACACGTTTAGCAAAAGCTATTCTGATAGCCTCTAAAATTCTAGATCAGGATTTTGGCTTCAGGGGTGAGGAATGTCTGATAACTTAAGTATGGTTGAGGCTATTTGTGAGGGGATACTCAAAGCTGACCCACTAAAAAAAGAACGCATCCTTTATGGTATAACGGATCTATTTGTTTCTAAATCATCTAGTCTTGCCAATGATCATATAAAATTATTTGATGAGTTGATCAAAAAGATTCTGACGAATATTGAAATTCGCCCGCGTCTTTACATTGCAGAGAAAATATCACGTCTTGATCAAGCGCCGCATGATGTGTTGATGGATTTAGCATGTGACAAGCATATTTCAGTGGCACGCCCTGTTCTGCTTTATTCAAACTGTTTGACGAGCGAAGACCTTCTTGAAGTCATCCGCCGCGTTGGTCAGGAACATTTACTCACATTGGCGAAAAGACCAGCGCTTGATGATGCGGTAACGGATGCGTTGATTCATATTGGTGAACGTGAAGTGTTGAGAACTGTGTTGGAAAATCGCAGTGCAAAATTCTCTGAGAATGGTTTTTTTGAAATTACGAGAAAAATGTCTGCAGATCCACGCCTAAGACTTATTCTCATGGCTCGCGAGGATACGCCTGAAAAAATTGCACACACAATTAAAACAACAATAGCCCATACCCGTGAAAAACCAGCCACGCCTCTGATCGATGATGTTTACGATGAGGAAATGAGAAATTTAATCAAAAACAATCGGATTCCAGAACTGATTAGTAAGCTATCTGAAGCCACTGAAATCACTGAAGATGTGATTAAAAGTGCTTACACAAATCCGCAACATGATACACTCTTACTCATCGTTAAAATGGCTAAACTATCATGGCGCACGTTTGAGCAAGTGCTGACGACAAAATACGGAAAAACGATGAGCGAAGTTGCACATAAAAAGGCAATGGAAACGTTTGATCGCATGACACCTTCCAAGGCTGCCATGGTTCTTAAATGTACTGCGGCAGCTTAAAGCGTGATGCGTTAAAGTATGTCCTTGGACGCAATCTGCAGATGGAAACGGATTAAACGGAACGTCATGACAAAAGATAGATCACGCTAAGATATGATCTCTTATGCTTACAACACGGGCGCGCAAATCATTGAGATGCGCTTTAAGAACTTTCATATCGGGCAACCCGACCCCCGCCGCCACACGCCCTGCAACAGCTGGCGGAAGCGTTGTTGGATCAAAGCGTCCTGCAACCAGCAACCGCTCCCATTGCAACACAATATTGAACATTTGACGCGCTTCTATCAAAACATGCGCATCCTCATCACTGATCAACCCCTCACGTTGAGCATTTTGCAAAACCAGTGCGGGGCTTGCAACATGAAGGCTAAGCTGATCACAACCGTGTACAATCTGCAAAAAGGCTGCGATAAAATCGATATCAACAAGCGCGCCTGCTGCAAGCTTCATATCAAAAGGATCTTGATCACCTTTTTCTTTTGCGAGCATTTGGCGCATATCCATCACATCATGAGCGACTTTATCGCGTGTCAGCGGGGAGCGTATTCCATGATTGATCACGCTTTCCATTTCGCGCATGAGCGAGATATCACCAGCAACAGCGCGCGCTTTGGTGAGCGCCATGCGCTCCCATGTTTCTGCTTCAGTGTTGTAATAATCAATAAAAGAGGCACGTTGTGTCGCAATCGGACCCTTATTGCCAGAGGGACGTAAACGCATATCGACATCAAATAAAATTCCGCGACGTGTAGGTGCTGTCATTGCCCCTAACAAGCGCTGTGTAAGACGACCATAATATGTCATTGGGTCGAGCTTGCGCGTTCCCGTGCTTTCAGCACTGGCATCAGGCGCATCATAAATCACCACAAGATCAAGATCAGAGGTTGGTGTCATCTCGCGTGCACCCAAACGCCCCATGCCAAGAATAGCGATACGACCCTCTTCAATCACACCATATTCACGCTCAAACTCGGCCTTCACATGTTCAAGCGTCATACGGAGTGCAGCTTGCGCAATACCAGAAAATGTTCCACCCGCCTGCTCAGCACTGAGCACGCCTGAAAGCATACGCGCACCGTCTAAGAATTGTTTATGGCGCGTTACATCTCGAATACGATCCAGAAAATCCTCAAAACTGTCTGGCGTACCCACCATAGCCCGCATACGGGTTTCAATGGTTTCTTCTGACAGGCTCGGATCAACGAAGGCGGGATCAATCATCGCATCAAGAGAATGAGGGCGTGCCGCTACAATATCAGCGAGGCGCGGCGCAGCACCTAAAATCGTCGCAAATAAATCCCTTATCGCCGTATTTGAAGCAAGAAGAGTCAACAATTCTGTTGCAGCAGGCATTTTTTCAAACGCTTTATCAAGTGCGGCAAGTCCAGCATCAGGATCACTTGTGCGCCCCAAAGACACGAGAAGCGCGGGTGTCAGCTCTGTGAGCGCTTCACGGGCACGCGCACTGGTAATGGCAGGGCGACGACCAAAATGCCACCCTTTGATTGTTTCAATAGCGCGAGAAGGATCACGAAAGCTCAACCGTTGCAATGTTGCAAGCGTATCGGGGTCATCTTCAGTGCCTGTAAACACAAGAGAGCCAACATCACTGGCAAGCGAGGGCGCTTCTTCAAAAAGCAACGCATAATGTTTTTGCACAATGTGTGCTTGATGGATCAGGGCTTTCGAGAAGGCCGCTAACGTTTTATAGCCACAGAACTTGGCAAAAGCTTTGAGGGTTTTATCATCGTCAGGCAAACGCTGTGTTTGCTCATCGTGCATCATTTGCAGGCGATGCTCAATTGTACGCAAAAACGCATAAGCCTCTTTAAGCTCATCACGCGCTTGAGACGTGATCCAACTTTCTTCACACAGAGAATCAAGCATATTGAGCGTGCGCGATCCTCTTAAACCATGACGGCGACCACCAAAGACAAGTTGTTGTGTTTGAACAAAAAATTCGATTTCACGAATGCCACCACGCCCAAGCTTGATATTATGTCCCGCCACAGCAATCGTATCATGACCACGCACAGCATGAATTTGACGCTTCATGGCATGAATATCGGCAATGGCTGCGAAATCGAAATATTTGCGCCAAATGAAGGGAGTGAGCTCTTTTAAAAACGCAGTGCCAAGCGCGATATCTCCGGCAATGGGACGCGCTTTGATATAAGCTGCGCGCTCCCAGTTCTGTCCCAGTGTTTCATAATACGTATATGCTGCATCTAGCGAAACCGCCGCCTGTGTTGAGCCTGGATCAGGACGAAGACGCAAATCAACACGAAAAGCGTAATCATCGGCTGTGCGTTCCTGAAGCAGTTTCACCAACCCTTGTGCCATGCGCACAAACAAACGCGCCGGCTCTGCGCTCGGCGTTACCGCGTGAGAGTCGGGATCAAAAAACACCACAAGATCAATATCACTCGAATAATTTAGCTCTTTTGCGCCATGCTTACCAAGCGCAAGAACAACAAGCCCCGTCCCATCCCCCGGATTTTTGGGGTTTTTGAGAATGATTTTTCCACTTCCTTCAGCAACGCGAAGCTGATGATCAATCGCGATTTTTACACATGTGTCAGCGGTCAGTGTAATCGCGGCAGTTGTTTGCACGACATCCCAAAGACCACCGCAATCGCATATCGCAATCAATAACGCGGCTTGTTGGCGAAACTGCCGCACATACTGCATAATGTCTGTATCTTGGCGCGTTAAAGCGCTTTCAAACAGGCACATGTCGGCAAGAGCTGTTAAATGCGCGTGTGGATCATTCTTGAGCGCGTTTAAAAGCCACTCAGGATGGCGTTGAATAACACGCGTCAAAAAAGGGGAATGCTCTAAAAAACTCGCCACAACCTGTGCTGCAAGAGAATATGTAGTGAGTAACTCCTCAAGTGCTTCACATATTGATGCATTATCACACGCTTCAAGCACATCACTTTTGATCACATCAAAAGGCTGACGCGCACTCACTAATACCGGCGCGGTCAGCAATAAAGCGGCAAGTGGCCGATGATGCTCTATGTTTACATGATGGGACATACTCACCCTCTTTCAATTCTTCAATCTTTGTGAAAGGGGTACGTTTTCTTGAATAGAATGGCAAGGGAGAGGATAAAAGATAAAAATATCACTCACTTGATGCTAACACGACACACGCACGCAACCCACCTTGTGGAGATTGTTCGAGTGTCAATGCACCTGCATAGAGCGAGACAAGGTCTTGGACGATGGATAGTCCAAGACCAGAGCCATTTTGACGTGTATCAAGCCTCTGACCCCGCTTGAGTGCCGTTTGGCACTGGTCAGAGGATAAACCCTCACCATCATCATCAATCGTGATATCCCAATGACTTGTCTCCAGGTCGCTCTTGCGTTGCACTGTAACAACAACACGGGTTTTTGCCCATTTACAGGCATTGTCGATGAGGTTGGCGAGAATATCGTCTAAATCCTGTTTTTCCACTCGGACATACACCTCATCAGGGACATGCATTTCAAAATCTAAATTGCGTTCACGATAAACTTTCGCAAACATATTGATCAAATGTGCGAGCGCTTCATTCACATGAGAGCGCGTTCCCAAAGGCACTGCAAGTGCGCCATCCTCGCCAGCGATTGCAGCCATGCGTGCGCGATTAAGCGACGCGGTGATCTGCGTATTCATCGCTTGCGCCTGTTCAAGGACGGTATGCGCTAAAAGGCTTTGCTCACGCTCTGCTTCATTGACGATAACGCTTAAAGGTGTTTTCAAAGCATGAGCAAGGTTGCCAGCCTGTGTGCGGGCACGTTCTAAAATTGCGCGATTAGCCTCAAGCAGAAGATTAAGTTCATTTGCGAGAGGTGATAAATCGGGTGGGTAAGCGCCTGTAATCGTGTGTGTTTTGCCCTCTCGCACAGCGCCTATCGCGTTTTGAAGCGCTTTAAGCGGTGTCAATCCAAAACGCACCTGAGCCACCGCAACCAACGCAAGAGCCGCCGCAAGCACACCAAACGCAATCATCAGGGCAAGATTAAAATTAAAAATATCTGTTTTGAGCTCATCTGCATTCATCGCCACCATGATGCGATAACGACCATTTTCACCTTCTTCGATCAGTCTCTCAGCTAAGCGGATGGTTTGTTGATCAGGGCCGCTAGCATACCGCCCTTCACGCACTAATGCTGAACGCACCTCGACAGGCAAAGTTGTCGTACCCAAAGAGCGTGATGTAAGCCGATATTGATTGCCCTCATCAAGGCGTTCAATCTGCCAATACCAACCCGAGAGATACACATCAAATTTTGTTTCACCATAACTTTCTACTTCAAGCTCATCACCTTCACCCGTTCCTGAAAGATCGCCAACAAGCCCTTGAATATACACCTGAAGTCGCTCATCGAGTGCTTTTTCAGCCGATTGAACATAAAGTGTTGAAAGCACAAATCCCGCGACAAGCAGGATCAGTGTGCTGCTTAAAACAGCCGCAACCATGAGGCGTGTTGCGAGGGTGAAGCGGGAGAAGGGAATAGACATGTCACCCCTCCATCACATAACCTAAACCGCGCACTGTGCGGATGAGATCAACACCGAGCTTGCGGCGCAGACGCCCCACAAAGACTTCAATCGTATTAGAATCACGGTCAAAATCCTGATCATACATATGTTCAGTGAGTTCGGTGCGTGACATCACTCTTCCTTGATGATGTATCATGTAAGACAGCAGTCGATATTCGTGCGATGTGAGCTTAATCGTCGCACCATTCACGCTAACACGGCTTGTTGCTGTATCCAGTTCAAGCGCACCGCATGTGAGAACACTTGAAGCGTGTCCACCCGTTCGGCGCATCAGTGCACGAAGGCGGGCGAGCAATTCTTCCATGTGAAATGGTTTCGTGAGATAATCATCTGCACCTGCATCAAACGCATCAACCTTTTCACTCCACCGATCACGTGCAGTCAAAATGAGAACGGGATGCGTGATGTGACTGGCGCGCCAGCGCTTGAGAATATCAACGCCGTCTATTTTAGGTAAACCCACATCAAGCACCACGGCATCATAAGGCTCTGTTTCGCCTAAAAATGCGCCCTCTTCCCCATCAAATGCGCTGTCGACAACATAACCCACCGTTTTAAGTGCTGTAGTCACTTGTATATTCAGATTATGGTCATCTTCAATGACAAGGAGTCGCATGATTTCCTCAAAAGGGATTAAACAGGAATAAGCGCAAGAACGATTGGCAACACAATGACAGAGGCAAGGGTCTGAAACGTGATGATTGCTGCCATAAGATTAGCATTGCCCCCGAGTTGACGCGCCATAATATAAGATGAAGCAGCTGTAGGAAGCGTCTGGAATAGCACCATAATTTGTATCGTTTGGTGATCAAAGCCCATGTACAGGCCAATCGCAATCATGATGAGGGGGAGGATTAAAAATTTGGAGAGGCACGCCGCTGCAATCAGACGTGTATGGGTGATCAACCGATCACGCTCAAGGGATGCGCACAGTGCCGCACCAACACATAAAAGCCCTAGAGGCAATGCCGCCTGTCCCAAGGCTTTGAGAAATGGCTCAATCCATTTGGGCAAGCCAAAACCGCTTGCTTGCAGCATAATGCCGACAAGGCAGCTCACAACAAGCGGGTTCATAATAATGCCGCGAATAACCGTCAGCGGCGTAAAGCTGCGCTCACCAAAATAGGCAAATACGCAAACACAAATCACATTAATCCACGGTACAAGGGCAGCATTAACAATCGCAGCCTTAGCAAGAGCCGTTGTTCCAAATACACCCACAATTGCAGAAATACCGATGTAATTATTAAAGCGTATTGAGCCCTGAAAAACCGATGTCAGATCGGGACCATTAAGACGCATCAATTTTCCAATGATAATCGCCATAATCGATGCCAGCAATGTCGCACTCATGAGCGCGAGCGACATCGGAATAATCGGCTGACCACTGAGATCAACTGTCGCAAGCGCGTGAATGAACAATGCAGGTAAGCATATGAAATAACAAATTTTTTCCGCAGGAGCCCAGAAGGTTTCTTCCACAAACGCTGTGCGACGCATCACAAATCCTGCGATGATCATCAGCGCAATCGGAAGCACAGCTAGGGAGAATGAAAGCAGAAGAGCCATAGACCCTGTTTAGCGTGTCATTTCACGACTGCACAGTAAGATTGTGGGAAAAATTTAATTTTTGTTCAACAGTGATTGAAAGTTTATCGCGTTCACATCACCTTGCAACATGGCATTGGCACTGGCGCTTCCAAAGCCATCAAGGGCAAGTGAGGCTGATACATCACCACCCAGTTGCGCACCCACATCAGCACCACCACTTGGAACAACGCCCTGCCCTTCGCCAAGTAAAGCCATAAGACCTTGCATTTGCTGTGCAGTATCGCGCGTTGAAGCGGATGAAGATGCGCCAGCTGAAAGCATCTGCAAGCGCTTTTTCATAAACTCTTTGCGGGCATCAGCAACGCGCTTTTCTGTCTCTTCTTCTGATGTTTTTGACTCAGAAACAAAGCGCTTGTTCTCAGCAACGAGGTAGGCGTTCCAATCCAGATTCAAGATGTCATTGCCGCCCTTGTTCGTTTGACTGTAAGGCACAAACGGCAAATCAGAAGAGACCGAAAGATTGTTTATTGTTGAACCAACCATAATGCAATACGCTCTTTTGAATCGATGACATTGAATTCACTTCAAATCCAATCGTGATCTAAGAAAAAAAATTCGCAATCAAACGATGCAAATATAGTTTCTTTTAACCAAGAATATTGCGCCTTGATTTTGTGGCATGGCACACCATTTAAGGGAGGTGTCATTTTAAGGAGGAAAGAATGCCGCTACTGGTTAGTCCGATTGATGGCGAGACCCCGATGCAACAGATTGTTCGCAACGGGATAGAGATCGACCGTTGCCCGAAGTGCGGTGGAGTTTGGCTTGATAAGGGGGAGTTAGAGAAAATTCTGCTCGCCGCTCAGCAGGCACTTCATGAAGATCGGGAAGAATACGTTAAATACCGTCAAGAACACCCAGACGAGCGGCGCGATGAATATCGAGAACATTCTCGTGCACCGATGCCTTCACGCCGTTCGCAGCCAGCACATTATCGTGATGATGATGATTATGATGATTACTACAAAAACAAACATGGCAAAAAAAGCTCAATCAAACGCTTTTTTGAACTATTTGACTGAGCCTCAGTCTTTTAATTCAAAAGGTTTGATCTGCCATTGAAAGCGCTTTTTTTTCAATGGCTTTTACCCTTTTGAGCCATCCGCGCCCAAAGGTTGGCCAAGTAGAGAGGTGGATCAAAAATCGCAGGCGATAACGTGTGTAAGCCTGAATACGACTAGCGGATTCTGGCAATACTGCGCGATCATTCATCGTCTCCTTTAAAAATTTAAGGGCGCGATGAGGGCCCGAATTGACCGCACAATCAAAGACACACAGATTAATTCCAGCGGGCAATGCATCACCTTTAATGACATCCCAATAATTTAAGCGATAAATGCGCGCTGCTTCCTCGCGCGTGAGTGTTTTTACCTCATCGACACTCACTTTACGCCCGCGAAACTGCTCTAACGTTGCCTTCGTGATGCCCATATTGGTTGCACCACCAGGGTCTTTAGGATGATTCACAAACCCACCCTCATGCTTGAGCACCTCGCGCAAGCACGCTTCAAAATGTGATGATGACATGGGAAAATCTCTTTTTGTTTTGAACCCCGCACATGGGTGCAGACGCGCATTCGCGCTTTGGTTTGGTTGAGGTTTGGGCGCTTGCACCTCAACCGTCATGGCAAGGCCATAGGTTGCCTTTGGCAACCGTTTTTATTTTGAGAATGCTCATGCTGTGCATGAGCTATGCTTGCCATCCACGACTTAGCAACAATGCCAAATTACAAAGACATTAAAGGCATGGATGCCAAGCACAGGGTTTGGCATGACGACGGCATAGCCTTAGAATGTTGAAACCTCACAACTCAGCACTGAGCGCAATAAACGCCCCTGCACCAAGGTATAAAGCCCCAGCTTGGCCAGATGCACCGTTATATGATGTTGATGCGAGCAACCGCAGCATTGCACTATTTTGATGCGCTGATCCTGCTAAAAGCGATACGCTGATTGTTCCTGTAATCGTGCTCCATGCATTGACGACATAATTATAAAAACTGATCTGATTGCCGCTCGCTTGCGCACCACTTGAAAAAGAGGGGGCGCTTGTGATGAGGCTTGGCGTGGTGCGCTTTGCAGAAAAATGCACAAACGCGTCAATTGTGTTTGATCCCAATCGCAAAGCAGGTGCACTGAGCCATCCTGCCGCACCAACGGTTAACAGCACTTCATAATAGCGTAGGCAACGAGCATATTCAGTTGCAAAATCAGGCTCTTGCCATGCGCTTGCGATGCCGCCTACTTCAAGCTTGATGCGTGAAAAAGTCATGCTTGAAGCGGGATAAAGACGCACAAGAATATCACCATTATCCCCACTTGTGAGATTAAGCGTGACACTGCGTCGCCCTGTCCCTGCTGTAATGGTTGCGCTTTGTGATCCCACATCAACGGGCAAATCACCTGAGGGATCATCGACTGAAAGCGTCACAGTTCTTGAAGCGAGGCGCGGCGCTTCAATCACCTGCTCAAGCGCACCGTTCAAGGTGATCACACCATCACTGGCACGGCTGAGCGTACATCCCCCCGCTCCCGCTTTCCAGCGATCAAAGCCATAGCTTGCCGCACTTAAACTTCCACCTGCGAAACCGCGTTGATTGATCGCGCAATCCCCGTTGATAAGCAGGTTCGGTGAGGACGCAACCCCCATCACACCTGAGGGAAACGCGAGTGCTCCCGTCGCGCTGTCAAAGCGATACATCTCGCGCCATAGTGTGCCATCATAAATCATCATGAGATTTTCGGATGTCACGAACGCGCGCCATCCCGCTTTTGGTGCAACAAAATGCCACCCTGCCGCATCATAAAGCGCAAGTTTTCCCCCCTGCCCTGTGAATGCGCCCGTGGGGGAGGCACTTAATAAATAACGCTCTCCCGCGTTTGGCGTTGAGGGCGGCACGGTGCGATTGCGTTCAATGACTGAGAGCTGCACCACACCATCGAGAAGGCTCAGTGCCTCATTATGGGTAACGTGTTTTTGCGCTTGCGCAGCCGCCAGCAACGGCAGCCCTAAAAGAGGCGTGTCGGTCATGGAAATCTCATGGGTTTGTGGGAGTGGGAGGGAACAAAAAAGCGTTAACCTAATCTTTTTGGCTCTAGCTTTAAATTTGTATTTAATGTTATCATTGGAACATAGGGAGAACGATTATGTCTTCGGGCAATGAATATCGCTTCAAAATTGACGTCTTTACGCCCGAGACACTGCCTATGGCTCGGTTGGCGGAGTATATGGCTGATTATGCAGCACTTTTGGGCGAAAAACTTAGTGTTCATCATTCTAAGATGGAAACATCAAGCGCCGTGCAAGTTTGCATTGTGGATGAACCAGCTGTTCAAAAAGTTAGAAATCGACTTGCCAGCTTACGCGACGGTACAGCACCAAATGATGTAATGAAAGCTTACAGTAACATCGATGAAAAACTTGCTTGCGATAATGCTGTTGGTGAAATCTCAGGAGGAGAATTTACAGGGTCAAATATCATTAAGTTCCTAGGACGCAACCGTCCAAAACCTATCGATTATGGCGTTGTCAAAGAAGCTGGCGAGTTAGATGGTGTTGTGCATGCCGTTGGAGGAAAAGATGATACGGTTCCCGTTCTTCTTATCGGCATTGAGGGAGAAGTATATAGATGTACTTCTACTCGGGAAATGTCCATGGAGTTGATTAAACACTACCTGAAATCTCCTATCCGTGTTAGTGGAGTTGGCAAATGGCGAAGGACACCTGAAGGTGTTTGGGATATGGAAGAATTTAAGATTCATTCTTTCGAGGTTCTCGATGATACGCCATTAGAAGCAGTTGTCGCTCAACTCAGATCAATTGAAGGCTCTGATTGGAAAAGTTTTGATGTCAATTTTTGGCGTAGAGATGACTGGGAGACGCATTAAATGCCTGTTTTATTTGATGCAAATTTCCTCATCAAATTACTTGATCCTCAAATTGATGAAACAAAATCTGAAGATCCCCGATTTATTTTTTTGATCAACACGCTGAGTAAAAACGGTCAGAAAATCGTCATTCCAACTCCTGCATTAAGTGAGCTGCTCATTGGTGCAGGAGATAATGTTGAAAAGTACCTCTCTATACCCCTCACATTTGAAGAGTTGGTGTCTGAAGTATTTTGAAGTTATCGGATAGGCGGTCAACCCATAATCGTGCTTTTT
>JBIKVP010000051.1:0-13682 GCA_044356745.1 Beijerinckiaceae bacterium | reverse complement strand
CACTTTTCCGCAAAAAGCACGATTATGGGTTGACCGCCTATCCGATAACTTCAAAATACTTCAGACACCAACTCTTCAAATGTGAGGGGTATACAATAATTTTCTGGCGGTAAGCAGTATATACTGAACTTCCCATGAGATGCGCGCCTTATGCATCGCTGTGCGAAATATAGTCATGACATAACTGGTTGCCTTCCATAGGAAAATACAATAAACAGAGCGCCAAACCCTACGAATAGGGTAATACTTCTGTATGAAGTTTTGGCCTGATGCTCTCAGGTCATTTAACCAAAAATATTGTAGGGAACTTTAAATGTCGCTCATGTTGCCTTCACGTCTTTTTGCCGTTCGTCGACTTTTACGTTTGAAGAATGTGTCTGTCGTAGTTTTGCTTGCGGGGCTGGGGGCTGTCTCATTGTCTCCCGTTTACGTTCAATCTGCGTTTGCACAAACACCTGCGCAACAATTGCTTGCCCCCTTTCCAAGTGGTGGTGCAACATTGGTTCAACGTGTGCAATCTGTCGTTCAAGCTGATCCAACGATCGTGCCTGCTCTCGTCGCTCTAGCGAATAGTGCTAATCCAGCGCAGCGTGCCGCAATGGCTTCAGGTTTTGCGCGCGCGCGAGGGGACATTGATCCTAATGCTGCGCAAGCTCTTAATCAGGCACTATCTCAAGCGGATGCGCCAATTCAATCTATTTATCGTTTGTTGTCGAACCAATCGGGCGCTGATGCGTTAAATGAGTTGAGAAATGCGGCATTATCGATGCCAAGTGGCCCTTCAACACTTGTTCAGGCATGTCCTTATGCATTGCCTGATCAAAAAAACATATTGGGTGCAAGTTTGGCACAGGCGGCACGTGCACTTCAATCTCAGTCTAACAATGCAGCTGCAGGTAACGCTATGATTCAACAAGTAAGCCGAGAGCTTTCTGCTGTTGGAGACGGCGGATGTCGTGATGCATTTGCTGCGGCTCTTGGTGATATTCCAACAGCGGCAGTGCCTGGTGGTGCAGGAGGGGGTGGTTTTGGGTCAGGCGGTGGCGGTTTCGCGCAGCCGTTTGCGTTTTCTCCTAGTGGATTTGGTTCAGGTGGTGCACTCGCCATTAGCCCAAATTGATATGTGATATTAGTCAGGTTTTTATGTTGATGCGACCTATGTTTCTTCCATTCAATTCACTTCGCTCGACAGTTAGCACTGTTACGATCGCTGGACTGTGCACAATGTTTGTGTCAACGGCACAAGCACAAGTGTCGCTTGCGCGTGATCTTAACACCAGTAGCCGCAATGCGATTACCCAAAATAATCCTGCATCCCCGCGCACAGACGCATTTGTGCCTAATGCTTCAGATATCCCTTCTGTCGAGCCTATTGGTCCGGTAAGAGGGCGCTCGCGCCCTGATTATGATCCAATGGGAGTGCGTTGGGGTTCATTTGTCTTTTTGCCATCAGTGATTAGCAGTGCAATTTGGGATTCGAACGTTTATGCATCACGCACAAATCGTGAAGAAGACATGCGCTATGTGCTGTCACCTCGCTTGTCCATTCAATCAGATTGGCCAACACATGCGCTCGCGATTGATCTTGGCGCAGACATAAGCCGTTATGGGCGTTTATCAAGCGAAGATCGTGATGAGTTTGGCGCACAACTCAAGCATCGTCTTGATATTCTTCAAAATATGAATTTGGTGACAACGCTTCGTGCCGCGCGTTTGTTTGAGGCGCGCGGTTCAAACAATGCCGTTTTTCAAGCATTTTCACCAACTCCTTATGATAGTTATTTAGGTGATGTGACCCTCAACCAGACATTTAATCGTTTTGGTTATGCTTTGGGCGTGAACATTCAGCGTAATGATTACGAATCAGTTGGTCTCACAAATGGCCAAATTTTTAATCAACGTTTTCGTTCTGGTGATATCTCAACGGTTTCATTTCGTCCATTTTATGAATTCTCTCCTGGATATCGTGCCTTTCTCCAAGCACAATATAACTGGCGCGATTATCAGGGTGTAGGCATCAATGATCGCGGCTCTGAAGGCTACAACATTCAAGGGGGCGTCGAATTTGAAGTAACGCGTCTTTTATCTGGTCAAGTCGGACTGGGTTACCTTGGCCAAGATTATCGTAATCCATTATTGCGTTCTAGCAGTGGTCTTGCCGCTAACGCTGTGATAACTTGGAATCCAACGCCTCTTATGACGGTGAGAGCAGGTATTGATCGTCAAATCACAGATGGTGTGAGCACGTTCTCATCGGGACAGCTTGCGACATCAACGTTTGCAAGTATTGATTATGAGCTGCTTCGCAACCTTATCGTGTCGCTGGGTGGACGTTACACATTTTATGATAATACAGGCGCAACAAGTGAAGATAATTTAGGTTCTGTCACCGTTCAGGCCGATTATCTTATCAATCGTATGCTTTCGGCAGGGATTTCTTACAGCTACGAACAGCGTGAAACCAACGGCATTCCTGACCAGAGCTACAATCGAAATCTGGTAGGTGTTTATGTTAAAGCCCAGTATTAATCCGCGTTTAATCCGCAGTGAGCCGCATTCGTATCAACACAATCCCTCTCCACCCGATGTGATGGTGCAGGGCTTGCGTTCACAAAACTTGATGACAGAAGCGCAAAGTGCGCAACCACAAGAGAGTGCAACTAATCCTTGGGCATCAGATACAGCCTATCTTAAGCGTCTTGTAGAACTCGTTATACGTCGGCGTAATGTTGTTGCAGCGTGTACGGTTGTTGCGGTTCTGCTTGCATTGTTGTTGAGCGTTTTGCTTCCAACACGTTATACAGCCACCTCAACCGTTTTACTTGACACACGTGCACGTAACATTTTGCAACAACAGGATGTTGTGGGGCGCGTTGGCAGTGAAAGTGCTGCGATTGAAAGTGAAGTTGAAGTTCTGCAAGCATCAAGCTTGGCGCAAAAAGTTGTAAGTGTTCTCTCTCTTGATCAGGATCCTGAATTTACAGCATCGCGCTCACTCCTCTCTTTCTTACGTTTTTCTCCACCCGAAGCTGAGGTACTTGCGCGTGACGAGGTTTCTCGTCGCGAAGCAGCAGCAGAATCATTGCAAAAATCTACATTCATTAAACGGGTGGGGCTTACTTATGTTATTGAAATTTCAGTCACATCCCGTTCAGCATCAAAAGCTGCAAATATTGCTAATACATATGCGCAAACTTATCTGAGTCAGCAAATTGAGGCTAAAACTGAGTTGACGCGGCGTGCAAACACATGGCTCAATGATCGTTTGGAAGAGCAGCGTAAGCAAGTGATGGCTGCTGAAGAAGCAGTAGAGCTTTATAAACGCGAGAATAATCTTGTAGGGCAGGTTGCAGGAGAATATTTACCTGAGCGCCAGATTGCTAAATTGAATGAAGAGCTTGCAACAGCTCGTTCACGCACATCTGAAGCGCAGGTTAAATATGATCAGCTGCGCGAAGCAGCGCGTATTGGCGTTCAGGCTGCTGCGAGTTTTGCTGAAGTTCAATCATCTCCGATGATTCAAGGTTTACGTACTCAAGCTGCAGATCTTACACGCCGTGAGGCAGAGTTACTATCACGATATGGGGATCGTCACCCGCGTGTGGTGAATATTCGCGCTGAATTATCAGATGTACGCCGCCAGATTAATGAAGAAATTGCGCGAATCGTCGCAACCGCGCGTAACGAACTTGAAACAGCTAAACAGCGTCAACAGGCCTATGAAGCAAACTTGGCAGAGTTGAAAAATGTGTCAGCGGATAGTAATCAAGCAGGAATTCGCCTTAAAGAGTTGGAGCGTGATGCTGATGCGACACGGGCACTATTTCAGTCATTTTTGCAGCGTTCTAAAGAAACAAGCGAACAACAAAGTTTGCAGCAAGCTGATGCGCGGCTCGTGAGTTTAGCGACAGAGCCCTCTGCGCCAAGCCAGCCTAAACGAGGGTTAATTCTGGCAGCTGGTCTTGTGATCGGTCTTGGCCTCGGCGGTGCGCTTGCTTTCCTCATGGAAGGATTAAATACAGGCTTTCGTACTCCCGAAGATGTAGAGCTAACCTTGCGCTTAGCGCATCTTGCTTCATTGCCTTTGATTAAATTTGAGAAAAACGTCTCGGTCAACTTACTTAAGGGTATCAAAGACGTCTTGCCCCAAGGGCTAAATGGGGAGAATCAACCTCTTTTGCCAACAATGCTCAAGCAAGCAATTCATCAACCGCACTCAATGTATGCTGAAGGTATACGCTCGTTGCGCTTTGCATTTAGGCGCACAGGTATAACAGGGCGGGGCGGTGTAATTGCATTAGCTTCTGCGCTTCCTAATGAAGGAAAATCAACAACAGCGGCTAATCTTGCATATTACACCGCGAAAAACCATGATCGCACTCTGCTTATTGATGCAGATGTACGCAATCCGACGCTAACAGCAGCAATGAGTCCACTAACAGGTGGACAGCGTCCTGTTTACGGGATTGTTGAAGTTTTGGCAGGGCAGGTTGCTTTGCAAGATGCATTAATGATTGATGCAGAAACAGGGTTACATGTTTTAGGCGTATCTGCTGCACAAACTCCTGATCACACAGCCGAACTCTTTGCTTCCCCCGCATTTACGCAATTGCTTGACATTGTTCGCGATCAGTTTGATGTGATTGTGATGGATGTGCCGCCCTTATTGCCTGTCGTCGATGGCCGACTGGTTATGGATGCATGCGATGCAGCATTTCTCGTTGTACGCTGGGAAATGACACCACGTGAAGCAGTAATTACAGCTCTACGCGAGACACGTGATGCAACCTCAAAACTGGCAGGTGTTGTTCTGAATAGCGTCGATATGGATGCACAACGCTATTATGATTATTATCGCAGTGATGCTTACCTGAAATCTTATCCAGCTTATCGCAAGGTGGGTTAATGCACAGTGCGCTTAGCTCAACTGTCAAAAAATTTTTTAAGAGAACAGTCTTGTTTTGGAGTGTCATTGCTTACGGAGTGATGCTTTGCGGAATAGCTTTCTCTTTTCTTGTGAATTATGTGCGTTTTGATGGCGTTGTTCTTGACCCCTCACCTGCTCCTAACGCACTAATATTTAATAATAAAACATTCATTGCAGATCACGATATGCGCTTTTGGCGTAGTGACCGTTTGTCTCTGCATCTAGGAAACCTTTATCAGACACGTTTTGCAGACACTACGTCACCCTACGCAATTCTTGATCCAACGGGGCGAGCGCTTTTTTTAAATACATTTCAACGTGGGCTTTTTAATATGATTGAACATCGGCCATGCGATGCGGGATTATGGTGGCTTATGGGGCTAACGCGCTTAGAGCAATTTGGAGCCGATATACGTGCTCAACGTTATTTCGCACAATCTTATCGATGCGCTCCTCTTGACCCCGTGCTTAGTATTCAGCGGGTCACAAACAGTTTGCGCCTTCTGACCCTTTTCCATCACACTCTGTTTGAAAAAGTGAGACGCGAGGCATTAGCGATAGCGGCATTTTCCCCTTACAAACAACGTTATTTCAAACCTCTTGAGCACGATATTTTTTTTAATGATCGATTAAAAAAATTATTGGAGGGAAGCGTATTATGAAAGCATCGCTTCAGTCCCGCCAGATTAAACCTGCTCTTGATGAACACGATAGTAGCTCTTTAGCGCCTAATCCGCCACCTTCCTCATTAAAAGTAAACAATAAAACGATAGAGCAATTAGAAAAAATAAATGCGCATCCGCAATTTAAAGAGGGCGTAATCGTTTCCATTATTGCCTTAGCTGATCTGGTGATGATGTTGCTTGCGTCGTTTGTAGCAAGTGCACTTTATCATGTCATTTTTTTAAATGAGTTTCCGAATAAAGAGCTTTATGCGGGTACAGCGTTGGTCATGTCTTTAGGCTTTGTGGTCATGGGATTTGTGAGAGATCGTTACACTTTTGCCCATTTCAACCATTTACGCAGTTGTTTGTGGCACGATGCGATTTCACTTAATATCACCTTATCGCTCGTACTCTCTGTATTGTTTTTGACGACTCTAACAGACTCCTATTCAAGGGGTACATTTGTCGCGCAGTACATGGCTTTAACAGTGGCTATCATTATCGGACGTATTAGTCAGATGATGTTGTTGACCTTCTTAAAGCGTGCGCAATGGATCAAGCCAAGGTCTTATCTGATTGTAGGCGCTCAAAACGATGTGTCACAGTTTTTATCGAGACACCATAATTTGATTACTGAAGGTGAGCGGATCGCAATTTACGCGTTTCCGGATCAATTTTTGCAGGATGACAATCAAAAACATATTTTATCAGACGACATGAGTGCACTCCTTATACAAGCGCGTGAGCAAGAGCCTGATGATATTGTGCTTTTGTTGCCTTGGATACAAGGCGATGTGCTCACACACATTGTGCACGAGCTTTCAGCTGTTCCTTCCGCTGTGCATCTTGTACCCGATACATCGATGCCATGGCTTCAAGACCCTGTGATTGAACAAATCAGCGGCACAACGACATTACAATTAGCGCGGCCTCCCCTCACGATGCGTGATCGCATTCTCAAACGCGCTTTTGATATTACAGCTTCACTATCTGGGTTGCTTCTTTTGATTATTCCGTTTGCCGTAATTATGGCTATGATTAAATTAGAGAGCAAAGGTACTGTCTTATTTCGTCAACGAAGGCATGGATTCAATCAAAACGAGTTTCGTATCTCTAAGTTCCGCACCATGTGGGTGCTTGAAGATGGTGAGTATATTGCTCAGGCGAAGCAAAATGATCCACGCATCACAAAAGTCGGTTCGTTTTTGCGTCGTACTAATCTTGATGAATTTCCACAACTCTGGAATGTGCTATGTGGTGATATGTCGCTCGTGGGGCCACGGCCTCATACGCTTGCACATAATCGCATGTATGAAGAGCAGATTGCTCTTTATGCACGTCGTCATAACGTCAAACCTGGTATTACAGGTTGGGCGCAAGTGAATGGATGTCGGGGTGAGACTGATACCACCGATAAAATGGAACAACGGCTTGCTTATGATCTGTTTTATATTGATAACTGGTCATTTAAGCTGGACATGAAAATCCTGTTTCTGACATTCTTCTCGCGTAAAGCGTTTGTAAACGCACTGTGACACTACGTGTCATACGCGACTTGAGAGGTTTACGAGATGACACCTCATAAACGATATGCTGTTGGCGTGTTGGGAGCGTTAACAGTGCTTGCACTTGCCTTTGTTGTAACGTGGTCTTTATCCTCGCAAGCGCTATTAGATCATCTCAAATTGCGTTTAAGCGCTGATTCTCATCTTTCACTTACGCGAGTTTTTAAAACCAGTATTCTTTTATGGCCGATGCCGCATGTAAAATTGAGCGGTCTTGAACTCAGCAGTTTAAATAAGCGTGTCACAATTCAAGTCTTACATGCCAAAGGTGATATTCGTCTTTTAAGTCTTCTTGGCGGACGCCTTGAGTTGAGTGAACTTACTTTAAGCAATTTTCATCTCATAACGCGCTCAGATGATAAACACGAGACGCCGATTAATACGTTGCGTGCACACTTTCTCGACAAATCAACCCATGGAGAAACACTAAAGCAATGGCCACCTTATCGGATTGTCATTCGTGATGGACGCTGGTCTCATGATGAGGAGCGTGAAGTGTCATTAGGGGAAAGCAATATAACACCCACGCCCCTGTCACAGCTTCAACTTGTCATTGGCCGAAGCACATTTTCATCCCACCCTAACATTGCAGGAAGCTTTCAATGGCATGGTGTTGGGGTAGACATTACAGGGCGATTACCTGACTTAATACTCGATCATGCGGCCGTTCAACGAATCGAACTTAATCTAATTTCACCCGCAGGCTCATTGATGGTTGAAGGTCGTGGATCGCTTGACCAATCAAAGCCTTGGCAAGGAGATTTTTCTTTATCGAGTGAGAAGCCGCAAGAACTTGGAAAATGGTTTACACTGCCCGTTGCATCGCTGACAAAAGTTGAGCGCCTTGCTTTAAAAAGCCCTTTTACATACTCCCAAGGGCGATTAACGCTGTCTGAGGTGCTGTTTGACCTAAATAGTGACTCTTTTGAAGGAGCGCTCACTGTTCATCCTATTACTGAGAGACAAGAGCCGCGTTTTCTCATCGCTGGAACTCTCGCGGCAAGTTCTATTAATTTATTAGTACTATCTCAAATGCGCACTCAAGAGAGCATTGCGCATATTATCAACTGGTTAGACGTATCAAGTCATGCCCCCTTTGATGCTGATTTACGTCTTTCAATTGGCCGCGTGAATGTTGCGGGAGGCAATATAGGAGAGGTTGCTACCAGCCTGCGTCTGATGAAGGGGCGCTTTGAAGCTAATCTCAACCAGCGCTGGGCGGATCAGGCTGGAAGTTTTAAAGCCCGCGTGACCGCCCTACAAATGCTTGATCACACTGACATAAAAACAAACATCACCTTTGATCGCATTGATGCAGCAACATTATCACGTCAATTGCCTGACTTAAGAGCTTCTATTATTAATCAATATGCCTTTTGGCCGATTGCGGGCCAGATTTCAGGATCCTTTTCGCATGAGATGAAAGGACAATCTATTGATGCTATCACTCAAGCATCCATTTATCATTTTGATTTGCATGGTTCTCAGATTGCTGTGAACGGAATTGATTTTAAAAAATTGGACACACAGCTTCAAAAAATAATACCCTCCAACAATCATCTCATTTATCTTAATGGTTTTTCGGGACGTGATCTATCAACGCGTTTTGAGGATATTGTACTTCAAGGCTCTGTAAATGAAGGAGTTATCTCATTTTTAGAACCATCTAACGTGCAATTGGATCAGAGCAGATTTCATTTTAAAGGAAGTATTGCACTTGAAACGTTGAATACAGATATTCGTATTGCCCTTATCAAAAATATATCTGATCAAAAATCTCTTCAAGCATCATTACAGCGCGATAGATCAAATACATCTTTTCCAATGACAGATATACCTGCTTCCTCTCTTGATATAGATCAAGATCAAAAAACTAATTCATTGCATCAATCGCCTTTAAATGTACACATGACAGGGAAGTGGCCAAGACTTGAAGCGCGTATGTTTGATCATTCTCCATATTAACATATAAAAAAGCCCCCTTATCAGGTGCTTTTTTATAACTTTATAATGCTTTAGGGCTTTATTTTGTGATGCGTAATTTGACGATCTCACTTGCAATCGTATTGAATACTTGACGTAGCTCTGATTGATTGCTGGCGAAAAACGCTTTTTGCGCAGTAGATGCACAGTCACGCATCGCATCACGTCCAGTTGAGCTCGTTTCACGATAAAGGATTGTGTAAACTTCAACCCCAGTTTCTTTAGCATTTTTACAAGCTAGAGCCATGCGTTCAGTAAGGTAGTTTTCTGCATCAACAAACTGTTCAGTACGAGCGCCGTTTTTCATAAAGCGTCCATTTTTAAGATAGCCATAAGCTGAATAGTCTGTTTTTGTAGGACCATGACGGTTGTTTTCTTGCAATGAATTGATACCATCTGACATTAGTACAAGAAATTTACGCGCTTGTTTGTATGGGCGTCCATCTGCGAAAACACTATCAGGTGATAAGGTGCGCCACCCCCACATCACACCTTCTGAAGCGATTGTACCGCCACTTTCAACGTGAGTTAAACGACGAATTTGATCAATCAATTCACGTTTATTGGCAGTGAGACGAAGCAACTCTTCAGGACAGCCAGCGTTAGGACCAAGCGTTTTCGAGCCTGTTTCAACTATTGTTGGACGATTCGTCGGCATATATTTGAGAAGATTGCCATGTTTTTGATCATCCCAATCAACCTGCCAGCCGCGCGCTGTTGGTAAATCATTCATGTAATTGTTAATATAGGCGGTTTTTTCACCAGTCTTGCCTGGCTCATCTGGCCAGAAATAAGGCACAAACAATGTATCAGGTGAGCCGTTACGAGGTCTTTCATCGGTTACATCAAATGGCTCAGGGCGTGCTTCAACGCATCCTTTCCAACGTGCACCAATGCGATCGAATAAATCAAGGTGGCTAATCCGTGTTGGATTTCTAAGCCAGCAGTTATTGGCTGTTGAGAAGCCATTGGGTACAAAACCGGTCTCACCATTTTGAACGTAAGGAGCGCCGGGAGAATAGTTTGTTCCGCCATAAGTGAGCGGGTTAGTATCAGGTGTGACATTTGGAGCAGATTGTGCCTGTGCGCTTGAAATACCAAATAGTGTATTTGCGATACCGGCAAATGTATAAGGTAAGCTGTGGCGCATGTCAGCGCGGTCCGATCCACGAGGGCCTGGCTCAACAGGCGGGGGAGTCCAAGGTGTGCCGCCACCAGCTGAAGGTGTTCCAAAAGGATTAGCGTTGCATCCTGTAAGGTAAGAGATCCAACGCCCTTTGAGGGCTTGAGCATGCCAACGCGATTCGCCTCGTGTATCAACGGCGCTTAACGGAAAATTGCGCCCCACGTTGACACTCGCCACATAAGGCACAAGTGACATGCGAATGTTATTCCCGTCACTTGCGGATAGAATTGTATTGGTAAAATCTTCAGAAGCCACTTTAAGCGCATCCATATCGTTGCGCATGGAACCTGTTGTATCAATCGCTAAAGCAACTTCCGTGTTTGGCGCGCCCCAGATAACTGACGAATCAGCATTAACAATTGTGCGCTCTTTACCCAAAATTTTTGCAATAACAGTTGGCACACTTGCTTGGGCAACCACACGAACCGTGCTTTGATCGCGGGTAATTTGAACGTTTGTTAATTGCGCATTGTGGGGGTTACCCATCTGGGTATTAAAGACCTGAAGACCACGCGCTTGAAGCTGCGCTTCGCTCAATTGTGGTGCATCACGTCCTAATAAAAGGGCAGTCGAATCAACGGCGCGCTGCATGTGAGTCTTAACAGCTCCAGCACGGCTATAATCAAGTGCTGCACCTGCCATTCCGAAAACTGGGACAATCGACAGGGCGAATACCATAGCTGTCGAACCGTTAATGTCGTTGCGAAATTTCTGGATCTGTTTCATCGTCATACATCTCTCATCTGTTTGAGACGAGAAACGCGAGAAACGTGCCATGAGGTTTTGTATCACAATGATACAAATTGCATCATTTTATGGTTCATCATAAACAATGTTGTTAAGGTTTCAAAAAAGTTGATCCGCATTGCGACAAGGTGCAAAAGGCGTTAATCGTTTTTTGATGTGTCCTAACGCGATACCCGTAAATTCAGTAAAGGCTGGTTATGATTCCTAACGCTCTTCGTATCACTCCTGAACTCGTTGCATCGCATGGTCTTAAGCCCGATGAGTATCAGCGCTTCGTTGATCTGATTGGGCGCGAGCCAACTTTTACGGAGTTAGGAATCGTTTCCGCAATGTGGAATGAGCATTGTTCATATAAATCCTCACGCTTTCATTTACGTGGGCTCCCCACCAAAGCGCCGTGGGTGATTCAAGGGCCAGGCGAGAATGCAGGTGTCATTGATATTGGCGATGGCATGGCGGTGGTGTTTAAGATGGAAAGCCATAATCACCCCTCATTCATAGAGCCTTATCAGGGTGCAGCGACAGGTGTCGGTGGTATTTTGCGCGATGTGTTTACAATGGGTGCGCGACCCATTGCTGCGCTGAATTTTTTGCGCTTTGGTGAACCCAATCACCCTAAAACGCGGCATCTCGTCTCTGGTGTTGTCGCAGGTGTTGGTGGGTATGGCAATTCATTTGGTGTGCCGACCGTTGGTGGGTCTGTCGGGTTTCATCCACGTTACAATGGTAATAACCTCGTCAATGCGATGGCGGTGGGCTTGGCGAAGGCCGATGAGATTTTTTACGCTAAAGCTACAGGCGTCGGCAATCCGATTGTGTATTTAGGCTCAAAAACAGGGCGCGATGGCATCCACGGCGCGACCATGGCTTCGGCTGAATTTGATGATGCCTCAGATGAAAAGCGTCCTACGGTTCAGGTAGGTGATCCGTTTGCGGAAAAACTGCTTTTGGAAGCATGTTTAGAACTGATGGCTTCTGGTTCCGTGATTGCCATTCAAGATATGGGCGCGGCGGGTCTCACCTGTTCAGCGGTGGAAATGGGCGCAAAAGGTGATCTTGGCATTGAGCTTGATTTAGATAAAGTCCCTTGCCGCGAAGAGGGTATGAGTGCTTATGAGATGATGCTTTCTGAAAGTCAGGAGCGCATGTTGATGGTGCTTGATCCCCTCAAAGAAAAACAAGCTGAAGCCATTTTCAAAAAATGGGGACTTGATTTTGCAGTCATTGGCAAAACAACTGATACGCTCCGCTTCGTCGTGAAGCACCAAGGCGAGGTGATGGCTGATCTGCCGATTAAAGAATTGGGGGACGAAGCTCCGCTTTATGAGCGTCCTTGGGTGGCGAGCAAGCCGCGCGAAGTGGTTCTCGCTCAGAATATCACGCCGCCGATGTCCCATAGCGATGCGCTTGTGACGCTGCTTGGCTCACCCGATTTGTGTTCAAAACGCTGGGTTTATGAGCAATATGATACGCTCATTCAGGGCAACGCAGTGCAAACGCCGGGGGGCGATGCTGGGATTGTGCGCATTATGGAGGGGCCAAAGGGTTTGGCCATGACCACAGATGTGACACCGCGTTATTGTGAAGCTGACCCTGTGCAAGGGGGGCGGCAAGCCGTTGCCGAAGCATGGCGTAATTTGTGCGCTGTTGGAGCAACACCACTCGCCATAACCGACAACCTCAACTTCGGGAATCCTGAAAAGCCTGAAATTATGGGGCAGTTCGTTGGTTGTCTTAAAGGTATATCAGAGGCTTGTTTAGCGCTCGATTTTCCTGTCGTGTCAGGCAACGTCTCGCTTTACAATGAAACGAACGGGCAGGGGATTCTGCCAACCCCAACCATTGGCGGAGTGGGTTTGTTATCTAATGTGACGCGTCACGCCAAAGCTACATTCGGTGAAGCAGGGCAGGCGATCATTTTGATTGGCGAAACACAAGGTTGGCTTGGACAGTCCCTTTATTTGCGCGAAATATGTAAATGTGAAGAGGGTGCACCGCCACCCGTTGATTTAAACGTTGAGCGTCGCAATGGTGAATTTGTCCGTGAGTTGATTGAAACAGGGCTTGTAAGCCATGTTCACGACTGTTCAGATGGTGGCTTAGCGGTTGCACTTGCTGAAATGGCAATTTCTTCAAACATCGGCGCGGTGATTGATACGCTGCCTAATGGTGCGCTACACGGCGTACTGTTTGGTGAAGATCAAGCGCGTTATGTCATCGCCATCAATCAATCTGAAGTTGATCAAATCATGGCTAAGGCGCAAAATGCAAATGTCCCTGCGTTATGTCTTGGTTTAACGGGCGGAGATATGCTCGTATTAGCGAACGAAAAGCCCTTACCCGTCGCACTCTTAAGCCGTGTGCATGAACATTGGCTGCCGAGGTATATGAACGGTGGCGTAATATAAAAGCTGGAAGCGTAACCGTCATGTCTGGCATAGTTCATGCGTAGCGTGAGATTCCTTAGTATAGGGTTCTTATGAATATATACCCCTCGTGAGTGAAGAGTTGGCGTTATCTTTTTATTAAGGTTGTTTTGATTCCAATTTGGTATGGGTACGCTTTTAGAACCAGACCAACGTCAGGAGCTTTTGAAACGCCACCGCACC
>JBIKVP010000124.1:0-3964 GCA_044356745.1 Beijerinckiaceae bacterium | reverse complement strand
CGGTGCGGTGGCGTTTCAAAAGCTCCTGCCGTTGATCCGGTTCTAAAAGCGTACCCATACCAAATTGGAATCAAAACAACCTTAATAAAAAGATAACGCCAACTCTTCACTCACGAGGGGTATACAAGCTCTGAACCAGTTTAAAATATCAAAATTTAATGCGCAGCGACAGGGCAAACGGTAACACGGCAGACGGTGAATTTGCCATAAAACGTTCAAAACGCTTATGAAAGCATAGATACAACGACTAAGGGTTCATATTAAGGGCGTATCAGCACCACGACATCAGATTTATGCACGCGCCCAAGTGTGGCGCGGGTGCGCTCATCCAGAAGATCTTTTTCAATGCCTTCATCATGAAGCATAGAGAGTTTTTGCGCCCATGTGGACTTTGTGTCTTTAAGTTCGTCGTATTCTTGTTGCAAAAGCGCAATTTGATCAAGCAGATCCTGCTTTGTACTTAACCCACGCTCGCCATGGTGTGCATGATGTATAAAATAACCCACAGCCGCCGCGGATAAGCTATAAAGCCCCAAGATCAGCACGCCACGCTTCAGAAATGATTTTGTTGATACAGAGAAAATCGCCATAAACTGACTTTCGCACGGTATTTTTAACAGATTGTAAAAGTGGCGTTATTTTGTCCACCAAACATCGGGAAATGCGGATGCGCCATAGCGAGGAAGCTCTTGCGGACGCTCAAAACGATCCCACCGCGCTGTGCGCTCAAAGCCATAGGTCCATTGTGGAATGACATAGTGATTATGTAAGAGCACGCGATCAAGCGCTTTGACAGCAGCAATCTGATCTTCACGTGTTGGCGCAAAAATCACTTTTTCAATGAGTGCGTCAACGGCTGGGTTTTTAATGCCCGCAAGGTTGCGTGTACCCTGACGGTCTGCAGAGGCGATCCCCCAAAATTCACGCTGTTCGTTACCCGGTGAGAGAGATTGTCCCCACACAGTGGTCAACATATCATAATCAAAATTGCGTAAGCGATTTTGATATTGCGCAAGATCAACGATTCGCAAACTAACCTCAATGCCTAAGCTCTCTAAAGCGCTTTTGAAAGGCAGGACATAGCGCTCAAGAGATGCATCAAAGCCAAGAAACTCAATTTTAAAGACCTCTTTGCCGTCTTTCTTAAGGCGCTTGCGATCGGGTCTCAAAATCAGTCCTGCTTCAGTCAGTAAACGGTGAGCCTCCCGTAAATTTTGGCGATGCTGTTCTTGCGTTTGCGATACGGGATTTGTGTAAGGGGTTGTAAAAACGCTTGGCGGAATTTGGTTGCGAAGTGGCTCTAAAAGAGCACGTTCTTTTTCATCTGGTAAACCGCTGCTCGCAAGTTCAGTGCCTTGAAAAAAGGATGTAATGCGCTGATATTGCCCATAAAAAATTGTGCGATTAATCGATTCATAATCAAATGCAAGATTAAGTGCACGGCGCACACGCTCATCTTGAAACATGTCACGGCGTAAATTGAGCACAAAGGCCTGCATCACGCCTGTCGCGCGATTTGGGAATTGCTCAAGCTTGATTTTACCCTCTTTTACAGCCGGAAAATCATATCCGGTTGCCCAGTTTTTGGCACTATTTTCGGCGCGCCAATCAAATTTATCCGCTTTAAAGGCCTCAAGCAACACCGTGGTATCGCGGTAATATTCAATGGTTATTTGATCGAAATTGTGTTTACCCACATTAACAGGCAAATCACGTCCCCAATAATCGCTAACACGTTCATATGTTGTAGAGCGCCCCATATCGAATGATTTTAAGCGATAGGCTCCTGATCCCAACGGAACTTCAAGGGACGTTTCAGCGACATTGCGCGGATTGCCGTCCTGTGTTTTTCCTTCCCACCAATGTTTTGGTAGTATGGGCATTTGACCAATGATTTGTGGTAACTCGCGATTGCCTGTTTGATCAAAAAAGAATGTTACTTCACGTGCCCCTGTCTCGCGTGCCTCGCTGACGTTCTTGTAATAAAGCGCCCGAAAGGGACTATGTTTTTTAAATGTGTTGAGCGAAAAAATCACATCTTGAGGTGTTATGGGCTTTCCATCATGCCAACGAGCAGTTTCACGCAGTTTATAAGTGACACTTGAGTAATCAGCAGGGTGTTTCACGCTTTCAGCAATAAGCCCATACTCCGTTCCGACTTCATCAAGTGATGCGACCATCAATGTGTCATAGATGCGCCCTATATTATCTTCAACATCACCTTTAAGGTCTGAGACAATGAGATTAAAACTATCGAATGTGCCAAGCGAGCCAAGCCGCAGGGCACCCTTTTTAGGTGCATTTGGATTGACATAATCAAAATGCTTAAAATCAGCTGCGTATTTTGGTGTTCCCAGCAACGATAAACCGTGACGCCATTCAGTCGCAGGTAAGTGTGAAGGTTGCGCATGTGCTGCGCTAACTAAAATACTCCACGTCATAACCAACACAAAGGTGAGCGCTTTTTTCAATTGTATCACGTAAAATACCTTTCGAATCATTGGTAATCATCTTTTAGCAGATTAGAACGATAAGGGAACATCGGTTGCTCAACAGCTTTGCGCGTTTCAAAGCTTTATGCCATGTCGTTAAAGAAAAATGGTTTTATAGACCTTAGCTCAGCGGAAGAGCATTCGCTTCACACACGAGGGGGCACAGGTTCAATCCCTATGCACCGACCATTTTTGTTGACGTTTTGATTGAACTTTTTTATTTGCCGGCTCGGCTTCGCCTGCACCTATGAGGTTCAATCCCTGTCGCGCCCACCATATTTTTATGCCACCAACCCAACCTGCGGCTTTTGACCGTCTTTTTGGATGATTCTAGCTAAGCTTCGCTTATCTTTAAGAATCGGTTTATGTCTAAGCACTATAAAACAGTAATCAGATTGTTGAAGGAATTATCAGATGGCGTATTATCATATAGGTCGCGGGTTTTTAGGCTTGTCGCTGGTAGCGAGCATATTCCAAGCTGTGTTAGTTCTTCCAGCGCATGCTGATCATGATGGCACAAAAACGCCTCATTCAGCAGAGACGACGCAAACAACACTCAGCCCAGACGCAAAAAGTTTTGCACATGGGCAGCTCACATTCACATCGCCATGGGCGCGGGCAACTGTTAAGGGCGCAAAAGTTGGCGCTGGCTATCTTATGATTGTAAATGCGGGCGAGGACGATACACTTATAAAAGCATCAACCGATGTATCAGAGCGCGTTGAAATTCATGAAATGAAAATGGTTGGCGATGTTATGAAGATGCGCGAGCTGGAAAATGGGCTGCCTATTCCTGCGAAAGACGGTGTTGAGCTTAAACCAGGTGGCTATCATCTGATGCTTATGAACTTGAAGCGTCCTCTTAAAGAGGGTGAAGTGATCAACCTTAAACTGACATTTGCTAAATCAGGTGATGTTGAAGTTCCTTTTGATGTCAAATCTCTTGCCGCTTCTTCACCGCAAGGCAAGGCTAAACATCAGTAACAATATTTAAAACTTATAGGTACACACAAAAAAAGCCCGACTAAAAAGTCGGGCTTGAGGAAAAAATGTGAGTCGCAATGTACAATAATAAGTCGCCGTCATGTAAAAGTATCAAAAAGAAAACCGCGTTACCTCGGTTTTGTGTTTGGCACTACTAGCGCTTGATTTGTTCCAACCTGAGACAGGTGTTTCATTTCAAAGCAGCAAGTGTCTCTATATAATACGAAATAAGTTTTCAATGCAATCGAGTTGTCTGAACACGGTAAATTTAACCACGTTTCAAAGGTTAACGGCGTTAACTATGTTAAACTAATTATAGGGTGTGATGAGAGCTAAAATAAGAATTTTCACGCATCAAAACAGTTCTATACCCCTCACATTTGAAGAGTTGGTGTCTGAAGTATTTTGAAGTTATCGGATAGGCGGTCAACCCATAATCGTGCTTTTTGCGGAAAAGTGGTATTCAGGAAGCCAAGGATGGCCTTCAC
>JBIKVP010000123.1:0-4013 GCA_044356745.1 Beijerinckiaceae bacterium | reverse complement strand
AGGCCATCCTTGGCTTCCTGAATACCACTTTTCCGCAAAAAGCACGATTATGGGTTGACCGCCTATCCGATAACTTCAAAATACTTCAGACACCAACTCTTCAAATGTGAGGGGTATATATTTAATAACCTGATCAATCGCAATGAGTTGTTTGAGTAAAGCTTCAAGCTGATGAAGCGGAACCATATTTGGGCCATCCGATGGTGCATGATCTGGATCAGGATGCGTCTCAATAAAAACACCTGCCACACCAACGGCAACGGCTGCACGTGCGAGAACGGGCACAAACTCACGTTGACCACCTGATGAGCCGCCCCTGCCGCCCGGTTGCTGAACGGAATGTGTTGCATCAAAAATGACAGGGCACTGACACTCTTGCGCCATGATCGGCAGCGAGCGCATATCAGACACTAGTGTGTTGTAGCCGAATGATGCACCGCGCTCTGTGACCAGCACATGTTGATTTCCAGCTTCGCGCACTTTGGCCACGGCATGCTTCATATCCCATGGTGCTAGAAACTGCCCCTTCTTGATATTCACAATCCGCCCTGTTTGCGCTGCGGCAACAAGCAAATCAGTCTGCCGTGAGAGAAATGCCGGAATTTGCAAAATGTCGATTACTTCCGCTGCGCGTGTACATTGTTCGGGAGAATGAACATCACTGGTCACAGGCACAGCAAATCGCGATTTTATTTCGGCAAAGATAGGCAATGATTCGTCCAATCCGATACCGCGAATACCAGAAAGCGATGTGCGGTTCGCTTTATCAAAAGAGGCCTTAAAAACAAATGCTAACCCCAATCGGGAGGTGATTTCACACAGTGCCTGAGCCATTTCAACCGCATGATCGCGGCTCTCTAAAACGCAAGGGCCTGCAATCAATGTGAAAGGACGATCGTTATCAAAAAGCATTTATATAACCTCATTGAACGGGTATAAAAAAAGAGCTGCCAGAAGCAGCTCTTGATGTCGAGTCAAATGAAGCGTTTAACTTTTTATAATTAATTAAATCACCAACACATACTTTCACCATCGCCAAAGGTTACGTGTTCGACATCATCGTCAATGTATGTCCGTGCATCGTTGCAATTTTCTTGCACATATCGACCATTGCAGTCTTCGCCAATGGTGTAATCGTCTTTACACATCTGAAAATGAACAACGTCATAATCTTGTCCTCCAGAAATTTCTCCACCACTTCCTGAATCGATATAAAAATTATCGTTACCCCACCCGCCTTCAAGTTTATTATGGCCTGATCCACCATTGAGCTTGTCGTCACCCCAGCCGCCAATCAGCCAATCATCACCTTCATCGCCTTTGATTTGATCATTACCCCAACCTCCATCAAGCTTGTCATCACCAGAACCGCCTGATATTTTGTCATTTCCCCAACCCCCTATCAACCAATCATCGCCCTCATCACCCTTAATCTCATCATTGCCCCAGCCACCATCTATTAAATCATTTCCAGGACCGCCTGATATTAAGTCATTGCCAGAATCGCCCAATATTTCATCATCGCCACCATTTCCGAAAAGCTTATCGTTACCACAGCAACCTTTGATAAAATCATCTTCATGACTACCGTGCTCAGTTATATCACTACACGGATAAGAATATTGCCCACAATCTGTAGTTAAACTATGATCCCAAGACATAACACTCTCCTCTTGTTTTATTAATTATTATGGATAATATTTTGCTTTATAATTGAGAGCAATTCAATCTATCTTTTAGGATAATGTCCGCAATGTAATGGGGGGTGATTTAAAAGTTTAAATTGAGCAATTTTACAAAGACTATGCCATCAAATGCTTTTTAAGAAGTGTTCTAAGCGTTTTTTGCCTTCTCTTTTACATGAATATAGCTTATATTAAACACGTCACGTCAGTGACTATGGCGATAAACGCGCATCAGAATAAGCCATTCGGACCCGGGGGCGGTACCCGGCGTCTCCACCATAAAAACCAAGCACAATATGGTTTTTTTGATGGGGACGAAACAGGATCGACGAGGGTGTAAAGGGTGAACTTTTGCTCGGCATTGTACCGCCGTTATCGGGCTCAAAACTAGTTGCCAACTTTACAGCAGCTAATGACAACCGTGAAGCTCGCGTTCTTGCAGCCTAACGTTGTCGCCTAAAGTCCTTGGGATTTAGCTCCCAAGGCGGGGTTCGGAGGCACCTGGCAACAGAAGCCTCCACTTTTTTTATGCCAAAAAAATCATATTTACAGCACCTTAAGCCACATTTTACGCTAACAGTATGATCGTAAAATATTTTTACAAAAAAGAAGCTGGATAGATGTTGTGAAAGAATTGTATTGTGTTGAAGAATTGACTTACATCATTTTAAACCTATGATTCGATAGCAGCATGTCACACGATAAAATCCGTTATGATCTTTTAGTTCAAAATGCGCTGAAGTCAGTTCTGCGCAAAGTGCTCACTGATGTGGTTCAACATGGTTTGCCTGCTGAACATCATTTCTTCATCTCCTTCCGCACTGATGCACCGGGTGTGCGTGTGTCTTCACGCTTGCGGGAAAAATATCCCGATGAGATGACGATTGTGCTCCAGCATCAGTTCTGGGAATTATCTGTGACAGAACACACGTTTGAAGTTGGCTTATCCTTTTCAGGAATTCCTGAAAAGCTGCTGATACCCTTTGATGCCATTACTGCATTTTTTGATCCATCCGTTCAGTTTGGTTTAAAGTTTGAAATCGGTGAAGTGCCCGATGAAGAGCCGGGCGAGTCGATGAATGATGGCGATGACTTTGCAAATGATACGACTGACACCGTTCAGCGCTTACATCCTGCAAAACGCTCTGCTCCACGTGCCGTTAAAGAGCGCAACACTCATGATCAAGATACCGCTTCAAAGCCAATTTCCACAAAAGAAACTGCCAAAAAAGCAAAGAAAGTCAAATCATCTGATGATGTAGAGTCAAAAGCATCTGCTGGCGCCCCTGCTGAACAGGACGAAGCCGATGCAGGGGCAACGGTCGTTAGTCTGGATGCGTTTCGCCGTCGCTCAACAGCAGCTGATGATGATAACTAGAGCATACTCTTAAAATTGTTTGTTCAGTTTGAAACATGCTGCATTTGAAAGCAGGTGACATATGGCCGAGATTATTAATCTGCGCCGCGCCCGCAAAACACAAAAACGTCGTGAAAAAGAGATAGAGGCGGAGCAAAATCGCCTGACATTTGGACGCTCGAAACAGGATTTGAAAGCGCAAAAAGCAGTTCAAGATTTGGAAACGCGCAAGCTTGATGCTCATCGACGTGAAACACCTCACACAAACGGTGATGCTTCATCCACTCATCAGACAGAGCCATCAGGTGAGAATGATTAATGCCTATCAAACGCTCTATGACTATTGCAGGACATCGCACCAGCATTACGCTTGAAGAGCCATTCTGGGATGAATTAAAAAAAATTGCAAAACGGCAGAATGTAAGTGCTGATGAGCTGGTTACGCAGATCGACAAAATGAGGAATAAAGAAAATTTATCCTCCGCTATTCGTGTATTTATTTTAAACAATGTTAGACATACTCATCAAAGTAATTATTAGGCTCTTTATAATATTTAAATTCAGAGAATATATTTTTATGAAAAAAGGCTATATCTTCTATATACTTATTTTTATAACATCAATCATAACGATTGCTCCAGCACAATCAGAAGCGAATAATAAAAAAGCATCCGAGATTGTACATAACGGTAAAATTATCAAAATTATTGACGATTCTATATACGATAGCGCACGAAAATGCGCTATTCCAATTCGAGTTTACCTTGATCAATCCCACGGGCCAAAGCCTGTTATTTTATTCAGCCATGGCCTTGGAGGATCACGAGAAAATAATGGCTTTCTTGGAAAATATTGGGCTGCAAAAGGATATGTAAGTATACCCCTCGTGAGTGAAGAGTTGGCGTTATCTTTTTATTAAGGTTGTTTTGATTCCAATTTGGTATGGGTACGCTTTTAGAACCGGATCAACG
>JBIKVP010000050.1:0-14066 GCA_044356745.1 Beijerinckiaceae bacterium | reverse complement strand
GGTGCGGTGGCGTTTCAAAAGCTCCTGACGTTGGTCTGGTTCTAAAAGCGTACCCATACCAAATTGGAATCAAAACAACCTTAATAAAAAGATAACGCCAACTCTTCACTCACGAGGGGTATAGAAACCATGTATAAATTTATCGCAATCACCGGATCAAGTCCGGTGATGACCAACCAATTTTTCAGCACGTTCTACGCAACGCGTTCCGCAACTTGCTTTACCGACTGTGACGCATTTGATGATGTACCTAAAGACACGACTTGCTCTGATGCCTTTTGCGCCGCCTCTCGATAAATTGCGCGCATTTTGAGCACTGATTCTTCAGGAATTTGCCTCACAACTTCGCCAGTATTTTGATTAAGCACCTGAAAAATAACTTCATTTGTGCGTGTATCAAAACTAAGCGCCCGATCAAGTGTCGCTGTTCGCGTTTGAGCATCTTGAACTGCGCGTGATGTTGCGCTTGTTTCAGGACGTGCCGTATTTACGTCGGAGCGAATTTGCTGTGTTTCATTATTCGCTGTCACGGCACGCGTTGTTGTAAGCTCCGTTCGTACAGCTTGCACTGATGGGGCGCTTTCAGGACGTATTGCGGCCGGTGACGAAACCGTCACGGGTGACGCACGTGGGGTAATGCCAATCTCCATGGCTCTCTCCTTTTCTGAACACAACAGAGCACTTTGACATGCAGGGTGTTCAAACAAAGTACCGAACAGCCATGATTTTTTCTCTCACGATCACGCTATTTCGGGTACGCACTTCTCGCGTACAATTTAAAAATAACGCAAATATTTAAAAATGAGGTTATAAAGCACAACTAATCATTGATTAAGCAACTCAATGAAACTTAATGAAAATAGTGAAAGAATTCAAACATGATGCAATCGCTTATCAGGCACGTTTTTCAACAAAGAAACCACCTGTATTTGCAAGTGATTTAACGCTTGAGCGTCCCTGATTATAACCAACAAGCTGTTTTTTACTTTGCGTCTCTTGCGCGACAGATCGAATAAGGTCTTCTGTAACTGCTTTTGTTGTCACAAGAATCATCTTGTTTTCTTCCAAGATGCTTTGAAACTCTACATGACATTTTTTGAGCTGAACCAATCTGTCAGATGCAAAACGTTTTAGCGCAAGCATATTGGCTTTAACACGCTCCAAAGTGATCATGTAAAGTTTGCTTGCCGCTTCTTTTTGTTCAGTTAATTCAAGCGCCTGACGTACACGACCTAATTTCATCAGCCTGGTTTCATGCTCCAGCACAACTTTAAGCGTTTGAATGGCACTCATCGCCCCAACGAGTAATTCTTGCGCTGCAAGAGGCGATGTCACATCGAGAAGTGTCTGAGACTGTTGATGTTGTGTCATCATGGCTATTGTCCTTTTGAAAATGTATTGTCATTACGAACACTGAAGCGACGCTTATGATATTCTTGGTCTCACCCTTTCGCTTCTTGCAACTTTACAAGCTCACGCAAAATGTTATTCGATAATCCAACACCGCCTGATTGCGACATCGTTTTAGCGTACTCATTGACCAGCATAGATTTGTAATTGTTTCCACCCGTACCGTTATCGCCGAGAGGCCCCTCTTCACCAGCGCTTTCTGTGATGTGCGCCAACATATTTTCAAGAAATACTGTCTCAAATTCCTGCGCCTTTGCTTTCAGCTTTTGCTGAACGGCAGGATCAAGCTTAGCTAGTTTGGCTTCCAGCATAGGATCAAGTTTGCTCGCTTGAGAGGATGCGTCTTTATTGGCACTATTAATGCCTTTGCCAATCTGATTGATCAGATTGCCCGCAACATTCAGGCCTAAAGCGAGAGCGGGTATCGGTGCGGCCATATCTTATCTTCCTTTTTATTTTTTGTTTTGTAGCATTTACTTAACGCAAAACGGTTCCCACTTTGCTTGTAAATGCTCCAGATCACATCACTTCAATATCAGCCTGCAAAGCACCTGCAGATTTAATGGCTTGTAAAATCGCAATCATATCGCGTGGGCCGATGCCTAACGCATTAAGGCCATCGACTAAATCACGCAGTGTCACGCTATCCCGCACAATGGCGAGCTTGTTTTTATCACCGGTGTTCACATTCACACCCGTGCGCGGAATAACGACAGTTTGCCCTTCTGAAAAGGCTTCAGGCTGTACAACCTCGGGCACTTCACTGATTGTGACGGTGAGATTGCCCTGTGCGACGGCAACGGTTGAAACCCGCACATCTTTGCCCATCACGATAATCCCAGATCGCTCATCAATAATAATGCGTGCAGTATTATCTGGCTCAATGCGCAACTGCTCAATTTCAGTCAGCAATCGAATCATATTCCCTTGATAACGTTCAGGCACACGGATGGCGACCGTTGAAGGATCAATCGGTTCAGCTGTATCAGCGCCCATGAAATCATTAATAGAAGCGGCAATACGACGTGCAGTTGTGAGATCAGGATTACGCAATGACAGGCGCAACGTTTTCTGCACATCAAGGCGAAATTCAATCTCGCGCTCAATCAAGGCGCCATTCGCGATACGTCCGACTGTTGGAACACCACGGGTAATTTTTGCCGCATCTCCCTCAGCATTAAATCCTGCAATTGTTACCGCACCTTGTGAAACTGCATAGACCTCACCATCCGCTCCTAAAAGAGGCGTAACAAGCAAAGTACCACCTTGAAGCGATTTTGAATCACCAAGCGCTGACACCGTGACATCAATACGTGTCCCCTGCGTCGCAAATGGTGGAAGGTTCGCCGTCACCATCACTGCTGCAACGTTGGCCGTACGCATCGTTGCGCCACGGGTATTAACACCCATGCGCTCTAACATGGCCTGAAGTGATTGTTTTGTAAAAGGAATATTATTGAGTGTATCACCCGTACCATTGAGGCCAACCACAAGACCATAGCCAATGAGCTGATTTTGACGCACGCCCTCAATGCTCGCCAGATCTTTAATCCGCGACATTGTCTGTGCCTGCACAGACGTGTGCGCAAGCATCAAAACAACGGTGATGAGACCAACGAGTAAAACAATAAGCAGCCGTAACATATGCGCCCACGATACGCTTGCATCATGTATCGTATCATGTGAATTTTTGGAAAAACTAGCCTGCATTTTCAGCAAAATCCTTCTATTGCAATTCAACTTTGCAAGGATCGTGCCATCATTAATATACGAGCTATGCTATTGATTTTACAAGGGCATCACATGATGTGCGACATCCAATTTTGAGTGAAAAATGTACAGGCGGCAAGTCTTACCTATTCGTCATGGCCAAGCTTGATGTAGGTAAGCGCCTATGACGTTTGAGGGGCAAATCCTTAAGTTTCATTCTTGCACAAAAAACAGATCACCCGCATCGAGGTATTCAATCGCTTTTGTTGAAGGGTGATGTAGTTCCAGACGGCCAAACGCATCAAGCCCAGCAAAGATACCCGTTTTGGTTTGGTGCGGAAGGCGCAGGGTAATTGCCCCCCCTAAACCCGCAGCATGAACAAGCCAGTCTTCACGTATAGTAACAAAACCTTGGCGTGGATTATGCCACTCTAAAAAACGCCGTGAGAATGCATCACTTAACACTTCAAATAAGCTTACCCTGTTTACTCGCGTGTCAAGTCTATGAAGAGCAGTTGCAGGATATGGCATATCAGCGGGAGCATGAGCAATATTCACCCCAATGCCAATAATCACGGCAAAAGCGTTTTGATTGGGCAAGCGATGCCCTTCGAGCAAAATCCCTGCACACTTTGCGCCATCAAGCAGCACATCATTCGGCCATTTAAGCGTTAAGCGCATTGCAAGATTTTTTGAAACACCGCTAAGTGCTTCATGGAGCGCAAGACCTGCAACAAATCCAAGTTGCGCTGCAAGTATAGGATCACACGGATTAATAAGAAGAAGACTGGCAAATAAATTACCTTCAGGCGAATGCCAGCTTCGGCCATGCCTCCCGCGCCCTTGTGTTTGTTGATCTGCAACAACCCATAAGGCGCCACTATCACCTGTTTCAGCTGCGCGCAGAGCAACATCATTAGTAGATGTTGCTTCCCGCATATGTTGCAAGCGATACCCTAATGATGATGCATGACCGCTTAAAATCACGGTAGAAACTTTTCAGAAAAATTAAAATAACGATTTTGCAGCCATATGAGCGGACTTCAACAATGGACCAGGTGCAAGCCAAAATAAGAAGACCAGAAGCGTTGTTAAAACCATAATCACTTTAAGCTCTAATGGCGCACTTACAAATGTCTCTTGCGGCTCATCAAAATAGATTACCTTCACAACACGTAAGTAGTAATACGCAGCAACCGTACTGGCTAAAACGGCAATCACTGCAAGCGTAAGCATATTCACTTTCACAGCTGCAGCGAGCACATAAAACTTGGCAAAAAAACCAGCCAGCCATGGAATACCCGCAAGTGAGAACATCATCATCGCAAGACAAAATGCAAGAAGCGGTTGCGCTTTAGATAACCCGCCTAAACGGTCAATGCCTTCAACCAACCCCTTGGATGTGCGTAATGAGAGTACGCAAGCGAATACACCAACCGTCATCATGACATAAATCGCCATATAAACGAGCACAGCTTGAACACCTTCAACCGTGCCTGTCGCTAAACCAATCAATGCAAAACCTACGTGTCCGATCGATGAATACGCCAGAAGACGCTTAATGTTGCCCTGCCCAATGGCAGCAAATGATCCTAAAACCATTGAAGCAATCGCCATAAACACAATGATTTGCTGCCATTCATGAATAAGTCCTGGAAGCGCATCAATAAACACACGCAATGTCAGGGCAACAGCAGCAACTTTAGGAGCCGAAGCAAAAAATGCTGTTACGGGCGTCGGTGCACCTTCATAAACATCTGGAGTCCACATGTGAAATGGCACAGCTGACATTTTAAACGCAAGGCCGGCCGCAACAAAGACAACACCAAAAATGACACCGATATGCGTGCCATCTTTGAGCGCAGCGGCCAATCCTGGGAAAGAGACTGTTCCTGCAAAGCCATAAAGCAAGGATGCGCCATAGAGCAGCATACCTGATGAAAGCGCCCCAAGAACGAAATATTTCAGACCCGCTTCAGCCGAACGCGCATTATCACGATTCATTGCTGCAAGCACATAAAGCGAGAGACTTTGTAATTCGAGACCCAAGTAGAGCGAAATGAGATCATTCGCAGAAATCATTAACATCATACCAGCTGTTGAGAGCAGGATTAAAAGGGGATACTCAAACTTTGCCATACCTTCGCGTCGTAAAAAATCAACTGCCATTGCGAGTGATAGTGCTGAACCTGCCAAAGTCAAAATTTTCATGAAGCGGCCAAAACCATCCGCGATGTATGCACCGTTAAAAGCTGTTGTTGCAGCCATAGGCTGACGAACGACAAGAACTAAGGCAATGATCAACAACAGGTAGGATAAAATCGTCACCAGCGTAAAAGAGCGCTCACCACGAATTGCACCTACCAGCACTAACGCCAAGGCACCTCCCACCAACACCAATTCTGGCAGAATTAATTGTAGCTGAGGCAAGATGAGAGCAGCAGTCACGAAGAATCCCCTGTTATGGCAAAAGTGGTGGTGCTGAAGAAAACAGCGCTGTCGCGATAGGTGAAGCGCTATCAGCGGCAAAAGACGTTACTTTAAGCAGCGCAGTTGTTGAAGCGGCAAACGCATCTAAAATCGCCTGCGGTTGAACACCGTAATAGATTGTGAGAATGACGAGCGGAGCAAGAATGAGCGCTTCGCGCGCATTGAGATCTTTGATCGTTTTAAGCGAGTCTTTAACCAATTCGCCAAACACAACGCGTCGATAAAGCCACAGTGCATAAGCCGCTGACAAAATGACACCAAATGTTGCAAAAAATGCCACCCATGGATTGTATTTAAACGCACCAACAAGGGTCAAAAACTCACCGACAAACCCAGACGTTCCCGGCAAGCCAACATTCGCCATCGTGAACACCATAAAGACAACCGCATAAACTGGCATACGCTGTACAATACCGCCGTATGCACTGATCTCACGCGTATGCATCCGATCATAAATCACGCCAACACACAAGAACAGTGCACCTGACACAAAGCCGTGTGAGATCATCTGAAACATTGCGCCTTGAATGCCTTGTTCATTGAATGAAAATAGCCCCATAGTCACAAAACCCATGTGCGCAACAGAGGAATAAGCGATCAGCTTTTTGATATCCTCCTGAACAAGCGCAACAAGGGATGTGTAAATAATGGCAATGACAGAGAGTGTCATCACGAATGGTGCGAAATACTGTGACGCTTCGGGAAACATCGGTAGGGAAAAGCGAATGAAACCATACCCCCCCATCTTAAGTAAAATCGCCGCCAGAATGACTGATCCTGCTGTAGGCGCTTCAACGTGCGCGTCAGGCAACCATGTATGCACAGGCCACATCGGCATTTTTACAGCAAAGGATGCAAAAAATGCGAGCCACAGCCATGTCTGCAGAGATGCAGCAAACTTGTATTTCAGGAGTGCTTCAATATCAGTTGTGCCCGCTTGCCAATACATCGCCATGATCGCAAGAAGCATGAGAAGTGAGCCGAGAAGCGTGTAAAGAAAGAACTTAAAACTGGCATAAATACGCCGTTTTCCGCCCCATATTCCAATAATAAGGAACATTGGGATCAAACCAGCTTCAAAGAAAATATAAAACAAAATGAGATCAAGCGCAGAAAACACACCAATCATCAGTGTCTCAAGTACAAGAAAAGCAATGAGATATTCTTTCAATCGTTTCTGAATTGAAACCCATGACGCCACAATGCAAAATGGCATTAAGAATGTTGTCAACAGAATAAACGGCATTGAAAAGCCATCGACACCAAGCTTGAATGAGACGTTGGGCGCGAGCCAAGGGTAGGTTTCAACCAGCTGAAATGCTGGTGATGATGCGTCAAAAAGTGACCAAGCTTTAAGAGAAACTGCAAATGTTATAACTGTTGTCGCTAAAGCAATCCACAGCGCGTTAGATCGTACAAAACGCTCATCCCCGCGTAAGACAAGAATAAGTAGTGCACCAATAAGCGGAAGAATTAAAAGGCCAGAGAGAATTCCCATCAGTGTCCCCCTCCGCCGAGGATGTACCATGTCATAAGTGCAGCAACACCCATCAACATGGCGAAAGCATAGTGATACATAAATCCAGTTTGTAGGCGTACAATACGATTTGTCAGAATTTGTACGCTTGAAGCAACACCATCGGGCCCAAACCCATCAATGGTTGCACCATCACCCTTTTTCCAGAACAGGCGACCGATCCAAAGAGATGGTTTCACAAAAAGCACATTATAAAGCTCATCAAAATACCACTTATTGAGTAGAAACTTGTAGAGAAGTGGTTGTGATGCTGCGAGTTTTGCAGGACGGCTTGGATCACGTAAATACATGATATAAGCGAGCACAAACCCTGCAATCATCATAACGAGCGGTGAATATTTCACCCATGCTGGCACATTGTGAATATCATGCAGAATATGATTATCTTTGTTTGTAAACAGCGCACCTTTCCAGAATTTATCGTAATGATCGCCGATAAAATATTCGTGGAAAGCGATTCCTGCGACAAGTGCTCCTCCCGCTAAAAGAATAAGCGGGATCAACATGACAAGTGGACTTTCATGCGGTGTATGGTCAGCATGCCCGTGATCATGCACATCATCATGATGAGAGGCATGTTTGCCCCAACGCGCTTGTCCCGAAAACGTTAAAAAGAACAACCGCCATGAGTAAAATGATGTCATGAGTGCCGCAAGAACCGTGAGGATAAATGCGAGATCAGCAGCCGAACCCGTTGCCGCATATGCTGATTCAATAATTGCATCTTTCGAGAAATAACCAGCTGTGTAAGGGAACCCCGTCAATGCAATCGTACCAATAGCCATCATACCCATCGTGAAGGGGATATATTTGCGCAATGCTCCCATATAGCGAATATCTTGCTCATGGTGCATGGCATGAATCACTGAGCCAGCCCCTAAAAAGAGAAGTGCTTTAAAGAATGCGTGTGTAAAAAGATGAAACACCCCCGCTGCATAAGCCCCTAAACCAAGCGCAACAAACATATAGCCCAGTTGCGAGCAGGTTGAATAAGCGATCACACGCTTAATGTCATTTTGCACAAGGCCAACCGTTGCCGCAAAAAATGCCGTGACTGCACCTACAACGGTCACCACAGTGAGCGCAACGGGTGCATATTCAAATACGGGGGATAATCGCGCTACCATCACAACACCCGCCGTCACCATTGTAGCTGCGTGAATGAGTGCAGAAACAGGTGTCGGCCCTTCCATCGCATCAGGCAGCCATGTATGAAGCAAAAATTGCGCTGATTTACCCATTGCGCCCATGAATAATAGCAAACATGCCAGTGTGAGTGCGTGCCACTGCATACCTAAGAAATTGAATGTAACTGTGGTGAGCTCAGGTGCTTTAGCGAAAATGCCATCGAAAGCGACTGTCCCTGTCAACACAAAAATGAGGAAAATGCCTAAAGCAAAGCCAAAATCACCGACGCGATTGACGACAAACGCTTTAATTGAAGCGGCGTTAGCAGTCTCTTTATGATACCAAAAGCCAATAAGGAGATAACTCGCTAACCCCACGCCTTCCCAACCAAAGAACATTTGAACCAAATTATCGGATGTGACCAGCATGAGCATCGCGAAAGTAAAGAGCGATAAGTATGCAAAAAAGCGAGCACGATGCGGATCTTCATGCATGTAACCGATTGAATAAAGGTGCACGAGCGCTGAAACGGAATTGACTACAACCAGCATCACAACTGTGAGTGTATCTATGCGTAATGCCCAATCGACTTTGAGGTCACCAACACTAAACCAGTTGGCAAGCGGCACTTTAACAACAGCGACATCACCAAAACCTATGTTGAAAAACGCAAGCCACGATAACCCTGCAGCGATAAACAACAGCCCTGTTGTGATCACTTCGCTTAACCGCGCACTCATGAAGCGGCCAAACGCGCCAGCAATCAAAAATCCGAGAAGCGGTAAAAAAACAATCGCGTGATAAATATTCAGTTGCGACATGCTCTAACCCTTCATCAGATTGATGTCTTCAACCGCAATCGAGCCACGATTACGGAAATACACCACCAGAATAGCTAAACCAATCGCCGCTTCAGCCGCAGCGACAGTCAGAATAAATAGCGCAAACACCTGTCCAACAATGTCGTTAAGATGCGTTGAGAACGCGACAAGATTGATGTTGACCGCAAGCAAGATTAATTCAACTGACATAAGAATGACGATGACGTTTTTGCGATTGAGAAAAATCCCAAGAACCCCGAGCGTAAAAAGCGTTGCTGCAACAACGAGATAATGCGTTAATCCAATCATGTTTTAAACTGCCTTATCTTGCAAATTTTCGTGTTTAAAAAACAATGCGCTCATCACACCCCCTCACGGAAATTGACTTTTTTAATCTCCATCGCAGTCTCTTTATTACGTGCGACTTGTTTTGAAATATCCTGACGTTTCACACCTTCACGATCGCGTAGCGTGAGCACAATCGCGCCAATCATCGCCACAAGAAGAATGATCCCAGAAGTCTGAAAAAAGAAAATGTAATCGGTATAAAGCACCCGCCCCAGTGCCTCTGTATTCGTAATTTTATCTGCGGCTGGAATGGCAGCGGATGGTGTTTTAATTAGTTCAGGTTTGAGCGTCCATGTCCCCACAACCATGATCAACTCTACGAGAAATATAAGACCAATTAATCCACCTACGGGCAAATAACTTAAAAATCCTTGGCGCAACTGCGCAAAGTCTACATCCAGCATCATGACGACAAACAAGAAAAGTACAGCCACTGCACCGACATAAACAACGATGAGAATCATCGCGAGAAACTCAGCACCCATAAGCAGGAAGAGTCCCGCCGCATTAACGAACGCAAGGATGAGATACAGCACTGAATGCACAGGATTGCGCGAGGCAATGACCATAAAGCTCGATGCAACGGTAATACCCGCGAACAAATAAAAGAAAAAGGCAATGGCCGTCATGATTATGACATCCCGTCCAGACGTATAAAAGCGAAGATGTTCGAGATGCAATGACGCATGGGGAGAGAGACCTTGCGCCTTGCATCTCTGCTTGCTTGTATATCAGGGATTCCCGCGAGTACAACAGTATCAAAGCCGCTTATGCAGGAAAAATACGTAAATTCCTAAGGACTAAGTCCTCATAAACCACATAAAAAAAGCCGCAGTGCTTGTGCACTGCGGCTTTAAATTCAAACTAGCCTGAATTCTAGAATTTGTAGTTCAAACCAGCGCGAACGATATGGCCTTTTGTTTCAACGTTGTAGGTCACTGAGTCAGCTGGGAAACGTGCCAAGTCTGTGAGAACGATGTTCTCATCACCCAAATCATAATACAGGTATTCACCTTTCAATGTCAGGTTGTTTGTGAAGGCGTATTCAAGACCACCACCGACTGTCCAGCCTGCTTTAGTGTCGTTTGTCGCACCAAAGAAGTCACCACCAGCAATTGGGTTAAATGTCAAGCGAACAGATTGGTTTACATCACCGAATGCAAGACCCCCTGTTGCGTATACAAGCAAACGATCAACTGGTGTGAAACCAACGCGAACACGCGCTGTGCCAAACCAATCCATGTCGTGCCTGCCAACGGTTGTTGAAGGAGAGAACACGCCTGCACCTGGAAGAGCAACTGTTGTTGTCTTATCTTGATCAGCGAAAGACAAGTCAGCCTCTACGCCAAGAACCAACGAACCGATTTGATGGTTATAACCAATTTGACCGCCACCGATGAAACCACCGTCACTGTCATCACCAAATGATACAGGAACTGTACCAGCACCTACTGGGCCATTGAATGCAGGTGTAAACCCTGTACGGCTGAAGTTGTTATCACCCCATGTGTAACCAGCATGAACACCGACATAAAAGCCTGTCCAGTTATAAGCATAAAATACTGGTGCAAGTGGAGCACCTTTGCGTGATGGCAAGTCAGCTGCTGAAGCTGCTGCGACTGAAGCGATGAGAGCAACGCCCGCAAGTAAAATTTTCTTCATGGTATCCTCCAAACAAAATTAAGATGACACAACTTAGCGACAAAGCATCAAAGAGTCTGTCGCAAAAGCGCAACACTTCAAGAAACCTGCATAAGCATACGCCTCAAAGTCGCCATAATCTGACACTTTGCGCGCCACAATGACTAACAGTCACTGAATATTAATAGTTTAAAATGTGTTAAACCACTGTAATAAGGCTCTAAAGTGTATATTTTGAAGCTCATAATCCATCAAGCAATACATTAATCGCGGGGCATGATTGCGTTAAACGCATGGCTAAATGCGCTTTTATTGCTTTTTGCATTTTAAAATAGGGTTTCTAAAGTATGAAAATTGCCCTGTTTGTTGTTTTTGCTATTCATTGGATATCTATCGCACGCTTCATTCAGACGCTATCGTTCACAAGATATGAGAATCTCCCACAAGAATCACCCTCTTCAAGGATATTTGTAAGGATATAACTGTCATGCGCTGTCCATATTGCGGTTCGCCCGATACACAAGTGAAAGATTCGCGTCCCTCTGATGATCATACATCCATTAGGCGACGGCGCGTATGCCCAGATTGTGGAGGGCGTTTTACAACATTTGAACGCGTTCAACTGCGTGAACTCATCGTGGTGAAGCGATCGGGCAAGCGTATTCCTTTTGAACGAGATAAACTGGTGCGGTCTGTTGAGATCGCGCTGCGCAAGCGTCCTGTTGATTCTGAACGTGTTGAGCGCATGATTAATGGCATTGTGCGTCAGCTTGAAAGTTTGGGTGATGGTGAAATTCCAAGCGAGACTATTGGTGAGTTGGTGATGGAAGGTTTAAAAAATCTAGATGGTGTGGCATATGTGAGGTTCGCATCTGTGTATCGCAACTTCCGCGAAACCCGTGATTTTGAAACCCTCATCGGAGAACTCGCAGCGGATGACACGCATTCCCTCTAAAAAAATCACTTCGCATCTTAAGCCTTGGGATGAGTCGCTCATGCGCCATGCACTTAATTTGGGCGAAAGGCATTTGGGTCGCACATGGCCAAATCCTGCTGTTGGTGCGGTGATAGTTGATGACACTCATAATGAGCCACGAATTCTGGCAACTGGCATCACACAACCCTCTGGACGCCCCCATGCTGAGCGTATTGCTCTCTCTAAATTAGGCGATTTAGCCTTAGGAGCGACGGCTTATGTCTCTTTGGAGCCTTGTTCACATCATGGCAAAACTCCTCCATGTTGTGACGCATTGATTTCATCAGGCATAACACGTGTCGTTACATCTTTAAGCGATCCAGACGCACGTGTTGCAGGACAAGGCCATCAGCGGTTGCGGGAAGCCGGGATTGAAGTGGTGACCGATGTGTTACCCCTCGAAGGTTATCGCGCTCATCGCGGGCATATTTTACGCGTTACACAAAAGCGCCCTGCCGTGACTTTAAAACTCGCGATGACAGCTGATGGGTATGCCGCAACAGCAGAGCGCGAAGCTCTGCCAATTTCTTCTCCCCTCGCCATGGCGCATGTGCACATGATGCGCGCAAAAGCTGATGCGATCATGATTGGTTCAGGAACCGCGCTAAATGACGATCCCATGCTTAATGTGCGCTTACCCGGCATGGAGCATCTCTCTCCTGTTCGGGTAATTCTTGATACACACTTATTAATCCCGCAAGAATCGCGCTTACTTGCCTCATCACATGATATTCCGACTTGGATTTTTTATGTGTCATCACTTGAGAGTGATGCACGTGGGGCAAATCTCAAATCGCATTTTCCAATGCTTGATATAATTCCGATGCCCGCAGATGTTTATCGCATCACGCGTGGCAATCCTTCAAAAGAAGATGGTGGGCATATTAAGCTCCCGCTAGAAATGGTTTTAAGTACATTGGCAGAACGCGGCATTACGCGTGTGTTTTCAGAAGGAGGGCCACGTATTGCAGAAGCCCTCGCAACCCGAGGCCTCATAGACGAGCTCATCACGTCTCGCAGTGAAATAGCGCTCGAATCCACTGGCTATCTTGCCTTAAGACCCTATGTGAAAACCTATATTGAGACCGCACTTCAAATGATCAAAAGCGAGATCATTGGTCGAGATACATTCACATTTTATGAGAGGACGCTTTAGGTATGTTTACAGGCATTATCTGTGAAGTTGGCACGATTACGCATGTTTCAGGCTCTGATGATCTTAAGCGCTTTCGCATTGTGTGTCACTTCGATGTTCAAGGTATCGCGATTGGTGCATCCATTGCCTGTGGCGGCCCTTGCCTAACCGTGATTGCTAAAGGACGCGAGAATGGCCTCACATGGTTTGATGTCGATGTTGCTGCTGAAACGTTGGCTCTTACCAGTGCAAAAGACTGGCAAATTGGCACGCAGCTCAATTTAGAGCGTTCTTTAAAAATTGGTGATGAACTTGGTGGGCACATCGTTACAGGACACATTGACGCAAAAGCAAAGATTGTTGGCCGAGAGAGAGTAACAGATGCGGCTTATGGCATGGGGGAAAGCGTGAAGTTCACGTTTGCCATACCTGCTGATCTTGCTCCCTTTATCGCGAAAAAAGGCTCGGTCACACTTGATGGCACATCTTTAACGGTTAACACTATTGAAGGTTTGCAAGGTGACGAAACACTGAGCGTACTTCTCATTCCCCATACGCTTGAGATTACAACGTGGGGGAAACGTCAAGTTGGTGATGACGTGAATATGGAAGTCGATTTGATGGCAAGATATGCGGCGCGATTGACACGATGCTCAGCCTAACACTGAAATTAGAGACTAGCTAAGTAATCTTTTAAAGCCACTTTTGCGCGATCTGTCATGGCTTTTTTCTTAGCATGCGCTTTTCTATACCCCTCGTGAGTGAAGAGTTGGCGTTATCTTTTTATTAAGGTTGTTTTGATTCCAATTTGGTATGGGTACGCTTTTAGAACCAGACCAACGTCAGGAGCTTTTGAAACGCCACCGCACC